>DAOUGZ010000099.1:0-1930 GCA_034428955.1 Anaerolineae bacterium | reverse complement strand
GGCCCTGCGTAACCCCATCGAAAGCGAGCCGCTGGGCAGGCTGGCCAGGCGGGGCGATCGGGTGCTGCTGCTGAGCGACGACTTTACCCGCCCCACACCGGTCGCCGAGATGCTGCCGCCGGTGCTGCAAGAGCTGCTGGCAGCGGGGGTGGGCCAGGGCGATATCCGGATCCTGCTCGCCTCGGGCACACACCGCCCCATGACGGGCGAGGAACTGGAACGCAAGCTTGGCCCGGAGCCCGTGCGTGACTATGAGGTCCGGCAGCACCACTGGCAGAGCGTACAGGACAACGTGAACGCGGGAGAGACGTCCGGCGGGCTGCCCATCGTCGTCAACCGCCGCGTCACCGAGGCCGACCTGGTGATTGGGCTGGGGCACATCGTGCCGCACCGCATCCCGGGCTTTAGCGGGGGGAGCAAGATCATCTACCCCGGCGTCACCGGGCCGCCTCCAGGCAGGCGAGACATGCACTGGCTCGCTGCCCAGATGCCGGCGCGGGAGGTCCTGGGCAACGAAGACAACCCCATTCGCCGCGAGTTGGACGACATGGGGCGGCGCGTGGGGCTGCGCTTTATTGTCAACGTCGTCCAAGGCACGGAAGGGAATGTGGCGGCGGTTTTTGCCGGCGACCCTGTCGCCGCCCATCGCCATGGTGTGGAGGTCGCACGCGATGTCTATGGCCTGCAGCTCCCAGCGCCGGCAGACATTGTGGTCATCGACTCTTACCCTGCCGACGTGGACTTTTGGCAGGCGGGCAAGGCCGTCTACGCCAGCGAGTTGGCGGTGCGGCGCGGCGGCGTCGTGATCCTGGTAACACCCTGCCCGGAGGGGGTCGCCAGGCACCATCCGGCGGTGCTCGAGTATGGCGTCCGGCCGTTGGCCGAGTTGCGGCGCCTGGTCGAGAGCAGCGAACTGGAGGATATCGTCGCCGCCGGCATTATGGCCCTCACGGCCTGGGTGGTGAAGGAACGAGCAACGGGCATCATGGTCTCGCCGGGCATCACAGCCAGCGAAAAGCAGCGCCTGGGCTTTCTCCATGCCGAAACGCCGCAGGAAGCCCTGGATATGGCCTTCCAACATGTGGGCAGGGAGGCGCGGGTCGCTGTGCTCCACCACGGGGGCGAAATCCTGCCCCTCGTCCCCCAGGGCGCCGAGGCCGAGGTTGCAGCCGGGGGGAGGGTCGCGGCCCACCAGTAGCGCCAATGCCTACCGGTATGTAAAGGAGTTGGCAGTGTCCGGATCGATTGAGGCACGGGGCCAGGCCGGTGAGGAGCGCCTGCAGCAGGCAATGGCCCTGCTGACCGCCCTCGCCTCCCTGACCAACGGCTTTGAGTCCTTTGTCGAGCACCAGCGCGGCGCCTATCGAAACCGCTGGATGTGGACGCCCGTCATCCTCTCGCCTCTGGCGGGTGCGGCCGGCCTGGCGGCGGTGTTTAGCCGGCGCGCGGCGCGTTCGCTCCTGCCCTGGGCTTCCCTCGTGCTCCTGGCGGACGGGCTCGTGGGCACCTGGCTGCACCTGCGCGGGGCGCGGCGCATGCCGGGCAGCTTTCGGTTCGGCACGTACAACCTGTCTATGGGGCCGCCCCTCTTCGCCCCCCTGCTGCTGGGTAGCGTGGGCCTCTTTGGGCTGACGGCGACCATCCTGGCGCGGGGAGTGGCAGAGAGGGGCCGTGGAGGTGCCGGGCGATGAGGGTGATCAGGGCCGGCTCAAATGGTTTTCGGAGAGCGGGGATTCTGCGCCAGGCGCGCCTGCAGCGCGGCCTGGCCCTTCTGGCTGCCCACTTTGCCCTCTTCTCCGGCGTTGAGGCCTACCTCGAACATCGGCGCGGCAGCTTTAACCAGCGCTGGATGTGGACCCCCATCCTGCTGACGCCGCCGCTCGTGGCCGCCGCAATGGCCGCAGCAACCGGCAAGCGGACCGCCCGTACC
>DAOUGZ010000098.1:0-5329 GCA_034428955.1 Anaerolineae bacterium | reverse complement strand
CCAGGGCGGCAGTTGGACGCCCATCGGCCCGGCGCGCTATCAAAAGCCGGTGAACGACGGCCCCCTCGGTACCTGGGACACCACCCAGGTGCCGCCGGGGACGTACCAGCTACGCCTGAACCTGACGGATCGCATGGGCAACCACATCCAGAACACGATCATGGTAGAGGTGGCCGCTCCGGAAACGGGTCCGTGATTCACCGCAGAGAACGCAGAGAGCGCCGAGAAAGCTCGGAGGGATCTCGGCGCTCTCCGCGCCCTCTGCGGTGATACCACTTTTTCGAGGACGCACAATCCGCCTTGGTATACTTCTTGCTCTTTTCCGGTCGCGTTCCAGGGGCTCGGCCGGCTCGACCGGCTTGCAGCCAACCCCAGTGCCGCGCAAGGAGGAAGCCTGGCCTATGCAGAGCACGCTCCCCGCAACGCCCACCGGACGCCCCCTGACGATGGCCACGCGCGCCATGGTCGCCGCGCCCCACTATCTGGCCGCTGAGGCTGGGATCTGGGCCCTGCAGCAGGGCGGCAACGCCATCGACGGCGCCGTGGCCGCCGGCCTGGCGCTCTCCGTCGTGGGTCCGCACATGGCGTGCCTGGGGGGCGACGCCCTCTTTATGCTCTGGACCCCGGGGCACGAGCGGCCCATCTGCCTCAACGGCTCCGGCTACTCGGGCTATCAGGCCACCATCGAAGGCTATCGCGACCGCGGCCACGAAGCCATCCCGCTGCGTGGCGTCCTGGCGGCGAATACCGTTCCGGGCGCCGTCGCCGCTTGGGGCGATGTGCACGCGCGCTGGGGCGCATTGCCCTGGGACCAGCTCCTGGAGCCGGCTATCGGCCTGGCGGAGAGGGGCTTTCCCGTTTCGGCCAGGCTGGCCGCCGCACTGGCCCGCCACCGGTCGGCCCTGGAGCACTATGATACCACGCGTGCCGTCTTTTTCCCCGGCGGCCGGCCGTTGGCCGAGGGCGATGTGCTCGTGCAGAGCGACCTGGCGCAGACCCTGCGCACCCTGGCCGATGACGGACCCGAGGCCTTTTACCAGGGCGACCTGGCCGGCGAGCTGGTCTCTTTTGTGGAGGGGCGTGGGGGGCTGCTGACGCAAGAGGACCTGGAGGACCACCATTCCGACTGGGCCGGCGCGCTGGGCAGTGCCTATCGGGGGCATACCCTCTTCGAGTTCCCGCCCAACTCGGAGGGAGTCGCGGCGCTGTTCACCCTCAGCCTGCTGGCCGGGCTGGACGTGCGCAGCATGGGCGACGGCACGGCGCGCTACTATCACGTCCTGGCCGAGGCCGGCAAGGTGACCGTGGCCGACCTCGCCGGGCGCATCGGCGACCTCAACCACGTGCCGCTTCCGCTCGACGAACTGCTCTCCGAGGCGTACGTCGCCAAGCGCCGCGAGCTGATTCGCCCGGAACACGCGCGGACTCTGGCCGAGTACGCTATGGGCGCGCTGCTCCTGGGCCAGCCCTGCCCCGCCGTGCCCGCGGCCGGCCAGGCTACCGGCTACATCGCGGCGACGGACGAGAGCGGCCTGACCGTCTCACTGATCCAGAGCCTGCACGCCGAGTTTGGGGCGGGCGTCGTCGCCGGGCGGACGGGGGTGCTGCTGAACAATGCCGGTGCCTCCTTCTCTCTGAACGAGGAACACCCCAACCACCTCGCGCCGCACAAGCGGCCGGCCCTGCCGCTGATGCCGGCCATGCTCTTTGCCGGTGGCCGGCCCTGGCTGGCCTTTGGCGCCTCCGGCGGGGAGAACGAGGCGCAGGTCCAGGCGGCTCTGGTCACCCGCGTGGTCGATTTCGGCTACAACATCCAGCAGGCCATCGAAGCGCCGCGCTGGCTCCTGCTGCCCGGATCCGATACCCAGCCGTCCACGCTCCACATCGAGGGACAGGTGTCCGACGCCGTACTGCGCCAACTGCGCGAAATGGGGCACGACGTCACCGTAGCCGAGGACTGGTGCGACCGCGTTGGCCAGGCTCAGGCCATCGCCATCGACCCCGTGCGCGGCGTCTTTTGCGGCGGCGCCGACCCCCGCGGCGACGGCGCGGCGATTGGGTGGTGAGCGCAACAAGCGTAAAGCGTAAAGTCGCCTTTTGGGTCGAGGTTACGCATTACGCTTTACGTCTGCCGCCTCACGCATACTCCCTCGCCAACACACTCCTCAACGCCTGGCCGGTGTAGCTGGTTCCCACCCTCATGATCGCCTCCGGTGAGCCCTCGGCGATGATGCGTCCGCCGGCATCGCCGCCTTCGGGCCCCATGTCGATGATCCAGTCGGCGGTTTTGATGACGTCCAGGTTGTGCTCGATGACGACGACCGTGTTGCCCGCGTCGACCAGGCGGTGCAGCACGTCCAGCAGACGCTGGATGTCGGCAAAGTGCAGGCCGGTGGTCGGCTCGTCGAGGATGTAAAGGGTGCGCCCTGTGGCTACCCGGCTCAGTTCCTTGGCCAGCTTGATGCGCTGTGCTTCGCCGCCGCTGAGGGTCGTGGCCGCCTGCCCCAGCTTGATATAGTCGAGGCCCACATCGTGCAGCGTCTGCAACTGGCGGGCGATCTTGGGGTGATGGGCAAAGAACTCGAGCGCCTCCTGCACGTCCATGTCCAGCACCTCGGCGATGTTCTTGCCCTTGTACTTGATGGCCAGCGTTTCGCGGTTAAAGCGCGTCCCCTTGCACTCCTGGCAGGCCACCCAGACATCGGCCAAAAAGTGCATCTCGATGACCTTCTGGCCGTGCCCCTTGCAGGCCTCGCAGCGCCCGCCCTTGACGTTAAAGCTAAAGCGGCCGGCCTCATAGCCGCGCGCCTTGGCCTCCGGCACACTGGCGAACACACGGCGGATGTTATCAAAGAGGCCCACATAGGTCGCCGGGTTCGAGCGTGGCGTGCGCCCGATGGGGTCCTGGGTGATATTGATCACCTTGTCCAGGTGCTCCAGGCCCTCGATGCGCTCGTAGGGGCCGGGGGTGCTCTGAGCGTTGTGCAGGGCGCGGGCCAGCGCCGGGTAGAGGGTCTCCGCCACCAGGCTGCTCTTGCCGCTGCCGCTCACCCCCGTCACGCAGGTCATCAAGCCCAGCGGAAAGCGCGCCGTAACCTCCTTGAGGTTGTGCAGGCGCGCACGCTGCACGGTCAGCGCCTGGCCGTTCGGCTCGCGCCGCTGCTGGCCGTTGGGCGCCGTCACCGCCAATTCGCCCGAGAGGTAGCGGCCGGTCAGCGAGCGCGGATTGGCGGCCACCTGGCTGGGCGTGCCTTCGGCGACCACCTCGCCGCCCAGGACGCCCGCACCGGGGCCCAGGTCCAGCAGCCAATCGGCGGCTTGCATCGTCTCCGCGTCGTGCTCTACCACCAGCACGGTGTTGCCCATGTCGCGCAGGGCGAGGAGGGTATCCAGCAGCGAGCGGTTGTCGCGGGCGTGCAGGCCGATGGAGGGCTCATCGAGAATGTAGAGCACGCCCACCAGGCCGCAGCCGATCTGGCTGGCAAGGCGGATGCGCTGCCCCTCGCCGCCGGAGAGGCTGGGCGCCGGCCGGTCCAGGGTCAGGTAATGCAGGCCCACGTTGAGCATGAACTGCAGCCGCGCGCGAATCTCTTTCAGCACCTCGCCGGCGATCTCGATCTCCTCGCTGTTCAGCGCGCCTTCCAGGCCGTTCACCCAGCTCAGAGCCTCGTCGATGGCCATCTCGCCCACCTCGGTGACCGTCTTGCCGCCGACGGTCACGCCGCGCGCCTCGGGGCGCAGGCGGGCGCCGCCGCAGCCGGGGCAGGGCTGGGTGCTCATAAAGCTCATGTACCAGCGCTTGGTATAGTCCGAGTTGGTCTGGCGAAAAAGGCGGTTGATCTCGGCCACGATGCCGCGCAGGGGGCGGTTGCTCTCGCCGGACCAGGTGCTGTCTCGCCCTTCGCTGTGGTAAGAGATGCGGACCTTCTCATCGCCTGAGCCGTAGAGGAGGATGTCGCGGAAGGATTCGGGCAGGTCCTGCCAGGGCTGCTCCAGGTCCACCCCATAGTGCTGGGCGATGCACTCCAGGCGGCGCCGCGAGCCGTACTTGTGCTTGGGCCGCAGGTCGCCGTACCAGCGCAGCGCCCCGTCGAGGATCGAGCGCGCTGGGTCCTGGATGATCAGCCCCGGGTCCACCTTGAGCTGCGTGCCCAGGCCGTTGCACTCCGGGCACATACCCAGGGGCGAGTTGAAGCTAAAGAGCTGCGGCGAGAGGTTCGGGAAGGAGATGCCGCAGTGCGGGCAGGCGTTCTGCTCGCTCAGCACCAGCTCGCGCCCCTCGCCCAGGCCCTGCCCCATGGGACCCACATGCGATGGACTCTCCTGGGGCCAGAGGTCGGCGATGAGCAGGCCCTCGCCCGCGCGCAGGGTCGTCTCCACCGAATCTACCAGGCGGGAGACAAAGCCCTCGCGCTCCTCGGGGGCGGCCTCCGCCCGGGGAACCTGCAGCCGGTCCACAATCAGCTCGATGGTATGCTGCTTCGTCTTGGCCAGCTTGATCGGGTTCGCCAGGTCCACCGGCACGCCGTCAATGCGCGCGCGCACATAGCCGTCGCGGCGTGCCTGCTCCAACAGGTCGGCATGGGTGCCCTTGCGCTGGCGCGCCACCGGCGCCAGGAGCTGGAAGCGCGTGCCCGCCGGCAGCGCCGCCAGTTGGTCCGCAATCTGTTGGGCGCTCTGCGACTGCACCGTTCGCCCACACTGGGGGCAGTGGGCCTGGCCGATGCGGGCAAAGAGCACGCGCAAATAGTCCAGCACCTCGGTCACCGTGCCCACCGTGGAGCGGGGGTTGCGGCTGACCGCCTTTTGCTCGATGGCGATGGCCGGGCTCAGGCCGCCGATATAGTCGACCTTGGGCTTTTCCATCTGGCCCAGGAACTGGCGAGCATAGGCCGAGAGGCTCTCCACATAGCGGCGCTGCCCCTCAGCATAGATCGTGTCAAAAGCCAGAGACGATTTGCCGCTGCCGCTTACGCCCGTCAGCACCACCAGCTTGTAGCGCGGGATCGAGACGTCAATACCCTTCAGGTTGTGCTGCGCGGCGCCGCGGATGATGATATGCTCAGGTTCCATGCCGGCCCTCGGGGGGTGAACGATGCTGCACATCGCTGTGCGAGCGGGCGGATAGCGCACGGTACGGCCCCTGCAAGGGGCAAATACCAAAGGATGGGTTAACCGGAGGGGAACTAATGTTCTGTGTGAGGCCCTATTGTACTACGCTGCGCACACTCTGTCAATAGTGCGTTTGGCCCTCTCTGGACCCGATGCGCCGCATTGGGGGGTATTGTCTCTAGATTTGCATCCCAACCCAGGCGAGGAGGCGACGGAA
>DAOUGZ010000097.1:0-10348 GCA_034428955.1 Anaerolineae bacterium | reverse complement strand
CAGTCGGGCAAGGTGCGCTATATCGGCTTTACCGGCCACAAGGACCCAAGCATTCATCTCAAGATGCTGGAGACGGCCCTGGACCACGGCGTGACCTTTGCTGCCGTGCAGCTCCCGCTCAACGTCATGGACCCCCACTACCGCAGTTTTGAGAAGGAGGTCGTGCCGGTGCTGGTCCAACACGGCATCGGCGTGCTGGGGATGAAGCCCATGGGCGATCCGCATATTCTGAAGAGCGGGCTCGTCACCCCCGTGGAGTGCCTCCACTACGCCATGGGCCTGCCGACTTCGGTGGTTATCACCGGCTGCGATTCCATGCCCATCCTCAACCAGGCGCTGGAGGCGGCGCGGACCTTCCGGCCCCTCAGCCCGGATGAGGTCTCCGAACTGCGGGCCAGGACGGCCGGGGCCGGGTCCCGTGGCCAGTACGAGCTCTACAAAATCAACGATTCTTACGATGGAACCTACCACCACCCTGGTTGGCTGCTGCAGGGATCCGAGGTTTCACTCCCAGTGTAACAAAGGGCAGGCAGGGAGTTACCTATGGCGGTGAGCAAGATTCGGGTGCACGTAGACGAGCCAGTCGGCTACATCAGCCCCAACCTTCACGGCTTGCTGGTGGAGCATGTCGGGAAGGGGGTTTACGAAGGCATCTGGGTGGGTGAGGATTCGCCCATCGCCCATATCGACGGCATCCGGCGCGATGTCGTCCGGGCACTGCGGCGTATCCGGCCGGGGGTCATACGTTGGCCGGGCGGCTGTTACGCCGACGACTATCATTGGGAGGATGGGGTCGGGCCGCGGTCCGGCAGGCCCGAGCGCGTCAATCTGTGGTGGGGTCAGGAGATCGAGCCCAACTGGTTCGGCACCCACGAGTTCGTGGGCTTTTGTCGCCTCGTCGGCGCCGAACCGTTCATTGTCGGCAATATCGGCACCAGCGGCAGCCCGCGCGAGATCCAGCGTTGGCTGGAGTACTGCAACTTTCAGGGGCGCAGCACCCTTTCTTGCTGTCGGGCTGAGAACGGCTCTCCGGAGCCCTTCCGGGTGCGCTATTGGGGGATCGGCAATGAAGCCTGGGGCTGCGGAGGGGCGATCGAGGCCGAGGACTATGCCTTCGAGTTCAGGCGCTATTCCAACTATTTGCGGGACCTCAGCGGCACGCCCGTGTACATTGTGGGCGCCGGCCCGAACGGCAACGACCCGGAGTGGACGCGCCGCTTCTTTACCAAGTTGGGGCACTATGATCAGATTCACGGCTTCTCTGCCCACTATTATTTGGTCGACCATGACGGGGAAAAGGCCGGCTACACGGCCGAGGGATGGTATCGCTTGCTGGCCCATGTGCGGGGCCTGGAGGAGATGATCCTTCAGCAGCGAGGGATCATGGATGGGTTTGACCCCCAGCGCCGTGTTGACCTCCTGGTGGACGAGTGGGGCACCTGGCACCTGCCTGGGCGTGAGTGCGACCCGTCGTGCCTGCAGCAGCAGAACACGCTGCGCGATGCGCTCGCCGCCGCCAGCGCCCTGGATGTGTTCAACCGGCATGCCGATATCGTCAAGATGGCCAACATCGCTCAGGCCATCAACGTTATGCAGGCACTGATCTTTACCGACGGCAACAACATGGTCATAACGCCGACCTATCACGTCTACGAGATGTACCGTGACCATATCGGCGGCCAGAGCTTGCGCTCGATGTTCGAGGTGGAAGAGATCCGTTACCAACAGGATCAACAGGTACACCTGTTGCCCAAACTGTCCGGTTCGGCATCGCTCAAGGGCAAGGCGCTCACTCTCAGCGCCGTCAACCCGAGCGTTGATGAGGCGATAGAGGCCGCCATCGAACTGGAGGGCGCCGAGTTCCAGAAGGTCGCCTGCCTGACGCTCACCCACGAAGACATCCATGCCGCCAACTCGTTCGATGCGCCGGATACGCTGAAACCCTGTACGATGCCGGTCGTCTGGGGCGGGAAAACAGCGCGGCACGTTTTCCCCCCAGCCTCGGCGACGGTCCTCAGGGCTCTACTCGCGTAATCGGCAGCCTGCGAGAAAGGGGTACGGGAGGCCGCTATGGCAGAAGCTCGACCCGTCCTTGGTTTCATCGGCCTGGGACAGATGGGGTCACGGATGGCGCACAACCTGCTCCAGGCGGGCTATACACTCCATGCCTTCGACACGGCCCGCAGTGCGCTCGACGCGGCAATTGCTCAGGGGGCACAAGCCGCTACGAGCGTGGCCGATCTTGTGGCCCGCAGCCAGGTTATCATGACCAGCCTGCCCTCCTCGGAGACGTTTGTGCAGGTCGCAGAGCAGGAGCTGTTGCCCCACCTCCGCGCCGGGCAGACGGTCATCGACCTGGGGACGACAACGCCGCCGGAGACGCGCCGCCTTGCGGCGGCCTTTGCGGTCCGGGGCGTTGACCTGCTGGACGTCCCGGTCAGCGGGTTTACCACCGGCATTGAGGAGCACCGGCTGCACATGTTCGTGGGCGGGCCGGAGGTCACGGCGATGCACTGCCGGCCCATTCTAGAGGCGATTGGCGGCGATTGTTGCATCACCTACTGCGGTCCCGTTGGCAGCGGGCAGGTCGTCAAGGGTGTCAACCAGTTGATGATGGCCCTGGCGAATGCGGCTTACCTCGAAGCCGTGTCTTTTGGTATACGCTGTGGGGTCGATGCGGCGACAATCTGCAGAGCCATCGGCGACGAGGGGCGTTGGCGACGGGACTTTTCCGAGGTGGCCAGGCAGGTTGAGCGGGGTGAGGCCAATCTGGTGCCGATCAAGTTCCGCGAGTTGCCCTACTTTTTGCGCGAGGCGCGCGAACGCCAGGCCCCTCTGCCTCTGACCGAAGTGCTGTTTGGGTTCTGCGACCGGGGCGAACGGGTAGTGGTCGAGGACCACCGTCAAGCGCCCTCGTTCTGGCACGAACTGGTGGCCAGGGAGCGCCCCTAGAGGTGGAGGAGGCGCTCATGCCTGCAGCGCGTATCCGGATTGCTGTGGAGGATACCCTCGCCCAAGTCCGTCCCGAGTTGTACGGCATTTTCACGGAGCACCTCGGGCAGGGCATCTATGGCGGTATTTGGGTCGGCGAGGAATCGCCGATCCGGAATATTGACGGCCTGCGCCGAGACGTCATCGAGGTGCTGCGCAGGATCGGCCCCGCCACCGTGCGCTGGCCCGGCGGCTGCTTTGCCGACGAGTACCACTGGGAGAACGGCATCGGCCCGCGCGCGGAGCGGCCACGGACTGTAAACTTTAGCTGGGGCAACGAAATCGAAGCCAACGCTTTCGGCACCCACGAGTTCATGCGCTTCTGCCGGCTGCTCGGCGCCGAGCCTCTCATCTCCGGCAATGCCGGCATGGGCGATCCGGCCGAGATGCAGCGCTGGGTGGAGTACTGCAATTTCCCGGCCGGCAGCACCCTAGCCGAGCGCCGCGCGGCCAACGGATCGCCAGAGCCCTTTCGGGTGCGGTACTGGGGCGTGGGCAACGAGGCCTGGGGCTGCGGGGGACATCTTGCGCCCGAAGATTACGCGATGGAGTACATGCGCTTCTCGAGTTTCTTACCGGACATTCCGGGCGCGCCCCTGTACCTCATCGCCGTCGGTCCCAGTCGCAACGATGCCGACTGGACGCGGCGCTTCTTTACCAAGCTGCAGGGGCACAGCAGGATCCACGGCTTCTCGGCGCACTATTACCTCGATGACCAGGCCGGTCCGCAGGATGACTATGGCGTCGAACGATGGTGCCGGTTGTTTGGGCGCGTGCAAGCGATGGAAGATCTCATCAAGCAGCATCGAGCGATCATGGACGGCTTTGATCCGCAGCGCCGGATTGGCCTGACCCTGGATGAGTGGGGCACCTGGCACCCACTACGCGAGAGCAGCGAGCCCCAGGACCTCTGGCAGGATAACACGCTTCGCGATGCCCTGGCGGCGGCCTCGATTCTGGACCTTTTTCACCGGCGCGCCGATGAGGTCGCCATGGCCAACCTGGCCCAGGCGGTGAACATGGGGCAGATGCTGATCCACACCGAGGGCGAGCGGATGCTTATCACACCCACCTACCATGTCTTTAGCATGTACCTCCCGCACCGGGGTGCGGCGACGGTGCGGGCCGTTTTCGAGGCCGCCGACATACCTTTCACAGATGAAGGGCAGGAAAGGCGAGTGCCGGGCCTGACCGGCTCGGCATCGCTAAAAGGGAAGGACTTGACCCTCAGCGTCGTCAACCCCCACGTGAGCGCCGCGCAGGAAACGGCCATCGAGTTGACGGGCGCCGAGTTCGGCGAGGTAGAATGCACCGTACTGAGCCATAGCGACATCCGGGCGCAAAACACCTTTGATGCGCCGGAGACGCTCAAGCCCTATCCGGCGCCGGTCACCTGGGTTCGGAACAGTATACGGCACGTCTTTCCGCCGGCTTCGGTGACGGTATTCACGGCGCGGTTGAGCTGAAAGCCCCATAGCGAACGGCCAGCTGTGCCTTGTCCGAAAGGTATCGGTGCTAGTAGTGGCCCGCAGAGATTATGATGGCTGCGCCAAGGGGTGGCGCCAGCCGACTAGAGGCGCCATGTAGGCCATCGAAATCAATGCGGCAGACTACTAGCCCGCGGTCAGTTCGTAGAGAGCGATATCGCCCGTGCCGTCGTTGGCGCTGAGGATCAGCTCCCGTTCCCTTTCGTGCGCCACTGCCACCTGGATGGGCCCCGTTCCCGCGTCGATCACGCGGCGCTCCATGGCCCCCAAATCCCCATTCTGTGGCCGCAAGAGCGCCAGTTCCTTGTTCCCGCCACGGCTGCCCACGACCACGGCGGGCGCCCCCAGCAGGCTCCCGCTCCAGATGGCGTGCCCGTCGGTGGCCGGCATCGAGAGCACCCTCTCCCAGGTTTCGCGCTGCTCCCTGTAGATGGCCATGGTATCGCCATGAAAGGGCTCGATGGCCAACAGCTCAGCGGTGCCATCCTCATCCAGGTCGGCGGCAAAGACGTCGCTGGTCTCGCGGTCGATCAACCGCTCGCTGGGCCACGGCTCGCCTGGGGCGACCGGCGCCTGTAGCCTGAAGACGCCCTCGTGCCCGGCTATCAAGACGGCTTGGTGACCGTTTGCGCGGGTCACGTGCAGACCGTGGTTCTTGGTAATTCCCGTCAAGATGGGCTGCAGCGCCCAGTTCCCCGTGGCATCCGGCGGTATGGGGCCGGCATATACCGCGCCCGGCTGGGACCAATCATCGCGGAACGCTTTGCCGCCGCAGAGCGTGGACGCCACCAGGTAAGGCTCGGCGCCGACGTAGACGGTGGCGATGCGGTGCACAAAAGGCAGGTCCAGCACGCGCCTGACGTGCCACGGCTCTGCCGGGCTGGCGCCCGCCTCGGCATAGACAATGCCCGCACCATCGGACTGAAAGATGGGGAAAAAGCCTTCCACGGCCAGAAACGCCCCGTCGCGGCCCGGAACCGGCGCCATGCGCATAGCCCCGCCCGGCCCCTCCCATACGACCGAGGCCCGCCAATCGGGCGGGGAGAAGAGCAGGCAGGGGCCGTGGGATTGGGTCGCCGCCAAAAAGTGGGTCCGACCGCCAAGAGAGAGCGCCTCGACCGCATAGGGCATCTCTATTGCCGCCAACGTCCGCTTGCTGATACGCACTCCAACCCTCCGTGGGACTGCAGAGTCCCTGTCAGGCCCGCAAGACGTGTGCCAGGGTGGGGAGGACGGATTCACTGCAAAGAACGCCAAGATCTCAAAGAGAGTCTGTCGCTGCCATGCTTCCGCGGGCCGGCACAGGCACTGCAAGTGCAGATTCCCTTGGCGTTCTTTGCGGTGAATCGTCTCCCCTCCCCGCGCTTGCGTCGGCCGGCCTGCCGGGGCTATACTCTGCGGAATACATCACAGCAGTGAGGGACACATGGAGATACGCCTGGAGAGCCTGATCGAGAGCGCGCGCCGCGCCGAGGGGACGGTGGTCATTATTGACGTCTACCGCGCCTTCACCAGCGCCGCGGTAGCACTTTCGCGGGGGGCCGAGCGCATTCTGCTCACCGCCACGCCCGAGGAGGCGCTCAACCTGCGCCGGCGCGGGCTGGGCGAGCTGTGCATGGGCGAGGTGGCCGGCCGCAAGCCGGAGGGGTTTGACCTCAGCAACTCGCCTTACGAGCTATCGCAGGCGGACTTGGCGGGGCGTGTGCTCATCCAGTCTACGCGGGCCGGCACGGTGGGCGTCTGTGCCGCCGAGGGGGCGAGTGCGCTCTATGCCGCCTCGCTCACCGTCGCCCGCGCCACTGCCGAGGCCATCCGCCGCGCAGCGCCGCCCCTGGTCACCATTGTGGCCATGGGCGCCGAGGGCCGCGTGCGCTCCGACGAGGACGAACAGTGCGCTCTCTACATCCGCAACCTGCTCGACGGCCGCCGGCCGGACCGCACCTGTGTGCGCTGCTTGGTGGAGGTGGGCGCCGAGTCACAAAAGTACGGTGACCCCGCGCGCCCCTGGTTCCACGCCATGGACCGCGAGATCGCTCTGCAGATAGACGCCTTTGATTTCCCCATCCGCGTCTCGCGGGAGGATGATCTCTGCGTCGCCCGGCGGGGATAGGCGAGCCGAACGCGCCGGCCCATGTCTTAACGGCTTGAGCCGTTTTTGCCCCGGGTAGCGGCCCCTGCCCCCGGAGGCAAGCGGCTGGAAGCCTCTACTTGATGGGCAGGCTCCCTCGCCTACTCCCTGCGCGCCCGGGGGCGCGCAAACTTGACAAAGTCTTGAGATTATCTAGAATCCAAAGCGCTTGCACTACTGAGCCTCAGGGCGTTGTCGCGCCTGGCTGCGCCCCACGCCGCCTATGGGAGGATTATTATGCACGCCCTGTGCTCGCTTCCCTTGTTGCGCCCTGTCTTCGCCCTGGCCCTGCTCCTCGCTCTGATGCTCGGCTCTGCGCCCGCGCCGGTGGTCCGCGCCCAGGTGTCTATCTACCATGTAGACGCCAACGCGCAAGGCACCAACGAAGGCACTTCGTGGGCGGATGCGTTCACCGACCTCCAGCAGGCGCTAAATCGTTCTGAGGAGGAGCTCTACTGGCAGGTCTGGGTGGCCGAGGGTACCTACAAGCCCAGCAGCGACCCCGATCGAGATGCCACCTTCATGCTCAAAAACGACGTGCAGATCTATGGCGGCTTTCCCACCGGTGGTGGCGACGGCACCTTTGACGCGCGCAACCTGGCGCTCTACACGACAACGCTCAGCGGTGATATCGGCACGGCAGACGACCCGAGCGACAACTGCTACCATGTCGTGACCGCCGAGGCCGATGTCGGCTCCACCGCCCTGCTCGACGGCTTTACCATCAGCGGCGGCAACGCCGACGACGTCACTTGCCCAGACACGGGCTGCGGCGCCGGCATTCTCGTACACGGTGGCGCCAGCCCCAGGCTGCACAACCTCGTCGTTACCGCCAACACCGCTCATAACGGCGGCGGCATGTATGTGGACGGCGCCGGCCCAACGCTCCGCAACGTGAGCTTTTGCGGCAACACCGCCGAGGGTGGCTCCGGTGGCGGGATGTACATCCGCGCTGCCAGCCCCACCCTGGACCTGGTCACCTTTGAACTCAACCACGCCAATATCGGCGGCGGCCTGTATGCGGGCGATCTCGCGGTAGCCGAGCTGAACTTTGGCGATTTGCACGGCAATACGGCGGACCTCCGCGGCGGGGGCCTGGCCGCAGACGGCGCCAGCCTGACGCTCAGCAACGTGACCTTTAGCGGCAATGATGCCGCGAGCGGCTCCGGCGGCGGGATGTACAGCTACGACAGCAGCTTTACGATGGACGTGGTGACCTTTACCCTCAACAGCGCCAATTTCGGCGGCGGGATGGACATCGGAGGCACCGGGGTAGGCACGCTGAACGGCGGGGCCTTTACCGACAACGAGGCCACGTCCAACGGCGGCGGCCTTTACATCTCGAGTGACGGCGAGCTGCGGCTGACCGGCGTGACCTTGCAGGGCAACGCGGCCCAGGACGGCGGCGGGCTGTGCGCCGTGAACGGCAGCGGTGCGCTGACACTCACCGATACGATCTTTACCGGCAATACGGCGGCCAGCGAGGGCGGAGGGATGTTCACCGACGCAAGCAGCCCCACGCTCCTGGGCGGCTCTTTCAGCGACAACTCGGCGCCCCGTGGCGGCGGCATGGCTAACCTGAACGGCAGCCACCCCACGCTCGACGGCGTCGCCTTCAGCGGCAACGTGGCCGGGCTCGAGGGTGGCGGCCTGTACAGCGACCAGAGCAGCCCCACCCTGGAGGATGTCACCTTTAGCCTGAACGAAGCCGAGCATGGCGGCGGGCTCTACACCCGCAATGGCGCCCCGGCCCTCACAGACGTTCGCTTTTACACCAACACAGCCACGAGCGATTGGGCCAGAGGCGGAGGTATGCATGCCGTGGGCAACGCCACGCTGACGGACGTGCTCTTTGCCGGCAATGCCGCTACCGGCGAGCACGCACACGGCGGGGGCATGGCTACCGAGAGCGGCATGGCCAGGCTCAAGCGCGTGACCTTTGGCGACAACTCGGCGACGCAGTGGGGCGGCGGGCTCTACAATTCGGGCAGTTGCCCGCTGCTCGACAGTGTCGTCTTCTCCGGCAACACGGCGGTCGACGGCGGCGGCGTGGCGAACACCGAATACAGCCATGCGACGCTGGTCAACGCCGCTTTTTGGGGCAACGCGGCCGCGGGCGGGGACGGCGGCGGCATGTACAACCAGCGCAGCAGTCCCGTCCTCCTCCATGTCACCATGAGCGGCAACTCGGCGACCGGCTCCGGCGGCGGCATCTACTTTGACACCTCAAGCTACTTCAGCGGCTACACCATGCGCAACTCTATCCTCTGGGGCAACAGCGCCGACATGTATGAATCGGTCAATCTGTTCGATGATGAACATGTCCACTACTCGCTGGTGTACGGCTGGCGCAAGCCCGGGAACCACGTCTACAGCGACCGCGACCCGCGCCTGGCGGACGTGCCCGGCGGCGACCTGCGCCTGGGTCTGGGTTCGGCCGCTATCGATGCCGGCGACAACGCCGCCCTTCCCCCCGATGCCCTCGACCTGGATGGCGACGGCGACACGGAAGAGGACCTGCCCCTGGACCTGGACGGCAACCCACGCCGGGTGGATTGCGTCGGCCGTCCCGATACCGGCAGCGGCACGCCGCCCCTGGTCGACATGGGCGCCTACGAGGTCGCCTATGAGGTGTACGTATCCCACCTGCCGCTCATCTTCCGGTGAGCTCTGGGCGGGCAGGGCGCTAGGCGTTCCCTCTCCCCCTGTGAGGCCGCAAAGCCCGATATCATTGCGCGGAATTGCCTGGCCCCGGTGCGATGCGGGGCACGAAGGGCTCTTGGCGCCGGAGAGTCGTGCCCCGCCCTATGATGCGCACAGAGCCGAGCCTGTCGAGAACAGCGCATTTTGCCGAGTATTCGCTCCCTTGATGCCGCCCCGCTCTTTGTAGCGCGTTGGGCATGGGAGTATAATGTGCATTGAGGGCATTGTACGGCCGCCTGCCGGGGCGCTGCCAGGGTGTCGCTTGCAGCGGATCATGCCCAGGGTCTCAGAGCACGAAGGAGCACGGGCATGAAGCTTGGCATCGGCGACTCGCTCGGTCCATACCGCATCACCGGCCACCTGGCCGGCAGCGCCTCTGCGGATGTCTACCGCGCCCACCAGGCCAACCAGGGCCGCGACGTGGTCTTGCGTGTGCCCAGCGCCGACCTGCGGGCACAGGCGGACTATAGCCGGCGCTTTCTGCACCAGGCGCGCGCTGCGGTCAGGCTCCACCACAGCCACATCGTCCCCGTGCTCGACTATGCCTGCGAAGGCGATTCCTGCTACCTCGTGCGCGAGCATGTGCCTGGGCAGACCCTCGAGCAGCGCCTGCAAGAGGCCGCCGGCCGCGGCGAGCGGCTGCCGGCGCCGGAGGTGTTGCGCATCGTGCAGGCCGTCGCCGCCGCTCTGGACTATGCCCACCGCCACAGGGTGGTGCACGGCAGCCTAAAGCCCGGCAACATCCTCTTCGATCCCGACGACGAGCCGGTGCTGGCCGATTTCGGCGCTTCGATCGTGGCCGAGGGTGTGACCTTTGAGGGCTGGCTCCGGGAGCCCTGCTCGCCGGCCTACCTCTCACCGGAACAGTGCCGGGGCCAATGCCGGCGTGAAGGACCTGGCCGAGCAGGGCCTGGCCCGGCTGGGAGGGTAGGAGAGCAATCCCGAAAAAGCACATGCGGTACTTGATAGTGCCGTAGGAGCGCGCTACAATGTGTACGTCCAGTACATGGTGTGCACTAAAGGGGGTTGGCGCGTGGAG
>DAOUGZ010000096.1:0-27364 GCA_034428955.1 Anaerolineae bacterium | reverse complement strand
TGTTGCGTCTCGGTGTTGAGAAGGGTTCGCTGCAGGTACCCACGGGCGTCGCGCAGGGGCTGCAGGCCCAACACCTCTTGCGCACGGGCGACCACCCTCTCCGGGTCGTGGCGCATAGCGAGGACGACGAGCATGTCCGCCAGGTCTCTGGCGAGGTGCCGGCGGCCGGCGATGTACTCGGCCAGGGCCAGGTCGGTGATGGCCAGGCCGCCCCCCGGCAGCAGGAGCAGGTTGCCGGCCTTGATATCGCGGTGGGCCAGGTCCGCCCCCTGCATGCGGCGCAGAGCCTGGAAGGCTTGTGTTACGTACCCCTCCGGCACGGTGCCCAGCTCGCGCAGCGACTGGGCGCCCTCGAGATAGCCACTCGCCAGAGCATAGGCGCGCCGCTGCAGGCGGAACACCCCGTGCGGCTCGGGCACGGGCACGCCCATGCGGCGGAAGAGCAGCATCATATAGTGCTCGTATTCCACCAGCGCCTTGAGCGAGGGCCATACCGCCCCGCCGCGCAGGCGGCGGCGGTAGCGTAGGCTGCGCAGCAGTTCGTAGAGGGTGCTGGTCTGCCAGTTCATCTTGCTGACGATCTTGACAAAGTACTTTCGCTCCCGGCCCTCGCGGTCCCGCCCGCTGAGGATGAGCGGCGTGGAGGCGTGTACCCCCGCCGCATCGAGCGGCTCGAGCCGCTCGATGGTAAAGCCCAGATGCCGGTCGAGTTGCGCCGCCAGGACGGTACGCACGGGCCCGGTCAGCGGCGTGCGTGCCCGGCTCGCCCCCCAGTTGTCTAGGCGCAGCCCCGCCCGCTGCCAGAGGGCGCGGGTCGCTCGCCCATTCGCCAAGAGCCACACGAGCCCTGCGCCCAGGGCGACCAGCGCGATAGCCAGGACCAACCCGAAGGGCACGGTGCAGCCCAGGGCGGCAGCGCGGGTGCCCGCTGCCAGCCCCACGATGGCGAGGACGAGGAGTCGCTGCCACAGACGCAGGGGCAGCAAGTAGCTGAGGACAACCGCCACGACCAGGCCAAAAGCGGACTCGGCATCGGGCGCCATGCAGGGCATCAGCAGGCGCAGCAGGGCGCCCACCCCGCGCAGGATCAGCCAGGTTATCGCAGCGATGATCAGGGCGTTGAGGATGCCGGGGCGCGGCCGCAGGGCGACGAAGAGGAGGGCGACGGCTACGGCGATCCAGTAGGTGCTGATGGCGGCTAGGAAGAAGGCAATGCGGGCGATGGTCGTATCGCAGGCGGGGGCGAGCGGCACGGCGGCGTAGGGCAGGCCGGCGGCCAGCGCGCCGTTCATGATGCCTCGCGCTCGTTGGGGCCGGGCCAAAGCCGGCTGTGCGTCCAGAGGATGCCGAACAGCACGCCAATCAGCGCGCCGGCGAGCACGTCGCTGGGCAGGTGCTCGCCGACATAGACGCGCGTGAGGGCGACGAATCCGGCCAGACTGTAGAGCCCCAGTTGCGCGTACCAGCGGCGGGCCAGGTAGCCGTCCAGCAGGTACGCGGTCAGGAAGGCCTGTTCGGCATGCCCGCTGGGGAAGGCCGGCCCGATGGCGAATGGGCCGACCAGGCGCACCCCCTGCAGCGCCTCCGCCGGTCGCGGCTCGTGGGTCAGGTATTTGAGCAAGAGAACGAGCAGCCCAGCGGCCACCACCGCCCCCAAGGCACTGGCGGCAAAGCGCCGCCTGCCGAGGAGAAAGAGCAGGGCGAACAGGCCCAGGTTGAACCAATATGCGCCCAAGATGTAGCCCAGCACGCCCAGGGCGTCGAGCGCCGGGCCGGTGCGCCCCATGTTCACAGCGCGGAAAGCGCCCAGGTCAAAAGGCCGGCCCCTGGCAAAGAGCCCGGCCGCGGAGACGGCGGCGATGGCCAGGACGGTCAGGATGGTGACCTTGTAGCGCCCCCAGAAATCGACATATGGCTGCCAGATCGGTAGCATGACCCTCATCAATAGTTGCAGGCTGCTTGAGAGCAAGCGAGAACTATGCCGCGACAAAAGGGGGGGGATGGGGCAGACCTGACAGGTTGGCGCCAACCTGTCAGGTCTGGTAGCGCAAGCTAGGCGTCGTGGTTGTAGACTTCCCAGCCCATGTAGGTCTCAAAGGCATCGGCCACGGCGGCGCCGACCTGCGAGGGATTGACGGCGACGTGGTGCTCCAGGCCCGACTCGCAGATGTAACGCAGCAGGTCCTGCAGGTCCGGGATGTAGGCCACGGCAACGCCGCCAAAGGTGGAGACGGGGTCGTCGGTCAGCTCACCCTGGCCCACATAGCCGGTGATCTCGCCGCGCAGGTCATCGGTGGAGATGCGGCAGTAGGTGAACGGCGTGGCCTTGGCCCGGCCGGCCATCGTGCCGTAGGTGTTCTCCTTGCCCACAGTGCCGGCGATGATCGCCTGATAGTCCATCTGGGCTTCGGCAAAGATGCTCTTGGGCCAGTTGCTGCAGTGGAAGAGGACGCACTTGTCCGGGTCGTCGCCATAGTTGTTGTTCCAGTCCACGAGCACGCTGGGCCGGTTGGAGGCCAACTGCATGGCGTACATGCCGATGAGGCCACCGGCGTCCGTCTCGCAGGCAGAAGGGATGAGCGAGTTGGTGAGCATGCTCATGATGGCGCAGGGAACGATGCCAAAGTACTCTTCCAGCGCCGTCCAGCATTGGATGGCCGTGCCCACCAGGCGGTTGGCGGCGATCCATTCGTCCAGCACGACGCCCAGCTTGGACATCTTGAGCAGAGCCGCTGCGGGCACGCCCTGGATGGGGACATAGGCAGCGATCTCGTCGCGCTTGGTCGAAACGCGCGGGTCGCCGTCGCCTAGGCGCTCGATCTGCCCCAGGACCTCGGAGAGATCCAGCGGCTCGACGCTGATGCCGGCGAACTCGAGCAGCTTTTCGCTAAAGCGCACGGTGTTGAACGCTGCCGGACGGGCGCCGATTACGCCGATGCGCGCATTGTGCAGCCCGCGCACGATGCGGCAGGTTGCAGCAAAGCGGCGCAGGTCCTGGCGAAAGCTCTCCGAATCCGGCGCCACCGTGTGCAGCGAGGTCAGGCTGTAGGGGATGCCGTACTGGCTGAGGTTGTTGCAGGTCGACATCTTGCCGCAGAAGGAATCGCGCCGGTCGGCAATGGTCATCTTGCCCAGTTCGTCCGGGAAGGCCTGCACCAGGACGGGCACGTCCAGGCCGGACCAGCGCAGAGCGTTGACGATGGCGCGCTCCTCGCCAAAGTTGGGCAGGGTTATCAGGACGCCGTCGATCTCATCCTGATGCTTTTTGAAAAGGTCGGCGCATTTTTGGCTGTCTTCCAGGGAGACGACCGAGCCGTAGGTCGTTTCCTCCGGGCTGAGGGCGATGACGTCGATGCCCTCCTCCGCCAGGATGCGCAGCATTTCAGCACGGCCGCTCTGGGCGAGGTGGGCGGGGAAGAAACCGCGGTTGCCGACGATCAGGCCAAGCGTGGTCTTCATAGTCAGACTCCTTCTTTGTGGTAACAAGGGCTGGCAACGCTGCCTGCGCAGCCCGCGCTGCGCTGAAGCGACTGGCCTTATTGTAGCCCAAATCGTGGAATTTGTCGCATTGAAAAGGGGTTTGCAAGGTGACCGGCAGGCGCAGCCTGCCCCTCTCCAAACCCCCTACATCTTTTCGCGGTAGGTCCTGAGGGCGATGAGGGCCACCGCCTCTTGCAGGGGCTCGCGGCGCCGGCCGGTGTTCCAGGTGATGATCAGATCCTTGCGCGCGCGGGTGATGCCGACGTAGAGCAGCCGCAGGCGCTCGGAGATATAGTCCAGGCGGGCGGCGCGGCCGGCCTCACCCTCGACGTACGGGCTGCCGCCGGCCAGCGCCTCGAGTTGGGCCAGGACCTCGGCCTCGAGGTTGAGGGAGTCGCGCAGGTACCAGCCCTCGCCCCGGTAGGTGTCGTGGGCCAGCCCGCCGGGGAAGTCATAGTTGTTGACGGCCGTCAGGTAGACGCGGTCCCACTCCAGCCCCTTGGCCCGGTGCATGGTGGCGACGGTGACCTCCCCCTTGTGGTCCGCGGGGTTGAAGGCCGTGTCCTCCTCAGAGAGGGAGTTGAAGCGGCGCCGCGGGTTCTCAGCAATCTGGCGCAGCTCGGCGGCCAGCTCGGGCAGGCGCCAGTCGGGGTTGTCGGTGGCATACTCGCGCAGGGTCAGCGCCAGTTGGTGGGCCAGGGCCAGTTCGCGCGGGGCGCTAAAGAGGTCCTGCGCCACGGTGAGGATGAGCTGGTCCACCGGCAAGAGCACCGCCCGCTGCCATTGCTGCGCTGCGGCGCGGAAGGCCAAGAGTTCGGCCCGGCTTTCCTCATCGGCCGGGCCGGATGCCATATAGTCCTCCTCGCCCTGCGGCCAGAGGAAGGTGTGCGGCTCGCGGCAGCGGCCGAGGAAGCGGGCGGCCAGGGTATCGTCGGACTGGGCATCGAACCGCGCACGCCGCCAGGCGACAAAGGCCCGTCGCAGCACGTGGCGCTCTTCGGGCTGGGCCAGCAGATCCAGGATGCCGGAGAGGATGCGTGCCGTGTCGCGGGTGGGCGCCGAGGCGTTCAGCAATTCGACGCAGGGCACGTTGTGCCGGCGTAGGGCATCGGAAAAGTGGGCGCCGCGGGTGTTATCGGGCACGAGGATGGCCGCCGTCTCGTCGGGGTATTCCTGCAGCCAGTGTCGTGCGTTGTCCACCACGATTTGCAGCTCGCGCTCGGGGCTGGCGGGCCTGTCTTGCATAAAGATCTGGCAGCGCTCGGGGTTGGGCTGCGGGTCATTGGGGCCGGTGGGGCGGATGTGCTGGCGCCGGAAGGCCGAGCGCACCGCCGGCACGGGATGGCTATCCAGCGTCCAATCGATCAGGGCGTTGGCCAGCTCGATAATGCCCGGAGCGCAGCGGCCCGACTGGTCCATCTCCACGGCTATCACATCGGGCCGCTCCAAAAAGCCGCGCAGCAGCTCCGGGTTGGCCGTAGTAAAGGTCTGGTATACGGCCTGGTTCGCATCGCCCACGCGCACCCAGTTGCCGCCCGGCCCGGCCAACATCTCGAGGAGGTCCTGCTGCAGGGCGCTGGAATCCTGCGCCTCGTCTTCCAGGATGTAGGGCCAGCGCCGGCGCAGGCGGGCCAAATAGTCGGGGTCCTGGCGTAGCGCATCGATGGCATAGCCGACCAGATCGGCGAAATCCACCGCGCCGCGATAGCTGAGGCTGCGCTGATAGTCCGCATAGGCTTCTACGGCCAGGTGGGCCAGGGCGAACTCGGGGCCACGCAGCGAGAGCTGGCTCTGCAGCACCTCCGGGCGCAGGCGCATATCCTTGGCGCGCTTGACGAAAGCATCCACCATCTTGCGGCAGTCGTCGGGCCAGGCGTCGGTGCGTGCGCGCGCCAGGCTGCGGCCCTCCAGGTCCTCCTTGACATAGTCGGAGACGAAATCCGGGTGGGTGCGCAGCCAGGTCATCACCGCATCATCCATGATCTGGCCGGCCGTGCGGTCGTCGATGATCGCGAAATCCTCGGCCAGGCCCACCAGCCCCGGCCGCTCGCGGACGATGTCGTGGGCCAGGCCGTGCAGCGTACGCACGCGGTAGCCCATCTGCGCCGGCAGGCCCCGCTCCTCCTTCAGCATCCGGGCGATGCGCCCGGAGAAATTGCCCACCGCCGAGTTGACCAGGGTGACGATCAGCACCTCCTGCTCGTCATCGATGCACTCGGCCACCAGGCGCGCAGCCAGGGCGGAGAGGGTCTGGGTCTTGCCGCTGCCCGGCACGGCGGCCACGCCCATGTAGCCGCCGCGATAGTTCAGGACCTTTTCCTGAGCGGGGCGGGGCCTAAACATTCAGCACCTCGCTGCTCACCCCGTGGGTCCGCGCGGCGCGGCGCAGGGTACGGAAAAAGACCTGCTGCAGCATACCGTGCTCTTCCATCCCCTGCTCGTTGTAGGTCGAATCGGCCAGGTAGATGCGGCGGCGGCAGCGGCGGATGAGCGCCAGCGCCAGGCGGTAGATGGTCCGGCGGTTGGCCTCATCCTCCTTCGCATCGGTCCAGGCCACACCCTGAGGCCAGTGGCGGGTGAGGACGTAGGGGTGGGTTAGGGGCTGGTAGAGGCGGCGCGCCCAGGTGGAGCTGGAGAGATTGAGCCAGAACTGGACGGCCACCGGCCGGTTGCCCATGGCAAAGGTAAAAGCGGGCGCCAGGAGCACCGCATCCGGCGCTTCCACCGCTGCCGGCAGGTACTGGGCGGCGACGACCCCCTCTTCGACCATGCCGACGAACGCGCCGGAGGTAAAGGGCTCCTCGTCGCCCACCGTCTGCCGGAAGCGGCGTGCCGAATCCATCAAATGCGCCGTCACCGCCGCCGAGTCGCGGTCGTGGCGGAAGGTGTAGCCGGGCCGGGCGAGGACCTCGTCGAAAAGCCGCCCGAAAAAGTGGTCCAGAGGCAGCGCGGGTCCTTCGGCGTAGGCGGCCAGCCACTGGCGCAGCGCCTCGTAGCGATTGCCCAGGAGGTAGGTGATCTTGAGCTGTTCCTCGGCGCGCACCTGCTCAAACCCCGCCAGGGTGGGATGCCCGTCGCGCGCGCTGGCACAACGGTAGACAATGGCCGTCAGATGCCAGGCGCGCACCAGGTCCAGGCCCTCGATGGCGGCCAGCAGGGCATGGGCGACGTCGGTGCGCGGCGGCACCAGGCCCCAGGCCGGGTGGGCCAGCTTGGCCAGGGTCAGCAGGCAACGGGCCGCGGGCTCGTCGCGCAGGGCCCGCGAGGGGCGACGCGAGTAGCTGGGGATCCCCTGGCGCTCCAGGGCCTGCACCAGCGAAAAGCGCAGAGCGTCGGTCATAAAGGGTGCCAGGACGGCGATATCGCCCGGTGGCAGACCCTCCCCATCCACGAGTTGGTGGATCCGGTTGGCCACGGTGCGGACCGACTCGGTGTGAAAGCCCTCGTGCAGCAGCCTGAGCGCGGTTCGGGGGTCACCCTCAGCGTCCTCGCTCAAGCCCAGCGTCCTGCCGATGCTTGCGGTCAGGGCCAGGAGGGGCGTGCTGTTCACCTGCGAGACCTCGAAGCGGTGGCGCTCCCGGCAGTGCTCGCGCAGGGCATAGGCGCTCGCCGGGTCGGCGCCCAGGTAGCTGCGCAGCCCGCCATCGTCGTCGTAGATGACCCAGGCGGATTCGCACCCCGGGAGCCAGTCCGCGATCAGGTCGTGGGTCACCGGCACGTCCTCCTCCACATTATCCGCCAGGAGGTGGCGGTAGCGGGCGCGCAGGGCGGCCGCGGCCTCGGGGAGGGCCAGCACGTGCCGGTCAAAGACCTCGATCTGCAGCGAAAAGTCGAGCAGGTTGTGCGCCAGGCAAAAGCGGCGGAAATCGGTCGCGCAGGCCTGCACCTGTTCGTAGACGCGCAGGCGGCTGGAGTCGCCGGACCAGGCCTGGCTCAGCCGTGGGCCGATCTCCAGATAGGAGAAGCGGGCCACGGCAGCCTTGTTCAGATCGTCCAGGATCTGGCTGATCAGCCGCTGGCGCGAGAGGGTCACGTCGCCAAAGGCGCCGCGCTCGATGTAGGGCTCGATAAGCCGGTCCATATAGTATTGGGCCGTCTCCAGGGTCAGAAAGACGGGGGGACGGTCGGGGTGAGAAAAACCCGCCGCCTCGGCGACCAGGGGCCAATAGAGGTCCACGCTGCGCTGGGCCAGGCCGCCGATGGTCAGCACATCGACCTGGGGTCCGGCCGGGGCGGCGGGGGCGCGGAGGAGGTCCACATAGACCTGCCCCAGCGTGCGCTGGGGGACGAGTACGAGCACGGCGTCCGCCGGCACGCCGCTGGTGAGCAGGCGCAGCAAATGGGCCGCGCCGGCCGTCGTCTTGCCGCAGCCCGCCGGGCCCTCCAGAAAGAGGCTCTGCGGCTCGCCAAGGGGGGATTCGACCAACGCTGCCTGCTGTGGAGTCAGTGTGAACGGGAGGAGACCCAGGTCGGGTTGGGCAAGCATGAAAGGCCTTCCTCAAGGCAATGATGGGGCAGCAACTGCTTCTATTATACGAGCGATGGCCAAGGGTGCCAAGCGTAAAGCACGCAACGTGTGGAGGGATTCCCGCGCGAGCGTAGAGCGGCTATTAACCAGTGCGGTGATCGCTTGGCCGTTGGTGTGGGTTGGTGGCGCGAAAAACACGAAATAAGCGCGAAAGGCACGAAGAGGAGGGAGTCCCGCGCGAGCGTAGTACGGCCAAGCGATGCCTGGCGGCGTGTTGAGCGAGCTCGGGGCGTGCGGCAAGAGGCGCCAAACCACGCCGTCCTCAGCTCACTTGGTTGGCCGTGTGTCTGGGTTGGCGTCCACGGCCGCTCGCGGAGGACTCTCCTACGCTGAGCGATTGCACCCACAGTCGCTCGTGGAGGACTCCTTTGGTATAATGTGGGCGTCTTGGCCACTTGAGATAGGAGGCGAGGGGATGAGCGAACCGTTGCGCGTTGCCGTTATCGGTGCGGGGAACATTGCTCGCGCTCACGCTCGCGCTTACGCGGTGCAGGAGCCGGGCGCTTGCCGTTTGGTGGGCTTTGCGGATGTCGTTGCCGAGAATGCCGAGCGGATGGCCGGCGAGTTCGGTGGGCAGGCTTTTACAGATGCTGTCAAGATGCTCGACGAACTGCGTCCCGATGCCGTGTCGGTGTGTACGCCGCCCGTATGGCATGCTGAGCAGGCCACGCTGGCGCTGGAGCGCGGGGTTCCGGTGCTCTGTGAAAAGCCCTTCACCGCCGACGGACCCTCGGCCCGTGCGCTGGCCGAGCGCTCACGCCGGTTGGGCGTTCTACTGATGCCCGCCCACTGCCACCGCTTCCACGGGCCCGTGCAGCAGCTCAAAGAGATGCTCGACGCCGGCAAGCTGGGGCGGGTGCTGCACTTCCAGAACCGCTTTGCCTTCCAGTGGAAGGGCCTGCTGGATACCTGGTTCGTGCGCAAAAACGTCGCCGGTGGCGGCATCCTGCTGGACACCACTGTCCACTCCATCGACCTCTTCCGCCATCTGGTTGGCGAGGTGGCCTGGGTCAGCGCGCAGGTCAGCCGGACGCTCACGAGCGAGGTGGAGGACTCGGCGGCCATCCTCCTGCGCAGCGAGAACGGGGCGTTGGGCGAGATCGCCTGCAGTTGGGTCAGTCCTCCAGGCGAGGCTACCGTGCGCGTGTACGGCAGCGCAGGCACGGCCCTCCTCGACTATACGGACGAGCACCTGCTCCGCTACGCGCTGGAGGGGAGCACCGGCTGGGCTGAGACGCGCCATACTGGCCCCGACCGTTTCGCGGGCGAGGTGGCCCACTTTTTGCATTGCGTGCGCACTGGCGAGCCGCCGCGGGTGACCGCGGAGGACGGCGCACGGGCCCTGGCGATTATCGACGCCGCCTACCGCTCCGCCGAGACCGGGGTGGGGCAAGCGGTGTAGGGGGGACGATGTACGTGTACATGCTTTTCGGCAGCACCGGGCGGGCGATGCGGGCGGAGAACATCTTGCACCGGGCGGGGGTTACGGGCAAGCTGGTGCCCGTGCCCCGCTACATCGCCTCGGATTGCGGCGTCTGCCTGCGAGTGGCGGCCGCCGACGTCGAGGCGGCGCGGCGGGCGCTGAGCGCCGCCCGCCTGGAGCCGGTGAGCGTGCACGACGAGTGGCGGCCCGGCTGCGGCGGAGTGAGCGGTCCTGGGGACGCAGAGAGCCGCGGAGGCGCAGAGGGCGGCTGAGGCACCCACTCAGCTTCTGGTTGTCGACGTTTGCCTCAAATCTCCCAGAGCGGCGGCAGCCAGGGGTGGGCGCGATAGAGGCCCTCGACCAGCACGGCCTGCTTTTCGAAGGCGTTGTGGCTCCAGTTGTAGAGGCCCTGACGGGCATAGTTGGGGATGTAGGTGAGCCCCGCGCAGCGGTATTGCAGGACGTGCACATACTCGTGCAGCAGCAAGGCATCGTCTCCGCGCCTGCTCTCATCCAGGATGATCGTGTTGCCCCAGGTCCAGCCGGTTGTTCCTGGGGCCACGGCGCCGCGGGGGAAGGGCCGGCGAAAGGCCAGGCGCGTGCCGTCGGGGCCGGGCTCCAGCCGCCCGAGGGCCAGGAGCGCACCGATAGCCGAGTAGAAGGCTATGCCTGGGCCGCCGCGGCGGCCGATCTGGGCGAGCAGCGGCGCGCTGACCTGGGCCAGCAACTGCCGGTAGACCTGCCGGTCCCGTTCCGTCCAGGCGCCGCTGAGGCCGGTGCCGGGGTAGCGCAGGGTAAGGGTGCGCGCTCGCGCGTCGCCGTTCTCGCGGATAGGCGTGGCCTCGTTCTCCAGGTTCGAGTCGTCCACTCTCGCTTCCTCCTGGCAATGCCAGTGGGGGGCCATGCCTCCCTTGCAAACAGTGTTATCTGTATCATAACTCATTTGCGCCGGCTTGGCGAGAGGCAGGATGAGTGTCAAGACGGGGGCAGGGAACAGATTGTCTGCAATTGACAAAGCGGATTGCCTTCACGGGCGCCCGTGAAGGCAATCCGCTTTGTCCGTTTCTGGGATGGGTAGCAGGGGGTCCTGCTAGATGATGATCGAGCCTCCCTGTTGCAGGGTCGCACGCAGTTGAGAGGGGTCAACTTTAGCCACTGGCCGCTTCTCGTTCAATGCCAGGTAGCAGGCTACGCCGGCGGCCTCGCCCGTCTGGTTGCAGTTTACCATCACGCGTACCGCGCCAAAGGCTCCTTCGTCGGCGTCGATGATGCGCCCGGCCACAAGCACATTGTCGGCATTGGATGGTACCAGCGAGCGATAGGGAATCTGGTAAAAAGTGGCGCAATCCGGCCCGCTATCGCGCCAGCGGCTGTGCTCCGTGGGTAGGCCGGGAACCACATACTCCTCGCGACCGTCGAGATAGCGAAAGATGAGCCCCGGCCGGTCGGCGCCGTGCACGTCGACACGATACGTGCCGTTGGCAATTGCATCGGGGAAGCGGACGCCTGTGAGAATCTCTTGCTCGGTCAGTGTGTGCAGGCAGTGGGCGTGGCGGCTCTCGCGCAGGCCGATCTTGGTGGGTAACGCTGCCAGCGGGACGCTCGCGTCCGGCGCAAAATGCTCGCGCAGGATATCGCACATGGCTCGGACCTGGCGGCGGCCTTCGATTTCGGCCTGCGTCAATTGATCGGCATCACTGCCATCGGCGCCAAAGACACGTGTGCCGGCGACCATCGTGTCATCAACCGAGCCCGGCACCTTGGCTGTCCAGAGGAAACCGCGCTTGAGGGCTTGGGGGTACTGCGGGTCAAAGGCCACGTGGTCCAGGGAGAAGGCCGGATGACGCTTTTTGATCTCTTCCAGGCCACGGATGATGGCGCACATCGTAGGCGGCTGTAAACGTTCACGTTTGTAGCAAGGCAACCCCATGCGGGCTACCAAGTCGCCATCGCCGGTTGCATCAACGAAATACGAGGCTTTGATCGCCCGGCGACCGGTCTTGTCTTCGACGGCTATGGCTCGCAAGCGGCCATCGGTCAAAATCGGTGCGGCAAAATGGGTATGCAGGAACGGGCGAACCCTAGCCTCCAGCACCAACTCGTCGAGTTCGATCTTGAGTTCCTCAGTATTGAGGATGGCGTAGCGTGACTCGTTGGCGTTCTCGATGCGGACTGCCTGACGGTGCTGGAGCCGGTCGACCACTTCGGTCGTGAGGCCGGATATGATCTGCTGCCGGCATGTCGTATCAAAGATCGAATGCCAGACGCTGACCAAGCTGGCTGTAGCTACACCGCCGAAGAAGCCGTTGCTCTCAACGATTGCCACCTTGGCGCCCAGCCTGGCCGCGCGCACGGCGGCGAACACCCCGGTGCAACTGCCTCCAACGATACAGATATCGTACTCACCAACAACAGGGATATCCCTTGCTTCCTCGCGTAGCTTTTCCACAACGGACTCCTTTCACAGTAGTTGGCGTCACATAGCATCTCTGGCGGGAAGACCGGCGGAAACCTACTTTAGCCCTGTGAGAGCGATGCCCTCAACAAAATAGCGTTGGGCGAAAAGGAAGACGATCATCACCGGAAGAGTAGCGATGACGGTTCCAGCGAACAGTTGCGGCCATTCGATCACGCCTGTCTCTGCACTGATACGAAAACGCGATATGGCGACCTGCAGAGTCCACAGTTCTCTCTTCTGGCCAACCAGGAGAGGCCAGAGGAAGTTGTTCCAGGATCCCTGGAAGGTCATGATGCCCAAGGTCGCCAGGGCCGGCATGCACAGAGGCAAGATGATGCGCCAAAAGATGCCGAACTCGCCGCAACCGTCGATACGGGCGGCATCGTCCAACTCGCGCGGCAGCGTGCTCATGAACTGGCGTAGCAGAAAGATGCCTGAGGCGCTGACATAGCCGGGGATGATGATGCCGGCGAAGGTGTTGATCATGCCGGTACCCCCCTCACCCCACAGGTTGTTTCCGCCGATGAAGGGGATTCTCTTGATCAGCACATAGACTGGGATGAGAGTCACTTGTCCGGGAAGCATCATCGTCGAGAGGAAAGCAAGCAGGATGATCTGCCGGCCGGGGAACTGCATGCGGGCGAATGTGTAGGCCGATAGCGCACAAGTAAAGAGCACCAGGGCGCTCTGCACGAGTGCGATGTAGGCCGAATTCCGGAAATAGAGGCTGAAATCCCCCTCCTGCCACGTCTCTGGGTAGTTCGCCCAATCCCATACTTTTGGGAGTAAAGTGGGCGGGTAGGCCAGTATCTCTGTATCCGTCTTGAGTGAACTGCTGACCAGGAAGAGGAAGGGAATGGCCATCACCAGAGCACCGATGGAGAGCACGACGTAGACCGGCGCCTTCTTGAGTGCTCTGAGATGCTGCGCATGCCGCTTGGACTGTGAGAGGGCAACCATCACCGGACGTCTCCTTTGCCCTAGTAGTGGCTCGCAGAGATTCTGACAGTCTGCACCAACTGGCTTGAGACATGATATCGGTCATCGAAATCAGTGCGGTCAGTCGCTAGTACTCGAGTTCGCTGCCGCCTATCCTAAAATTGAGCAGAGTCAACACCAGGACAATGACAAAGAGCACGAACGCGAAGGCAGATGCGTACCCCATATGGAACTTTTGGAATGCCTCGCGGTAGATCTCAAACACTAGGGTTGTCGTGGCGTAGCCCGGACCACCCTCTGTCATGATGTACATCTGCTCAAACACTTGGAAACTGGCGATGGCCATGGTGACCACGTTGAAAAACGTTGCAGGCCTGAGCAAGGGCAGCGTCACATGCCAGAATTGCGACCAACCACCCGCGCCGTCTATACTGGCGGCTTCATAGTAGGTCTTGGGGATGCCTTGCAGCCCGGCGAGGAAGATGACCATGGTGCTGGCAAAGTTCTTCCAAACGCCCAGGCCCATTAGGGAGGGCATGGCCAGTTTGGGGTCTCCCAGCCAGCGTTGCGCGGGTAGCCCCACCGCTTCGAGGGCCATGTTAAGCAGACCCGACGAGGGGTGGTAGACCCAGAGCCAGATTACGGATACCGAGATCATCGACGTGACCACGGGCGAGTAGTAGAATAGCCGGAAGACTGAGACGCCCCTGAGTCCTTGGTCCAGGAGGAGGGCCAAGGCCAGGCCGAGGATCAACTTGGCTGGGATCGTGCACACGGTGTAGTAGGCGGTGTTGGCCAGCGCTGTCCAGAATACTTTGCTCTGGAAGAGCTGTCGGTAGTTGTCCAGCCCAATCCATTCGGGCGCCGACAGCACATTGTACTTGGTAAAGCTATAGTAGAGTGACTGGGCGAACGGTATGACGCTGAAAACCAATAGGCCGACAAAGGCTGGTGTCAGGAAGAGATAAGCCATCAATGCTCGGCGCGAGGCGCGCCGCGAGAGCGGTGAGCGCGACCTGCGCCTGCCGGTTCTAGCCTCAAGAGGGAAAGGATTGGCGACCACGCAGGGACCCTCCTCCCGGTTGCCGTATATGGTGAAATGAGCCTACACTCAGCATTATACGTGATTGCGCCTGCGAGGACACTTCTGTGCCCTCGCAGGCGCCGCAAGCGCCCATGAGCTTGTGGCCCACGTGCGCTCAACTCTGGGCTAAGATGGTGTTGACTTCTTTGGCGGTGTCTATGACGATCTGATCGACAGGCCCTGGTTGGGCCATAAACGCATCGCTCATCGAGGTCATCTTCTCCCGAAAGTCATTCCACTTGGGAGTCGGGGGCCACTGGAAGCCGAACTCGATCGCCTTCAGCAGCGCAACCAGCAGAGGTTCACCTGTCACTTCCGGACCATTCTGGAAGCTCTTGAGCGGCGGGAGGATTCCTCCGCTCGCACGGTAGCGGGCCGTCATCTGCTCCGGACGGTGCGAGAACATGAGGAAATCCCATGCCGCGGCCGGGACTTTGCTCTTGAGAGCGATGAAGGTGCGATCGCATGCCAACATGGAGGCGCGCCTGACCCGCTGGGTGGGCATAAAGACGCCCAGGTTCTCATAGACATCGGGGAAATTGTTCTTGGCCTCGACGATAAAGCCGGGGCCATTCATCCATGCCATGGCCGCCTGGCCCGTGTTCACCATGTTGCTGGATACACCGACCGGTAGGCCGCCCAAGATATCGACCTCTTCCTTCCAGATCAGGTCATGGTACCAATTCATGGCTTCGAGGGCAGCCGGCGAATCGAAGGCAGCCTTGGTCATGTCTTCGTTGAGGATGCTGCCCCCGTTCTGGTAGAGAAGCGGCCACCAGCCCTGCTGTAGGCCCCAGCCTTTGTCTGGGCAGCGCAGGCCGCAGCGCACCATCTTGCCGTCTTCCATCTTGACAAGCTTTTTGGCCATCTCCAGGAGGTCTTCCCAGGTATCCGGCCCCTTCTCAGGATCGAGGCCGGCTTCCTCAAAGTAATCCTTGCGATAGGCCAGTGCCTGAGGCGCGACTGTTCGCGGCATGGAGTAGAGTTTGCCTTCAAAGTAGCAGGTTTCGATGGCCGGCTCGTAGTAATCGTCCTTCTGCTCTTGGGGGAGCGCGGCAAAGAACTCGTCGAGAGCCAGGGTCTGCCCCGAGGCTGCCCAGGCGGCACCCGAGGCGGCCGAGCCGTGCTCAAAGAGGTCGGGCGGAGTACCGGCGGCAAAGGCCGTCAGCAGCGACTCGTTGATCTTTCCATAGTCCGAGGCGATAAAGTCGACCTTTTCCACATTGGGGAACTCGGCGAGAAAAGCGGGCAAGAATTCTTCTTCGAACCACGCAGTCTGGTCGCCGCCCATATCGGGGCTCAGGAATGTAAGGGAGACTTTCTCGCCTGTTGCTGCGGGTACCGTGGTCGGCGCCTCTACGGGCGCTTGAGTCACCGCCTCTGCCGGCTTGTCTGGGGCCTTGGTGGGGGCGGGGGGTGCTGCCGGCTGGCACGCTGCCAGCGTGACGGCTGCCGCTGCGCTCGCCGACACCCGCAGCAGCCTGCGGCGGCTGATCCGTGTACGCTCTTCCATGGTGTTTCGCCTCCTATGGCTGAAAACGAAAGCGATCGGCGTTCCCATTGTACGTTGGGCTGGGCTTACGTTCCACAGTTTATTGCCATCTTCCAGACACAACCCTGACATGTGCCATCTTCTGCCGGCGATAGCGTCTAGTGGCGCACGTGTATGCCGTGGGCGGTCAAGTGCTCTTGCACCTGCGAGATCTCGACGTCGCGCACGGCCACTCGCTGCGCAGCCGCAAGCGCCGCAGCAAGGCCGGCGGCCTCGCCAAAGAGCATGCAAATGAGCATGTTGCGCGTAAAGCCATCGATGAAATGGTCAACAGCGATCGTTCTGCCCGCCATGAGCAGGTTGCCGACGCCCCTGGGCAGCAGGCACCGGTAAGGCAACTCGTAGGTGTGCGGCTCCGACGGGACGTGGGCATGTGCCCATTCCAATGGGTCCGATTTGGCACCTTCACCCGGATCGGGGCCATGCACGTCCCAGTTCGCGGGCAGGGGCCGGGGCACACGCTGGCGGAGGGCCAGGATGCTGTCTTTGAAGCGGCGGTCGGCATAGACGTCATCGATGGTCAATGTGTAATCACCGACGATTCGCCGGGTCTCGCGGACACCCATGCCAGGTGCAGTATCGAGCAGGTAGGCATGTTGGCAGCCGGGGATGTACTTGCGAGCGAAAGCAACGAGCTGGGCAATCTGGCGCCGGGCAGCTATCTCGGCGCGGGTCAGATCTCGCGCATCCGTGCCGTCTACGTTGTAGACGCGCGTGGTGTTCACGGTGACAATGCCACGCTCGAACCATCCCGTCTCAAGGCGGAAATAGTAGCAATTGGGGTCGAGTTCCCCTCGAGCCCGTGCTTTGTCCACCAGCTCGTTGAACCCGCTCAGGCGCGAGAGAACGCGCTCGTTGCCGACCCTGAGCACGGTGCCTTGGCGGAACTGGGGTTGAATTTCCTCGGGGTGCTCGGTCAGGTAAGCCATAGTCTCGTCGAGGTTCACTCCGCCCAGCCGGAAGAGCAGAGCCATGGGCCGCATGCGGCTATCCTGCGAGCGGCCCTTCTGGTAAGCGGCTCCTGCGCGCACTGCCAGATCGGCGTCGCCGGTGGCATCAATCACAACGCGGGCGGTGATGGCCTGACGCCCACCCTTGTTCTCGATGACCACGCCAAAGAGGTCACTGCCGGACATCATCGCATCAACGGCCTGCGTGTAGAGCAGCAGTTCGACCCCCGCCTCCTCTACCATGTCTAGGGCCACCTGTTTCATGGTTTCAGGGTCAAAAGGAGTTGTCTGCGTGCGGCCCGGCGCATTATCCCAGACTGGTGCACCCCCCTCTTTGGCAAGGCGGTCGAGGACCTCCCGGCCCAGCCCTGCCGCCCAGCCGCTGGCGACAAATGCGGGCATCATGGCAGCAGTGGCCACACCTCCTAAAAAGCCGTGGCGTTCGATCAGCAGGACATGCGCGCCGGCGCGCGCTGCTGTGATGGCAGCGGCCAATCCGCCCGGGCCACCGCCGGCTACGACGACATCAGGCTGCGCATAGATGGGCAGTGTCTGTGCGCTTTGTCGGACACACGGTGTCTTTTCGTCTTCGCTGCTGCATTCATCGAGCAGAGTATAGCTAACCATGTAGTGTATACCCTCCCATTGGGCTGCACTCAGGTTTGCGCTATAATCATTATAGACTAAGCAGGAATGGCATCTCAACAACTTTTCGCCGTTGACCTGACTCTTGCCTGACATTAAGATGAAGGGGCGCATATGGAGCCCGACGATGCCTTTGTGCAGCAGGTGCGCGATGTGTTGGATCACCTGTATGACTATCCATATCTGCAGACCCACCCTCTAACCGAAGCCCTATTGGCTGCAGATCGATTGGGTCCCCGTGAACGCATGCGCTCGTTACGTGCACTCATACTGCAGGCGATCGAGGAGCTAAACCCCGGTCCCGATGTTCCCTTCCGTTCCCTGCGCGCTCGAGTGTACAGCGTGCTCAACCTGCGCTATGTGGAGGGCTTTACGGTAGAGGGCGTAGCGCGAGAGTTGGCCGTATCGGAGCGGCAGCTCTATCGCGACCTGCGCAAGGCCGAATCGGATCTAGCCGCACTGCTATGGGTCCGCCGTAGTGCTGCCGGCACCAGTGGCGAAGCAGCTACGCAAATTCCCCGCGGGACGCTAGTCCAGCGCGAGGTCGAGCGCCTCGGCAGCGAGCCCGAGGAAGTCCATATCTCGGCTCTGCTGGAAGGAGCGCAGACAGCAGTCGCTCGTCTGTGCGAGCAGCGCGACGTAGAATTGCGGCTCGACGCTCCACCGGACCCCATCGTTGTGGAGACCCAGCGCCTACTTGCGCGGCAGGCTCTGGTTAGCGCGCTGAGCCACGCTGTGCAGGATGCCCAGCCAGGCACGCTGGTCGCGCTGGCGGTGCAGCCCGAGGAGTCTGGGGTGCTCATCCGCATCCGCTATACCCGCCAACAGGGCAGCAGGGATGATGTGGGGTTGCCGGCTGCTGCTCAGCAGTTGGTAAGGAGCCTGGGTGGGAGCTTGGAGGTGCAGAGTGGGCCGGCCAATGCGGCCAGTATCAGTATCAGGCTGCGCGGGCGGCGCCATATCACAATCCTGGTGATCGATGACAATGAGGGACTCGTAGAGCTATTGCGTCGCTACCTCTTCGACCTGGACTGCCGGCTTCTCGCTGCTCTCAGCGGCAAAGAAGGGCTGCTCCTGGCAGAGAGTGCCCAGCCAGAGGTGATCATCCTCGATGTCATGATGCCCCAGAACGATGGTTGGGAGGTCCTGCAATGGTTGCAGAACCATGAGCAGACTCGGCACATCCCCGTGATTGTGTGCTCGGTGCTCGATGATCCACAATTGGCCCTTTCGCTGGGCGCTGCCGGCTTCCTGGCCAAGCCCGTCAAGCGGGCCGAGTTGCTGGCAGTTCTGCAAGAATGTTGGGAGGATACTCGGCCTCGGTAGCGTCGAGCAGCGCTTGCAGGTAGGCAATCACTTCGTTCGTGCCGAGGCCCTTGCCGCGGGCCAGGGTAAGTGAACTGCTACGCCGGGCCAGGGCGTCTTGGCCGTAGTCCGATGCTGTGGTGACCAGCACAGGGACTGCGCTCAAGGTTTCGTCGGCATCGAGAGCTGCCAGCAACTGGAAGCCATCCATCTCCGGCATGACCAGGTCGAGCAAAAGGACGTCAGGAAGCTTTTCGCGCATCATAGACAGCCCCTCTGCTCCGTCATAGGCGCAACGGACTCGATAGCCTTTGTGGGTGGATTCGAGCATGCGGGCTACGAGCTGGACAAAGCCGCGGTCATCATCGACAATGAGCACGTCACGCGCTAATGGAATCCGAGCCAGCGCGTCCAGCAGTGCCTCTCGCTTGAGCGGCTTGGTCAGGCAGCCCTGCGCGCGGGTTTCGAGCGCCAACCAGCTCTGGCTGGGCAGTGAGCAGAACAAGACCGGTACCTTGGGAGGCAGGATCTGCAGCGCCTGCTGTTGCAGGGTGGGTACCGAGGGAGTCCCCGGAGGCACGTTGATGATCAGCACGTGTGGATGGTGCTCGGTGATGGCATCCTTGGCCTGTACCAGGTCCTCAGCCTGCAGCACACGGAACCGCTTCAGATAGCGTCCCAGAATGCTGCCTACGGAGGGGTCGCGGTCGATAACCAGTGCTGTTGGCTGGTCATTGCTTTGCGATCGCCTTGCCACTTTGCCCGGCAAGAGCTGCCCTATCGCTGCTTGGCTGGTGCGAGGTAGCGAGAAGTAGAAGGTGCTGCCGCGGCCCAACTCGCTCTCAGCCCAAATGCGCCCGCCGTGCAGTTCCACAAACCGCTTGCTGATTGCTAGCCCTAATCCTGCCCCCTCGCGGCGCCTGCGCAGTGACATGTCGACCTGGCTGAACTCGCCGAAAATCGTGTCGACATCCTCCGGCCGCATGCCGACCCCAGTATCGGCCACACTCACGACAACCTCGCGATCATCGACCCTCGCCGCAACCTCGATTGTCCCCTGCTCTGTGAACCGGGCTGCATTGTTGAGCAGGTTCAGCAGGACCTGGCGGATTCGTGTGCGGTCGAGGGAGAGGAGAGGGATTGTGGCCGGCAGCAGCGTGCACACTTGGATCTCACGGCCGCGCAATAGATTACGGCTAGTGTTTACCGCCTCATCGATGATCGCTGCGAGGTCCGACTGCTCGCGATGTATCGGCATCTGAGCCGCACTAATACGCGATAGGTCGAGCACATCGTTGATCAAGTCGAGCAGTTGCCGGCTTGACTGGTAGATCTGGCGCACATCGCGCCGGAGAGTCACTGGCCAGACCATATCGCCGTAGACATCAGGCGTCAGGTACATCATTTCGCTAAAGCCGAGAATCAGATTGAGGGGCGTGCGTAGTTCGTGGCTGATGTTGACAGCAAACTGCTCTTTCATCTGGCGTGCTTCGTCGGCGCGCCTGCGGGCTAGGTCCAGCTCTGTGCTGGTACGTTGCAGGCGACGAGTGGCCTCGGTGAGAGCGGCCAGGGTCTGGTTTAGCTTGGCCTGACGGTCGCGCAGCCGTTCGAGCAAGGCGTTGGCACGCTGCTGACTATTCCATGCCCACTGTAGAGCCGTATACAGGCCACGAGACGAGAGCCAGGCGAACCAAGCGGTGAGCCAGAGCAGCGCCAGCGCCGCAAGCAATACTTCATCAAAGGGAAGCAAGACGCAGAGTGGGATCGTGTTCAGCAGCGCCGCGGCAAAGCCCCATCGTGGCTCGACAGAGGCATTGGCCATCACGGTCAGGATGGCGAAGCAGGGGACAATGGGACTCTTGAATGCCTGCAGGGCGAGGGCAAAGCTGAGCGTGGGGCCGAGCAGAAGCACGCCTCGGGCGATGCGGACGGCGCGCGTGCGGAGGATGTAGGCTATACTGCCCTCTACCAAGAGCGACAGGAAGACGACCAGACGGTTGCCACGGAAGCCGGTCCCCGGCAACATCTGGATGCAGGCGATGGTGCTCAACGTGACGATTGCCAGGGCGATGGTCGAGAATTGGGTTTGCCTGATCTCTTCCATGTCTACTTCAGTGCCTCTTGTTGAGGCACTGTCGGCTGGTGCAGTCACGGGTCACGCTCCTATGTACAGAGGCTTAGGATAGTGTGCTATTTGCCTCAGAGTAGCGGTTGCCGATGGACATGATACCCTAGGTGCAGAGTAGACGCAACGTCGGGCAAGTGCGTAAGGATTGCGCGTTTCCAGACCGATACCTCTACTTCCCCCAAGATGAATATGGGCGTATAATTCGAGCTATACATACCTTGTCTCTGACTCCCGCCCGGCAAGGAGGTCTGTGATGTCCATAACCCTTACGCCTGGCCAGCTACTCGGCACGCTCGAGGCCGAAGCGGCAGAGGCTCCCCTCTCCGGCGCTGCCTGGTACACGGCCCATGCCCTCGGCGATGGTTTGCTCTATACCTTCCCCGCCGGCGCCTTGCAGAGCGCGCGCTACCTGAGCGCCGATATGCTGGTGGACGGCGAGGACCTGGCCGTGTTCGCCCTGACCCTGCGCGAGGGCGAGGAGGGCCCCCAGTTTGCCCTCATCTATTCGGCGTTGAACCAGTGTCAGGCGCGCCTGCGCATGCCGCTCTCAGCCGTGAACCAGAACCGCTGGCGCTATGACCGCGAGGGGGCCTGGCTCAAGCCCCTTTGCGCCCTGGAGCGGGTGGACCTGGCGCGGGTGGACCGTATGTCCGTCACCGTGTTGCGCAAGAGCAAGTGGCCCGTGCGTTTCTGCCTGACCCCGATCGAGGCCGGTGAGGAGGAGCCGGTGCGGCTCAGTGCGCCGCTCTTGCCCCGTGGCCCCTTGCTGGATGAGCTGGGCCAAAGCCGCATCCGCGAGTGGCCGGGCAAGAGCCGCACGGCGGAAGAAGTGACTGCGCGGCTGCACGAGCAGCTTGCTGCCGCCCCCGAGCAGCGCTGGCCCGAGGACTATTCGCGCTGGGGCGGCTGGGCCCGGCGGCGCCTGGAGGGCACCGGCTTTTTCCGCACTCACCACGATGGCCGGCGCTGGTGGCTGATCGACCCCGACGGCTGCCTCTTCTGGTCGGCCGGGGTCGACTGCGTGCGGGTGGATACCGAGGCGGCCTATAGTGGGCTGGAGGCGGCTCTCTCCTGGCTGCCCGAGCGGCAGGGCGACTATGGGGCGGTGTATGAGCAGCGTGAGACGCCCTTGCCCGCCATCAACTATCTGGCGACCAACCTGATCCGCGCCTTTGGGCCGGAGGCGTGGTACGAGCGCTGGGCCGAGATCGCGCTGGCCGAGCTGCGCCGCCTGGGCTTTAACACCGTCGGCAACTGGTCCGACTGGCCCCAGGCCTCGGAGGCAGGGTTCCCTTACGTTCGCCCCCTGAGCCCCGCCTTTGCGCGGACCCCCATGGTCTACCGCGACTTTCCGGACGTCTACGACCCTGCCTTTGCCGAGGATGCGGCGGCCTATGCGGAGCAACTGCGCGAGACGGCGAACGACCCGGCGCTACTCGGCTACTTTTTGATGAACGAGCCCACCTGGGGCTTTAGCCAGGAGACGCCCGCCGCGGGTATGCTCTACAACACTGAGACCTGCGCCTGCCGGCAGGTCCTGGCCGCTTGGCTGCGCGAACGCTACCCGACCGATGCCGATCTCTCAACGGCCTGGGGGATGGGGGCGAGCCTGGCCGCGGTGGCTGAGGGGGTGTGGCGGGCGCCGTTGACTGAAGCGGCTCAGGCCGACCTGGCCGCTTTCAGCGGGATCATGGCTGAAAAGCTCTTCAGCGGCCTCTCGGCGGCTTGCCGCGCTGTGGACCCCAATCATCTGAACCTGGGCGTGCGCTACTATACCGTGCCGCCGCGCTGGGCGCTCGACGCCATGCACGCCTTTGACGTCTTTAGCATGAACTGCTATCGCGAGCAGGTGCCTGCGCAGGATGTGGCCGAACTGGCGGCACGGCTGGACCGGCCGGTGCTTATCGGCGAGTGGCACTTTGGCGCCCTGGATGTGGGGCTGCCCGGCAGCGGCATCCAGCATGTGCGCGACCAAGTTGACCGCGGCCGGGCCTTCCGCCTGTACGCCGAGAGCGCCGCGGCGCTGCCCGGCTGCGTCGGCGTGCACTATTTCACGCTGTACGACCAGTCGGCCCTGGGGCGCTTTGACGGCGAGTGTTACAACATCGGCTTTCTGGACGTCTGCCACCGGCCCTACGAACCGCTGGCTGCGGCCGCGCGCGCCACTCACGAACGGCTCTACGAAGTGGCGCTGGGTGAGACCCAGCCCTACGATGAGGCCCCCGAGTACCTGCCGCCGCTGTTCCTGTGATGAGCGCGGAGTGAGCCGGCCTCCGGTGGCACGACTGGTGCTTGTAGGCAGCCAGAGAAACATTCGGCGTGGAGGAATGGCATATGGCTGCCTTCTTGTCTCGTGCCTGGCCGAACGTGCTCGTGCGCGGGCTGGCCGCATTGGTGTTTGGGCTGGCCGTCCTCTTCTGGCCAGCAATCAGCCTGCTCACTCTCGTTTATCTCTTTGGCGCGTTTGTGCTGGTGGAGGGCATTGCCGCGGCCGCCAGCGGGCTGCAGCGACCTGAAGGAAGACAGTGGGGCCTGATTGTGGTGGGGATCATCGGCGTCATTGCCGGTATCGCTACTTTTATCTGGCCCGGCATCACAGGGCTGATCTTGCTCTACCTGATCGGCTTCTGGGCTATCACCGTGGGGATTGTCCAGATCATTGACGGCGTCCGGCTACGGCGCGAGATTGAGGGGGAGTGGCTGCTGATCCTGACGGGGATTGCAGCGCTCTTCTTTGGGCTGATCGTGGTCGTCAGCCCCGGCGCCGGAGCGCTGGCCGTCACCTTCCTCATCGGCTTCTTTGCCCTGGTCTATGGCATACTGCAAATAGCTTTCGCCTTCCGGCTACGGAGCATCGCGCAGCAGGCGCAGCGGCCCTGATGGCGAGCCGCGGCGCGGCTGCTAGGGCTCGACCGAGGTGTCGCCGTCCGGCGCATACTTTCGCGAGGCGGCTCGCTGCCAGGGCCATTGACCCTCCAATATACCTTTGGCCGCAAAGATGCTGACGATCACGCCGATAGCCGATGCCGTGTCTTGCACTGGCCTACCTCTGCCGCGCCCGGCAGGGCTCGATGCCCTTCTGTGGCCTGGTGCCATCAGCAAAAAGAACGCCAGCTCCACCCCGGCAAAAAGGGGCCTCAGAAAGGGCCGGTCTCCGGCGGCTCTTATACCAAGCGGAGCAGCACCAGGAGCAGCACGAACCCGGCGATGAAGCCAAAAGTCGCCTGGTGTTCGTAGCCGTGGCTGTGGCTCTCAGGGATGAGTTCGTCGGAGACGACGTAGAGCATGGCGCCGCCGGCGAAGGCCAGGCTGAACGGCAGAAGGGGGGTAAGCAGCCTGACAAAGGAGGCGCCGATGACGGCGGCGAGGGGCTCCGTAAGGCCCGATGCTGTCGCCCAGGCCAGGACCCGCAGGCGAGACATGCCGCAGGTGCGGAAGGGTCCGGCTACGGCGATGCCCTCGGGGATGTTGTGCAGGGCGATGGCCAGGGCCAGCAATAGGCCCAGGCGTGGCTGGGCGGCAAAGCTGGTGCCTACAGCCAGGCCCTCGGGGATGTTGTGCAGGGCCATGGCTGAGAAGAGCAAGACGCCGCGACGATAGGCCAGGGGGTTGGTGCAGACGAAGGGCAGGTGCTCGTGCTCGTGCGGCAGATAGCGGTCAAAGACGAAGAGGAGCGCCGCGCCGAAAATGACCCCGACGATGGCGACGAGCGTGCCGCCCCCGGTCAGGCTCTCCTGGATCAGCCCCAGGGTTGCCACGGCCGTCATGACGCCGGCGGCAAAGCCAAGCAGCGTGTCGTAGGTGCGCATGCCCGGCGATTTGAAGAGGGCGACGATCCCTCCGCCAATGCCGGTGGCGAGGCCTGCCACCAAGCTGAGCAGGAATGCATTAAGGATGGGCATCAGCCAAGCCTCTCAGATATAGAACTGGTGTCATAGCACCTCCCGCAGGTTTCAGGAGGCGGCAGCGACGATGGGCCTGCCTCGCAAGCAGCGATTCCGCCAATGGAACAGGTCGCGGAACCTGCGGGTGGGTCCGATTGTGTAAGCACTGTCAGATATCCGCCTGTAGTGCTTTCAAATCCAAAGGTATGCCCGCTACCACCAGATAGGCCCGGTCGGCGCGGGCGGCCAGCCGCTGGTGGGCCCGGCCCAGGATGTCGCGGTAAACGCGCCCTAGGGGATAGGGCGGCACCAGCCCCCAGCCCACCTCGTTGGAGACGATGATCAGGCTGGCCGTGCCGCTCTCGTAGGCAGCCAGCAGGGCATCGATCTCCCCCTCCAGGCGCGCGGCTGCCGCCTCCTCGTCGGGCTCGTCGCCCAGCGCCATCAGCAGGTTCGAGGCGAGCAGGGTCAGGCAGTCCAGCAAGACGACCTCGGCATCGCCCGCCTCGCGGGCCAGGGCCTCACCCACGCACGCCGGCGCCTCCACGGTGCGCCACGTCTCGGGGCGCCGCGCGCGGTGCCGGGCGATACGCTCTTGCATCTCGGTATCCCCCGCTTCCGCCGTCGCCAGGTAGAGCACCCGCCGGCCCATCTCGCCGGCCAGCCTCTCCGCCAGGCGGCTCTTGCCCGAACGGGCGCCGCCGAGGATGAGAATGAGTTGTTTGTTCAAGGCGCCTCCGATACGTGGCCTAACCCGTACTGCGTACTGCGTAATGCCTCTCATAGCCACGGGTATCGCTCCAAGCGACCTTACGCATTACGCAGTATCTCAACCCTGCACCCTCCGCCACAGCACCTCCACCAGATCCCAGGAGTCGAAGAAGAGCTCGGTCTCAAAGAGTTCGATGGTGGCTACCCCCTCATAGCGCGCCTGATGTAGCCGGCGCAAGATTTGCAGCAGCAAGCCCTGGTCCATGGACGCCAGGGAGCGGTGGTCGCGCCGGCCCTCGCAGCCGTGCAGGTGCAGCGAGCGCAGCCGCGGCAGGTGTGCTTCCAGCAGGGGCAGGGGCTCGCGGCCCTGCCGCAGGAGGTGCCCCACGTCCAGGCACAGGCTCACCGGCAGCTGCTCCAGGATTGGCCGGAGCCGCTCCAGCGGGTACTTGTGCACATTCTCGATGGCCAAGCGCTCATAGCCGCCCGCTTCGCCGGCCAGCATCTCCAGGGAGCGCGCCGCCTGCTCGTGCCAGGGGGAGAATTCGCCGGTCGGAGTGCCTGGGATTTGCTGAGACTCTGCAACCTCCGCAGGTCCTAGGTGCACGATGTAGGCCCAAGGCTCGAGTGGTGCCGAGGCGGCGATGACGCGGCGGGCGTCCTCCAGCGAGGCGCTGCGCGCCGCCTCATCTGTAGCGGCCAGGGCCAGGTCCAGCGGGAGGTGCACCGTGTAGCTATGCCCATAGTCGCGGCTGAGGCGGGCCATCTCGGCCACCACCTCCGGCCCCGGCAGGCCGTAGGTCAGGTCGAATACGACCCATTCGATATCCTGCACGTAACCGGAGAGCTTGTGCACATTCGGCAGAACGTCGTCCGGATAGACATAAGAAGTTGAGCCCAGGCGGAGGGCGGAGGACCAGGTACTCACGGGTGAAGAACACTCCAATCGAAGCGAAGCGTGAAACGTCTCACGTTACTATCCCCACAACCACCAACACCCCCACTTCCACCAACTCGCAGATGGCGCCATAGGTGTCGCCGGTGAGGCCGGGGATGCGTGACATGATCCAGCGGGCGAGCAGGGCGGTAAAGGCCCAGGTGGCGGGCAGCGCGGCCAGGCCGAACGGGCCCAGCCAGGGCCACACGGCCACAGTGGCAGCGAGGGCCGGAAGGGTGGCAATGAGCAACTCGCGCCTGCCGGCGCCTTCCTTGACCAGACGCCCCAACCCGGGTCCCGAGCGCGCGTAGGGGTAGCGGATGACGGCGTAGGTCATCGCCCAGCGTGCCAGCAGCGGTGCGCCCGCCAGCGCCAGGAGGCGCGGCATGCCCTGCAGGCTGGCCAGCGCCGTGTACTTGACGAGGAGCAGGAGCACAGCGCCCACCACGGCAAAAGAGCCGGCGTGCACGTCGCGGAGGATCTCTAGCCTCTTCTCCGGCGGAACGGGGGCCAGGAGGCCGTCGCAGCAGTCCAGGAAGCCGTCGAGGTGCAGCGCACCGGTCAGCCCGACCCACAGGGCCAGCACGAGCGCCGAGCGCAGGGGCAGCGCGAGAACGCGCCCCAGCAACAGGTCGGCCCCCACGAGCAGGAGGCCCAACAGGGCGCCCACGAGGGGGTAATAGGCTGCAGCCCGGCGCATCGCTTTGGGCGGCACGTCGGCCGGCAGCGGGATGGGTAGAACGGTCAGGAATTTGATTGCCAGTAGAATAGCCACGGCGATAGTATACCGTTTCACCGCCAAGGCCGCAAAGAGGCGCTAAGGAACATCTGCTATTGCGATGCTTCTGCCGGCCAGCCCCGATGCCCTGAGGGCGGTGAATCCGTCGCTTGCCCTCACGCGAATGCGGAATCTGGGCCTAGTGCTGCGCGTTCCCTCAGCCCGGCGCGTGGCGCTTCTCCCAGCGCTCCAGGTCCAGGTATTCGACGATGGTGCCATCCTGCACGGCCCACAGGCGCTCGGCAAAGTGGCGGATAAAGTAGCGGTCGTGCACGACGGCCAGCACCGTGCCTTCGTAGGCGGCCATGGCTCGCTCGAAGGAAGCGCGGCTGGGTATGTCCAGGTGGTTGATCGGTTCATCCAGCAGCAGGCAGTTGCAGCCCTCCGCCACCAGGCGCGCCAACACGAGCCGCGCCCGCTCGCCGTAGCTCAGGTCGCCGATGGAGACAAAGACATCGTCGCCGCCAAAGAGAAAGTAGTGCAGGAAGGAGCGTGCCTCCGTCTCGGACATAGCCGCCGTGCGCAGGATGGTATCGAGCGGCGTGCTGGCGGGGTCCAGGCC
>DAOUGZ010000095.1:0-11400 GCA_034428955.1 Anaerolineae bacterium | reverse complement strand
CTTCGAAGCAGTCAGGGTGTGATGCATTGAGCCGAGAACCCAGCCAAGGGGAAGACTTTCTCCCACATAGCTAGGGCACAACCAGCAGCGGGCAGTTCAGGGCATCGAGCAGGCGCCCGGCGAGGTCCCCGCCGACCACCAGCAGCGCCGGCCGCTCTCGCCTTGCCGCCACGAGCGCAGCCACTGCCGGGTCGGTCCAACAGCAGCTCAGGGCCAGCGGGACCTCCGAGCCCACCACGCATGCTCGCACCTGCGCGGCCAGGCCCTCGGCCTCCTGCGGCGAAGCGGCCAGGAGGAGGACGTGCAACCCCCAATCATTGCCGTGCGCCAGGTCTGTCGCTAGTTCCAGCGCCCGGTCGCTCGCTTCGGACCCATCGTAGATCGCCAAAATGCCCTGCCCCACTGGCGACTCTCGCTCGGCCACCAAGAGCGGACGCCCGCACCTGAGAGCTGCTTCGAGCGTAGAGCCCCGCCCGGCCCAGGGCAGCCTGCTGTGCCCGGCTCGGCCCAGCGACAGGATATCCGCTTCGGCCGCCGCCGCCAGAATCTCGGCGCAGACATCGCCGCGGACGGCGCGAAAGCGAGCACGCACGCCCAGGGCGCCGGCACGCATCTCCAGCCTCTGGCGTGCCCGGGTTGCCTGCAAGCGCAGCTGGCGCTCCATGCGCTCGCGGTCGGTCCGCTCCGCCTGGCGCAGGCTCAAGGAAAGGACCCGCGCACAGGGCAGGTCGGCCATGCGCAGCAGGTCGATATCCTCCACGAAAAGCGCCTCCAGCTCGGCCTGCAGCCGCGCCGACAGGCAGAGCGCCGCCTCCAGCGCCGCCAGGCTGTGGTCCGAGCCATCCAATGCCACGAGGATGCGCCGTATGGCCGCCGTGGAGCCCGCGCCGGCTTTCATGATTGGTTCTCCTTATCGTCACGCTCGCCGGAGGAGCGCGCCCTCTGCGAGAAAGCGCGTAATCGATCCTCGACGCGGCGATTGACGCTGCCCTCAGGGAACTCGCCGTCCTCGCCGCGAGCGCCCGCGGGCACGCCGGTCAGTATCTCGATGCCCTCGTCGATGGTGGAAACGGCATAGACGTGGAAACGTCCCTCGCGCACGGCATCCACTACATCCTGCCGCAACATCAAATGGCGCACATTGGCACGCGGAATCATCACGCCCTGCTCGCCGGTCAGCCCGCCCTCCGACAGACGGCAGACATCAAAGAACCCCTCGATCTTTTCGTTGACCCCGCCGATGGCCTGCACCTCGCCCTTTTGATTCACCGAGCCGGTCACAGCCAGGCCCTGACGAATCGGCAGGCCGGAGAGGTCCGAAAGGAGCGCATACAGCTCGGCCGAGGAGGCACTATCGCCGTCGACCCCACTGTACGATTGCTCAAAGACCAGGCTGGCGCTGAGGGAGAGGGGCTCCTCCGGCACATAGTGGGCGCCCAGGTAGCTGGAGAGGATGAGCACACCCTTGGAGTGCAAGGCTCCGCCGAGTTGCACCTCGCGCTCGATATCCAGCACGTTCCCACGGCCGAGGCGCGTGCGTGCGGTGATGCGGTTAGGCCGGCCAAAGCTCAGTTCGCCCAGGCTGGAAACGGACAGGCCGTTCACCTGACCGGTGACTGCTCCGCGCACGTCGACCATGATCGTCCCATCAACGATCTCTTGCTGGATGCGCTCACGCACCCGGTCGGCCCGGTACACCTGCGCGTCGATAGCCTGCTGCACATGAGCGGCAGACACCGTCTCTGCACCGGCCTCCCCTGCCCAGTAATCTGCCTCCTGCAAGAGATCGACGATGGTGCGGAAGCGTATCGAGAGCCGTTCCTGATTCTCGATCAAGCGCGAGCTGTGCTCGATAACCCGCGCCACACCCTCGGCACTGAAGGGGCGCAACCCCTCTCGCCGGGCCACGGTGGCCATGAACTGGGCATAGAGAGCACAGTTCTGCGGCGTGCGCTCCACCTCCTGGGCAAAGTCCACCTGCACCTTGAAGAGCTCGGCAAAGTCGGGGTCGGCCTGGTGCAGGAGGTAGTAAAGCATCGGCTCGCCGAGCAGGACCACCTTCACCTGCAGGGGGATGGGCTCCGGCTCCAGGCCGACGGTGGAGATCAGGCTGACCTCGCGCCCCAGCGACTCTACGGCGATCTGCTTCGTGCGCAGGGCACGTTTCAGCCCCTCCCAGGCAAAGGGCTTTTGCAGGAGGCCGGCCGCATCGACCATCAGGTAGCCGCCGTTGGCCCGATGCAACGCGCCCGGCTTGATGAGTGTGAAATCGGTCACCAGGGCGCCCATCTCGGAGCGGTGCTCGATGGTGCCCACCAGATTCTGATAGGTCGGGTTGTCCTCAACAACGATCGGCGCACCCTGGGCTGAGGAGCGGTCGACCATCAAGTTGACCTCGTAACGCTGGAAGGTGGGCTCCGGCGCGGGCACAGGCAGGGGCACCCCGGCGACAGTCGCCTGCGGCCGGCGGCCGGCGAAATCGCCTACGTTCTCCACGACATCGGCCTGCACTTGGTCGAGATAGGCTATCACGCCCTCATGGTCGGCATACTTGCTGCGCAGCTCCTGAATGCGCTGCCCTGTGGCCACCATCGCCACCTGGCGATCGACCTCGCGCACCTGCTCACGGGCCGTCTGCTCGGCCTGGCCGACCTCGCGCACCGCCGCCTCGAGCCTCTCCTCGAGTGTGCCCAGTTCCTTCTCGATGCGCTGCCGCTCCTCCGCCGGCAGTTGCTCATACTCCTCGGGCTTGATGATCTCCCTCTCGGATACCGGCGCAAAGCCGATCCCGTTGGGCGTGCGGATCATGGCAAAACCGCGCGCCTCGGCCTCTGCGCGCAGCGCCGCAAAGACCCTCTCCTGCTCCTCGCGCAGCCGCTGTTGGATCTCTTGCTTGTGTGCCTCATAGTCCTCGCTCTCAAAAGCGGCGGGGATGGCCGTGCGCAGGTCCTCGATAAGCTGCCGCATATCCTGGCGCAGGTCAACGCCAATGCCCGCGGGCAAGCGGAGGGCGCGCGGCTTGGCCGGTTGCGCAAAGTTGTGCACATAGCACCAGTCGTCAGGTACGGGCTGGGTAGCTGCTTCTTGCTCCAGGTATTGGCGGATGGTGGTCGCCTTGCCGGTGCCGTTTGGCCCCAGAGCATACATGTTGTAGCCCTGGCTGCGCATGCCGATCCCAAAGCGGATGGCCTGCACAGCGCGCGGCTGGCCGATCACCTCCTCCAAGTCCGGCAGTTCGGCCGTAGTCCGGAAAGGGAACCCGGCAGGGTCGCAGCGGTTGTACAACTGCTCGGGGTTCAGAGCGAGGGTCTCTGCGGTCGGCATGATGGGGTCATCCTCCACAAACGTGTGCTCAGCGGATACGGTTCCTACCGTTTCTGCCTGGCCTCGGCCACAAGGGCAACGAGGCGACGCGCCGCAGCCGTCAGGGCGGCCCAATCCTCGGCAGCGACGATGCGGTCGTTGACCAGGCTCGAGCCGACGCCCAGAGCGGTTGCACCGGCCCGGATGTACTCTGCAGCATTCTCCGGCCCCACACCACCTGTGGGCACAAGCCCAATCTGCGGCAGCGGCCCACGCAGGGCCTTGATGTAACCCGGCCCGACCGAGTCGGCCGGGAAGACCTTTACCAGGTCGGCGCCGAGCTGCCAGGCGTTCACCACCTCGGTCGGCGTAAAGGCCCCGGGCATGATCAGCACACCGTAGCGGCGCGCCAGGGCTATCACGTCGGGGCTGAGCGCGGGGGTGACGATGAAACGCGCCCCGGCCAGGATGGCAGCACGCGCCGTCTCGGCGTCCAGCACAGTGCCGGCGCCGAGGACGACATCCTTGCCGAGGCGGTCGCTCGCTTCGGCGAGCACGTCCAACGCGTGGGGGGTGGTCATCGTGAACTCGACATAGCGCACGCCGCCCTGCGCCAGGGCCTCGGTGAGGGGCAAGAGCTTTTGCGAGCTGCTGAGGCGCACAATCGCGACAACGCCGGAGTCAATCAGGTCAGACAGTAAATGAGCGCGGTCCATGGCTATCCTTTCGTGTGCAGGTTACCAAGACTGGGTATAGCACAGGAGCAGGCACGTGTCAAAGGGCCGCTCCATCCGCTTGCTTGGTCAGTTGTAGAACGTGCTCTTGTGACCTACAATACGTGTATGCACTGGCGTACGAAGCATCGTCGACCACGCGAACCGAGGTGCAAAATGAAGATCACCAAGCTGGAAACCTTTTACGTCAAGCCCCGCTGGCTCTTTCTGAAGGTGCACACCGACGAAGGCATCACCGGGCTGGGCGAGCCGATTGTCGAGGGCCGCGCCCAGACGGTGGCCGCCGCCGTGCACGAGATCGGCCGCTACCTCATCGGCCAGGACCCACGGCGCATCGAGCACCACTGGCAGGCCATCTACCGCGGCCAGTTCTACCGCGGCGGCCCGGTGCTGACCAGCGCCCTCTCGGGCATCGAGCAGGCCCTGTGGGATATCACCGGCAAGTGGCTGGGCCAGCCGGTGTACCAGCTCCTGGGCGGCGCCGTGCGCGAGCGCATCCGCGTCTACGGGCATATGGGCGGCGCCAACCTGGAGCAGTACGCCGCCAGCGCCCGCAGGAGCGTTGCCGCCGGCTTTACCGCCCTCAAGACGAGCCCCTTCGGCGCCGTGCAGATTGTCGACACTCCCGCCCTGGTCGAGCAGGCGGTGAGCCGCTTCGCCGCCGTCCGCGAGGCCGTCGGCCCCCAGGTAGACGTGGGCATCGACTTTCACGGCCGCTGCAGCCCGGCCATGTCTATCCGGCTGGCCAAGGCCCTCGAGCCCTACCACCCCATGTTCATCGAAGAGCCGGTATTGCCCGAGAATGTAGACGCGCTGGTCACCGTCGCCCGCAGCACCAGCATCCCCATCGCCACCGGCGAGCGCCTCTTCACCAAGTGGGGCTTTCGCGAAGTGCTGGAGAAGCAGGCCGCAGCCATCCTGCAGCCTGACGTCTCTCACGCCGGCGGCATCCTGGAGTGTAAAAAGATCGCCGCCATGGCCGAGTGCTACTTTGCCGCCATCGCGCCCCACTGCCCTCTCGGCCCCATCGCCCTGGCCGCCTGTCTGCAGCTCGACGCCTGCATTCCGAACTTTTTGGTGCAGGAGCACGTCACCCTGGGCGCAGGCTATCTCAAGGAGCCGTTCCGCGTGGTCGATGGGTACATCCCTCTGCCCACGGGCCCCGGTCTGGGCATCGAGCTGGACGAGGAGGCCCTGGCAGACAAGGTGCACGACGGATCGTGGGAGACGCCGCGCCTTTGGCACGCCGATGGCTCGGTGGCCGACTGGTAGAGGAAAGCATAGAGGCCCGCAAAAGGCATGCGACCCAAGAGTTCGCGTGCCTTTTGTGGGCCTGCCCTTTTGGAGCCTCTGCGTTCTCGCGTTTCCAGGATCTGCCGGCCCTAGCGACCGAGTTCGGCCGCCGTCCCCGCCGGCCGCTGCGCCTCCCGCAGCAGCACCAGCGCCAAGAGCGCCACCCCCAACGCCAGGCAGCCGTTCACGCGGAACATCATCTGCACGCCCAACCAATCGTAGAGAAAGCCGGCCCAGGCGTTCCCGGCCAGGCCGCCTGCGCCAAAGTAGGCCGCCGAGAGGAGGCTCTGCCCCGTGGCGCGCCACTCTGCCGGCACCTGGCGATTCACATAGTCCACCGAAGCCACGAGGAAGAGGGAGAAGGAAAAGCCATGGCAGGCCTCCACGGCGACGGCTACGATGGGCACGCGAATCAGCGAGTAGAGGAGCATGCGCCCGGCAAAGACGAGGAAGGTGAGCACCAGCGTCCTGCGCGGGCCAAAGCGCCGGATGAGCGCCGCCGAAGCCAGATAGAGAGGGATCTCGCTCAGCCCCTGCAACGTGTAAGCCAAGCCAATCAACTCGCGCGAGGCGCCTAGATCAGAGAGATAGACGGAGTGGAAGGTCATCACCGCTGCCGCGCCGACCTGCAGCAGCACGACCAGCCCCAAGAAGGTCATCAGGCGGCGATTGCGCAAGAGGTTCCCCACCCCTCGCCAATCTCGCTTGGTCAGGCCGGTGGCCGCCGGCTCGCGCGTGCGGCGCCAGGCGACGAGCCAGCCCAGGCCCATGATCGCCCCCGCCAGGGGAAAGATCAACCGCAGATCGCGCCCGGCGAGGAGCCGGCCGGCGATCAGTGCGGCCACCGCCCAGCCCGCCGCGCCCCACAGCCGCAAGCTGCCGAAGGAGGCGCTGCGCCGTTCTTCCAGGTGGTCCAACACCAGGCTGTCGATCAGCGAGCCGACCGGGCTGGTGAGCAGGGCAAAGAGCAGCGCCCAACCCAGAAGGAACCAGTAGGCACCGGAGCCGGCAAAGCCGAGGATCAGTAGTGAGGCCAGCGATATGGTCACCAGGAGCGTCCGCCGCCGGCCGTGCATGTCGGCGACCAGGCCCCAGAGCGGCTGGCTGAGGAGCACGACCGCCGGGCGCATGCCGGCCAGCGTACCGACCTGCAGGCCCGAGAGCCCCACCTGGCGCAGGTACACGGTAAAGAAGGGGGACCAGCAGGCACCGCTGCCGTAGTAGAGAAAGTAGAGCGAGCGCAGAGCCACGCCACGGCTGCGCAGCCCTACGGCCAGCTTGGATATCGCAGCACGTGCACTCATCGGGCCGACGGCCTCCCTTCTGCACCCTCCGTCGCTACCCAGCCTGTCGCCGGCGCCACGACAGCAGAGCCACCGCTGCGAGCGTGCAGCCGGTGCGTTGCGAGTTTTCTATCCAACCAAGCCGTCCCCCCAGGGCAAGCCGCGGCAACGCTTGCGGCACTGGGGTGTGTGTCCAGTATACCATCATTCGCCCCTGGCCGGAAAAGCCCTCTCCGTAGTAGTCCGGCCTAGCCCAAAGAGCCTACCCCTTGGGGCTAGACGAGACACCGATCCTCCCGTTACAATGTATATAGCGGTTCATTGCTGCTGAGCGGCCTTTTCGTCGTGAAGCGAAGGAAAGGTAGTATGACGCAAGCTGGATCCAGGCGAGTACAATACCTGCGGCTGGGCATCATCGCCGGTACGGTCATCCTGCTGGTGGCGTGTGGCGTATGTGCGATCGAGGCCGGCCGTCTGGCGACGGATGTGTACCGGCTGCTCCGACGCACGACCACTCCGGTCCACCCGACGAGCGCCGGCGAGCCGACGAGGGTAACCCACCTGCCGGCCACAGCGGCCCCCGCTGACCCACCCAATCCCAGCAAGGCCAGGGCTTACACCCCCACACCTACCAGGGCCTGCCCCACAGTCGTTTGTGAGCCGACCACCGTGATCTACCTGCCGGTCACAGTGGTCTATATTGTGCCTGAGCCCAGCGCGACCGAGACCTGCACCCCCACGCCCACCGAACCCAGCCCATCTCGCACCCCAGCAGGGGCGGTCATCAAGCTACATGCCATCCTGGCCGGCTGCTGTGGTGCGGGCGCGCCGCTTCCCACGGTCATACAGCGACAAGACGACGATGGGACCTGGCACGATGTGGATAGCTGGCAGGGTCCGCTGGACGAAAACGGCGAGATGCAGTGGTGGGTCAGCGAAGAGGAGTGCGGGCAGGGGCCATTCCGCTGGGTGGTCTGGGACCAGTGCGGTTGTAGCGTGCTGGCCGTCAGCGAGCCTTTTCACCTGCCCGAGCAGCCTGGGGAAGTCCTGGTCGTTGAGGTCAGGCAGCAACCCTAGCGCCGTGCACAGCGCAAACCGGCCCTTGACACACGGGGCACACAGAGTGTACAATATGTGCAGACACCCCTCTGCGAGGGGTTCTTCCAGAGCGGTGTTCGCACACGTGTGCAGACCAGAGGTAGGCCCATGAGCGTGACGATCAAAGATATAGCTCGCGTCGCCGGCGTCTCGCACTCGACGGTCTCCCGGGCATTGGCCGATAGCCCCTTCATCAGTGAGGAGACAAAAGCGCGCATCCGCAAGATCGCCGACGAGATGGGCTACTCGCCCAGCGCCCTGGGGCGTGGCTTGGTCACCCACCGCAGCGGTACCATTGGCCTGGTGGTCACCTCCATCACCGACCCCTTCATCGCCCAGGTCGTCCAGGGCATCGAGGAGACGGCCCTGAGCTGCCAGTACAACACCATCCTCTGCAACTCGAACTCGGAGCCGGAGCGCGAACTCAAGACCGTGCGCGCCCTGCGCGAGAAGCGCGTCGACGCCATCATCGTCACCTCCTCGCGCCTGGGCAGCCTCTACCTGCCCTACTTGCGCCGGCTTGCCGTGCCTATTGTGCTCGTGAACAACCAGGGCGAGGGCGACTATACCCATTCGGTGCGTATCGACGACCTCTATGGCGGTGAACTGGCGGGCCGTTACCTCGCCTCTCTGGGGCATCGCCGCATCGCCTACATTGGTGGACCCATCTGGGCACGGGCCAGCGAAACGCGCCTGGCTGGCTGCCGCAAAGCATTGCGCGAGTATGGCCTAGAGTTGGACCCTGCCCACATCCTCGTGGGCAACGGCCGGGCCGATGGCGGCCTGCAAGCCGCTAACGAACTCTTGCACCGCAAACTGCCCGTCTCTGCCGTCTTTTGCTATAACGACATGACGGCGGTGGGCGTGATGTCTGCCCTGCACCGCGCCGGCCTGCGCGTGCCGGGCGACCTCTCCGTCATCGGCTACGATGACGTGGCCATCGCCGCCCACCTCCTGCCGCCACTGACGACGATCGCCCAGCCCAAATACACCCTGGGCAAGCGCGCCATGGAGATGGCCCTGGCGCTCATCAAGGGCGACCCGGAAGTGCGCGACGTCATCCTCCCGCCCACCCTGGTGGTGAGGGAAACTTGCCGGGAGGTCTGTTCCTCATAACAGCCGGAAAAGCCCATGCCGTCCGGGCATCATGCTACGCGTATCATTGGTTTTCGTTCTGTCATGCACACGTTTGCATTACCGTGGGTTGTGCGCAGCGATATGGGCTGCATGTGCACATGCACAAGGAGGGAACATGAAAGCGCTCGTGCTGTCAGCGGAGTGGGACCCCAAGCCGGATTATGCGGTGTCGGCCTGGGAGAAGGAGACGGGCAAAGCCGTAACCGGCAACTCGGTCTGGCGCCACCCCAGGCTTGAGATCAAGGATGTGCCCGTGCCCCCCATCGCGCCCGACCAGGTGTTGGTGCGGGTGCGCGCCTGCGGCGTCTGCGGCTCGGACATGCACTTTTACGAGACCGACGCCGAGGACTATATTCTCTACCCCGGCCTGACACGCTTCCCGGCTATCCTGGGCCACGAGTTCGCCGGAGAGGTGGTAGAGGTCGGGCGCGACGTGACGGGCCTCCAGGTGGGCGATCGGGTCACCGCAGAGGAGATGATCTGGTGCGGCCAGTGCCGCCCCTGTCGCGACGGCTTCCCCAACCAGTGCGAGAACCTGGAGGAGATCGGCTTTACCATCGACGGTGCTTTTGCCGAGCATATCGCCATCGGCGCCAAGTACTGCTGGAAGCTGAACGACCTGGCCGATCGTTACGACGAGCAAACCCTCTTCGACGCCGGCGCCCTGGTGGAGCCCTGTAGCGTGGCCTACAATTGCGTCTTTGTCCGCGCCGGCGGCTTTAGGCCGGGCGGCAACGTAGTCATCTTTGGCCAGGGACCCATCGGCCTAGCCGCGGCCGCCGAGTGCAAGGCGGCCGGCGCGGCCAAAGTCATCGCCTTCGAGACCTCGCCCTCACGCCGCGAGCTGGCGCTACAGGTAGGCGCCGACTATGCCTACGACCCGCGCCAGGTCTCGCCCCATGAGGCCATCCTCGACCTCACCCAGGGCCGCGGCGCGGACCTCTTGGTCGAGGCGGCCGGCGCGCCCGATAAGACGATCCCCGAGATGGAACTCGCCCTGGCGGTCAACGGCAAGATCGCCCAGGTTGGCCGCGCCGCCACCCAGGTGCCCATCTACCTGGAACGCTTCCAGGTTCGTCACGCCCAGTTCTTCGGCTCGCAGGGCCACTCGGGGAACGGCATCTTTCCCCACGTCATCAGCATGATGGCCGCCGGACTGATCGATATGACCCGCATCATCACCGCCCGCTACCCTCTCGCCGACGCCGTAGAGGCGATCAAAGCCTCCACCGACCGCGCCGGCGGCAAGGTGATGGTGCGGATAGAGTAGGATCAATGGAGGCAAAATCTTTGGCTAACTACACAACCAACATCGGCGTGATCGGCGCGGGGCGCATCGGCAGCCTGCACTGCGAGCACCTGGCGCGGCGCGTGGAGGGGGCCAGGCTGTTGGGGGTCGCGGACAGCCGCCTGCCCGCGGCCGAGGCTATCGCGGCGCGCGTGGGCATCCCAAAGGCCGTGGCCGACTATCGCCGGCTGCTCGACGACCCGGCCATCGATGCGGTCATCATCTGCTCACCCACCGATACCCACGCGCAGATCATCGTCGAGGCGGCGCAGGCCGGCAAGCACATCCTGTGCGAGAAACCGATAGACCATGACCTGGTCAGGATCGACAGGGCGCTGGCGGCCGTCGAGAGTGCCGGGGTCAAGCTGCAGGTAGGCTTTAACCGGCGTTTCGACGCCAGCTTTCGCCGCCTGCGGGACATGGTCGTCGCAGGCCGGATCGGCACGCCGCACCTGCTGCGCATAACCAGCCGCGACCCCAGCCCGCCCCCGCTCGAGTACGTGCGCGTGTCCGGCGGTATCTTTTTGGATATGACCATCCACGACTTTGACATGGCCCGCTACCTGATGCGGCAGGAGGTCAACGAGGTCTATGCCGCCGGCGCCGTCCTGGTGGACCCGCAGATCGGGCAGGCCGGGGATGTGGATACGGCGGCCATCACCCTGCACTTTGCCGGCGGCGCCCTGGGCGTTATCGACAACAGCCGCCGGGCCGTCTATGGTTACGATCAGCGCATCGAGGTCTTTGGCTCGGAAGGGATGCTCACGGCCGGCAATCAGAGCCCGGATACCGTCAGCCACGCCGGCGCGGACGGAATCCGCCACGCCTGCCCTCCCTTTTTCTTCATGGAACGCTACACAGACGCGTACATCGCCGAACTCCAGTCCTTCGTCGAGTGCGTGCAGAGCGACACCCACCCCCTGATCGATGGGCACGACGGGCGAGCGCCGGTCGTCATCGGCCTGGCCGCCCTGAAATCGTATCGGGAGCATCGGCCCGTGCGGCTGTGCGAAGTAGACAATGGACAATAGACAGTGGGCAATAGTAACGCCCACTGCCCACCCCCCAACAAAGGAGACATCGCAATGGAACAGCAGAACTGGCAAATCCCGCCGCAGGGCGGGCACATGGACCTGCCCTCGAGCATCTACCTGCAGAACATGACCTGGAAACAGGTCGCCGAGCGTCTGGACAAAAACGATGTGATCATCATCCCCGTCGGCTCGACCGAAGCCCACGGCCCCCACGCCTGCCTGGGTGAGGA
>DAOUGZ010000094.1:0-11657 GCA_034428955.1 Anaerolineae bacterium | reverse complement strand
TACCGGGTTATCTGTTGCGACTGAGGCTGCCAGCAGCGCCCCCTCAGGCAGGCCGCGTAGGGCACGGTAGAGGGTGCTGCCGGGCAGCTCTTGCTCCAACTGCGGCATGAGCCGCCAGGCTGCCTGGCTATCGAGCAGGATGTTGGCCTGGTTCTGCGGCACCAGCAGCCGGTTGTTCAACTCCTCGACCTCGCTGCGCTCCATACGCATGCTCACTAGGGCCAGGGCCAATACCTCGCAGGGGACGTGCCCCGCGGCGACAGCCGGCCAGGCCTCCGCCTCCGCCGGCTGCCTGCGCAGGTCCTCACAGCAGCGGCGCAGGTCCCGCAGCTTGCGGGCCGTCCACTCGTCGGCGCTCAGGCCGGGGCTCAGGCGCTGCAGAATCCCCAGCTCGCCCAGACGGGCCCAGGCCCTCTCGGCAGCCCGCTCGCGCAGGATCAGCAGCAACTCGTGGCGTAGCCGGTCGCCGGTTACCCGGTCCAGCAGGTCGAGGGCGCCGCGCAGCAGCTCCTCGGTGCGTGGCTCGATGCTAAAGCCCAGGCGCTGCTCAAAGCGCACCGCCCGCAGGGCGCGTGTGGGGTCTTCCACAAAGCTGAGGCTGTGCAGCACGCGAATCAACCCCTCGCGCAGGTCGCGCTCGCCCCCGTAATAATCCAACAACTCTCCATAGCGCGCCCGGTCCAGGCAAATCGCCATGGTGTTGATGGTAAAGTCGCGCCGGTAGAGGTCTTGCTTGATCGAACTGCGCTCCACCTGGGGCAGGGCGCTGGGGTGGGCGTAGAACTCGGTGCGCGCGGTGACGAAATCCAGCGCCTGAGGCACGCCCTCCCCCTGTGGGCCTTCGAGGATGAGCTTGGCCGTGCCGAAACGGCCATGGCTGCGCACGCGGCCGCCGGTCTTTTCCGCCAGGCGGCGGGCCAGGGTGATGGCATCCCCCTCCACCACTAGGTCCAGATCCAGCGTCGGCTGGCTCAGGAGCAGATCGCGCACAAACCCGCCCACCACGTAGAGCGAAAAGCCCAGGTCATTGGCCTGATCGCGCACCTGGTGCAGCAGCTCCAGGAGGGGCTGAGGGATCGTGCGCTCCAGGAGGTCGGCAAGCTGCGCCTGCCGCGACGGGCGCGGCGGCGCGCTGTAGAGCTTGATCAGGTCGGTGCGGGTCACGATGCCCAGGATGCGCCCCTCGGAGACGACCGGCACCTGCCCCAGGTTGTGCTCCAACATCACCTGCTGCACCCGGTCGATGGGGTCGTTGGGGCTGACGCTGACAGCGCCCGCACGCATATAGGCGCGCACCGGCGCCGAGCCGAGGTCGTGATGCAGCGCGCGGTCGATCTCGCTGCGCGTCAGGATGCCCACCAGGCGACCCCCCTCGACGACGGGAAAGCCCTCGTGCCCGTAGCGGCGCATGCGCGCGTTGGCCTCGGCGATGGTCAGGCCGGGCGAGAGGGTGTGCACGCCATAAGACATAATCTGCGAGACCGTGGTTGCCGGCTGCACGCTGAGCCGCAGCCGGTTCAGCAGTTCCTCGCGGACGTCTTCCAGTTTGCTATCCGGCAAGAGCGCGGCTGCCGCCTTGGGGTGCCCGCCGCCGTGCATCCGGCGCACCACGTCGCCCACGTCGATGGCGTCTATGGTGCTGCGAGCAATGACCTGCACGTTGCCCTCGTATTCGGCCAGCAGGAAGCAAGCATCGGGGTCAAAGAGGTCCACCAGCTTGTGCGCCAGGGCGGCCAGCTCCTCCACGTACCCGTCGAGCCGGGCGGCGGCGATGACCACCGTCCGCTCCTGCACGCGGACGATCTCGGCGTCGCTCACCAGGCGCGTGTAGAGGGCCTGCTGCTCTTGGGTCAGCGGCGTGCGCATAAAGCGCTCGACGATGCCCAGGTTGGCGCCCCGCTCCAATAGCCAGGCCGCGGCGCGCACATCGCGCGGCGTCGTCCCCTGATAGGTGAGGGAGCCGGTGTCTTCATAGATGCCCAGCAAGAGCAGGCTGGCCTCGATCGTCGAGAGGGCGATGCCCTGCGCCTGCAGACGCTCCGTCAGGAGGGTGGTCACGGCGCCCAGTTCTGCGCACTCGATGGTCGCCGTCTCGGGCAGGTCTGCCTCCCGGGGGTGGTGGTCGATGATGTGCAGGCGCGTCTCCGGCCCCATGCCGCGCACGGGGCTGACGTTCTGCGTGTCCACCAGGATGGCCAGGGCCACCTTTTGCTTGGGCAGCGAGCGCGCCTCGACAAAGGGCAGGGCATCGGCGTAGAGGCTCACAAACTCGCGCACGTTGCGGTTCAGGCGCGTGGGCAGCACCGGCGTCGCCTGCGGAAAGAGCTTGGAGGCCGCCAGCTCCGCTGCGAGCCCGTCCAGGTCGGTATTGTCGTGGGTCAGGATGACCGCCGGCTCCGCTGCCATACGCCCTGCAACATCCTTTCGCGTCTGCAACTATCATGTGTAAACGTGCTGATTATACCATACGTGCAGCCATTTGGGTAGGACGAAATCCGGGGGGACCTGCAACTATTTGGATAGGATGAAAAAAGATGTTACATTTTCTCCCTCCTGTGCGTCTCAATAGTGCATAGGGAGGTGCGCGATGGAGTATTGCCTGTCGCGGCTGGAAAGCGTGAGACGCAGCAACGTGGATACCTTTGATACCCTCTTTGACCAGTTCAACCGGCCCATATGCCGCTATCTGTGCTCGCTGGTGAGCGATGCGGATATGGCGGAGGACCTGGCCCAGCAGACGTTCCTCAAGGCTTACCAGGCCCTCTCGCGGGGCGCCCCGCCGGAGAACCCCAAGGCCTGGCTCTACGCCATCGCCACCAACACCGCCCTCTCGGCTCTGCGGCGGCGCAGGTTGGTTCAATGGCTGCCCTTCCACGCCGCCACGGCCAAGGCTCCCGGACCGGGGCCGGAGGCGCGCCTGGGGCAGAAGGACTTGATGGCGCGTGCTCTGGGCAGGCTGTCCAAGAGCGATGTGGCCTGCCTGCTCTTGCGCTTCCAGCATGGGCTGTCGTATGCCGAGCTGGCCGATGTGCTGAGCACCTCCATCCCGGCAGCGCGCATGCGCATCTCCCGAGCCCGGGCCGCCTTTCGTGAGATCTACCTCCAGCTCGATTCTGAGGAGGGAAAGCGATGAACTGCCGGCGGGTGCGAGAACTCTTGCCGCTCTACGCGGATGGGGAACTGGAGGGGCCTGCTCTGGCCCCGGTGACGGCGCATCTGGCTGGGTGCGAAGCCTGCTGCCGCCGGCTGGCTGCGGATCGAGAGCTGGCCGCGCGCCTGGCTGCGCTGCCGGCTGCTGAGGACGCGGACAGGGTGGCCGCGCATGTCAGGGAGAGAGTGATGGACGAGGTGGAGAAGAAGCGGCGCTGGCAGCCGTTCCGGCGGCTGGCGGAACGCGCGGGCAACGTCACCGTTTGGGTGGGCATGTCCGCCCTGGTACTGCTTTTGGTCGTTGGGTTGGCGATAACCTGGCGCCCGCTGGTGGAGCGTAGGAGGCAGGGGGCGTCCACATCGATGGCGACCGCCACACCGGCTGGGGCGGGTTGGGAGGTGGTGAACGAGCAGGTCATCGCCTCGCCCTACTACTGGGTGATCGACGGCGAGCGGGTGGACCGCACGCCCCAGCTCTCGCCCGATGGGACGAAGGTGGCCTACCTGCCGACGGTAGACAGCGAGGCGACCCGCCTGACCCGCCTGGTCGTGCGCGACCTGAACACCGGCCAGGACCTGGACCTGACGCCGGAGGAGGGCTACTCCTACACTTCGGTGCGCTGGTCGCCGGACGGCCGCTCGCTGGCTTTTGTCAAGCATCGCGATCAGGAGGGCGAGGCATCTCTTACTGAGGTGTGGCGTATCGACGCCGGCGGCGGTAACCTGAAATTGCTCTACCGCCCGCTCCCGGTGCCGGAAGGCGCTATGGGCGGGCCGGCGCTGCAGATCGCGCGCTGGTCCGGCGACGGCCAACACCTCTATCTGGACCCAACCATCTGGGGCGGCGGCGGAATCGCCCGGCGCGTGCGCGCCGACGGCGGCGGCGAGGAGGCCCAGGTCGCGCCCCTGGGCGGGTGGTTCGGCGTCAGCGACGATGCGTTGGTCGGCGATGTCATCTATGCACCCACCGACGACTATGCTCTGCATTTCGTCATGACCAGCGGCCTGCCGTCGTCGCCCAAGGATGCGCCGGCGGATGGACAATCGCTTGTGCTGTACGACATGGCGAGCAAAGAGAGCCGTGTTCTGGCCTCGTTCGCCGGCACGGCCTACATCCCGCATTCGGGCATCTCGCCCGACGGCGAGTGGATCTGCTTCTCGAACCGGAACCCACAATCGGAGGAGCCTACGCTCTGGGTGGTACGCCGCGACGGCACGGGCCTGCGCCAGGTGATGCTGAACGGCAAGCCGGCGCCGGCGATGCCCGGGCCGTACTGGGCCGGCGGTGGGCGCGCCTACTTTAACCAGCCGCTCACCGTCTCGTCGATCTGGATCTGCGCGCTGGATGCGCCCAACGGCCAAGTGCGGCCGATCGCCCACCGCTACCCGGCGACGGATATCGTCTCCGTCTCGCGCGACGGCCGGCGGGTGCTGTTCATCCGTGGTGGATGGGAAGGGGCCGAATTGGTCCTGCTGGAATTGGGGCCGCGGCCCGAGGCCGAAGCGGCGCCGGCGCGCATGGCCCTCTACCATCAGGGGCAGGCCGATGAACTGACGGCCGATCTCTCGGTGTACGAACCGGTGGCCCAACTCGCCGGCCAGGTGTTGGCTGGGGTAGAGGGAGACATCCAGGCTGCCCTGCTCAACCCTTGGGAGGAGGCCGAGCGCGTCAAGCGGGAGGGTGTGGCCCTGGAGGCTATCTACGCCGAGCCGGGCGTGCAGGTCGGGGCGTTCACCTCAGTCACGGCGGTGCTGATCCCGCTGGATGGGGATGCAGACATCTTCTTGGGCAGGGAGCGCTACGAGCATCGGGTGCCGGCCCAGGCGGAGGTGGCGCTGGCTACGCTGCGCCAGGTGTTCGGCGTGGGGCCGCGGCCGACGGATGAGCCGCCCCCGCCGCCCACGGTCGCGCCCGAGGCGCCTGCGTTCGGTGAAGCGCAGGACCTCTTTACCCCGCCACCCTCGGCCGCGTCCTACCACATCTCGCCCGACGGCCGCTGGGTGGCCTGCCCCCTGCGGCCCGAGCCGGCGACGGGCGCCGCGCCGCGGCACCGGCTGGTGGCGCACAACGTCGAGACCGGCGCCGAAATCACGCTGTTCGAGAGTCCGCACGATATCACTCACGTGGCCTGGTTCCCCGATAGCGAGCGGATGGTGGCCGTGGTCGGCGGGCCGTCGGGGGCGATAATCGTCTGCACCCTGGGCGACAATGCAGTGCTGCATATCACGGCCCCGGATGGCTCCCAGGACTATGGCGAAGCTGTGGTCTCGCACGACGGCCGGCGCATCGCTTTCACCGTCTACCACGATGCCGGCCCGGCACCCGTGCCCACGGTTAGCGTCAACGTCATAGACGCGGACGGCGCGAACCGGCACCAACTGGTGATGCCCGACCACTTTATCCGGCACCTGGCCTGGACGCCCGACGGCACGGAGTTGGTCTACTTCCAGGGCAAGGGGGGCACGCCGCCGGAGGATGGCGACGCCTATGTGGTTGATGCCAAGGGAGAAACCGCGCCACGGCATCTCGCCTCTGGGTTCAGGCCGGCGGCCTGGTCGCCCAGTGGCGGGCAACTCCTCTGGCTCAGCGAGCCGGCCGACGACAGGGGCCGGGCCGACTTGGCCCTCAGTCCCTGGCCGGCAGCGGGCGAGCCGCAGCTTCTGGCGCGGGCGGTGGGCATGGCTGGCGCGGCCTGGGCCGGCTCGGACGGTTGGGTCGTTTTCAGCCAGGACGGCGCCCTTTACCTGGGCCTCGCCGGCGACAGCGGCGTACTGCAGCGCCTGACGCCGGAGGGCGAGGTGGCCGATGCGCCGGTGTGGCTGCCAGGCAGGGGCCTGGCCTACCGCGTGGCGCGCGACGGCCACGCCGCACTGCGCCTGCTGCCGGCGGGGTCTGCGGCCCCCTCGGTTACGCCGGAGGCTGTGCCCGTCGCCGGGGCACCTCTGGTTTCACTGAGCATGATCAATGAGAACGCCGGCTGGGGCCTTGGTGATAGCGCGGTGCTGCGTACGACCGATGGCGGCGCGGTGTGGTCCGACGTGACGCCGCACGACGGCTCGGTTCGGCCGCGTTTTCCGCTCGCAGGCGCCCACTTTTTTGATGTGAGCCACGCCTGGGTAGCCTCTACAGACGACGCTCCGGGCGAGATGATCCTCTGGCGCACGGCCGACGGCGGCCTCACCTGGCAACGCGGCACGCTGCCGGTTGAGGGCATGGGGGTGGACCTGAGCTTTATCGATGAGCGCCGCGGCTGGGCGCTGGTTCACCAGGGCGCGGCGGCGGGCAGTGAGGCGGTGACCGTCCTGGGCACCGGCGATGGCGGCGATACATGGAGAGTGCTCGCCGCCACCGACCCTCAGAATCCGGCCCAAGGGAGCTTGCCCTTTGGCGGCAGCAAGAGCGGCATCACGCGGCTGGATGAAGAGATCGGTTGGATCGCCGGCTTTGCCCCGGTGGACGGCCGGGTTTACCTCTACGTGACGCACGACGGCGGGTGTACCTGGCAGGAACAGGCGCTCGCCTTGCCGGAGGGGTACGAGCAGGCTCAGGCGAGTACGCAGCCGCCGGCCTTTTTCTCGGCGACGGATGGGGTGCTGGTGGCCAACCTCTGGCACAAGAGCCGGGAGCTCATCTTTTTCGTTACGCGAGACGGCGGGGCCACCTGGAGCGCAGGCACCCCGGTCAGCGCCCCCGACGATGGGCGGATGCTCTATGATTTCGCGAGTGCCGATCATGGGTGGGTGGTCGTGCCCGACGATAGGGGGGCGACCGCGCTTTTGCGCACCCAGGACGGCGGCCGGACCTGGGAATCGCTCACACCGAATCTGAGCCTCGCCGGGGCGAGCGCCATCGAGTTTGCTGATGAGCGCACCGGCTGGGCGCTCTGCTTTGGCGAACAGGGACCCTACCAACTGCGGACCCGGAACGCCGGAGAATACTGGGCACCGCTCGAGGCCCGGATGGCGACGGTACCGCCGGTTCCATGACTACGTCCACAGGCTCGGCCCTCGGCTACTGCCGTTGCTGACCGTGCTGAACGGCCACAGCCTGTGCGTGGCCGGCCATGGCGTTCTGATGGCCTTCAAGCTCTGGCGCGCAGGGTGCGCGCCAGGCCGCGACCTCAAAAAAAACTGCCTTGCGCGCGAGAGCCGTTGACAGATGGTAGCAGGGTGTTAGAATAGGGCAATCTACAGACCTATCACCCTCTACGCATTGGCATACAAGGAGACTGCCATGTCGCGTAAGGCTATCGTCCTGATCGTTGTGCTCCTCCTCGCCGCCTGCGGTCTGGCATCGGCGTGTGGCATGGGAGTCCTCGTTCTATCGATGCTCAGCGGCTCACCTGCCGAACCCACGGTAGGTGAGCCTGGGCCGGGCCGGACAGCGGTGGTGGGGGCCGGGCAGGCCGATGGCGCTATAGCCTGGGAAAAGCTGATCACCCTCCACGCGGATGACCCCGCTCTAGCGAACCTCGAGTGGTCCTCGTCCGGAAAGACTGTCTACAATACGGCGGCCGGCTATACTCTGGATTTCGACAACACGGGTCAAGTGTCGCAGTTGACTCTGCATGCGGGCCTCGAGAGCCGGCGCTTTGCCCAGTATCGTGGCGAGTTGCCCTATGGCCTGACCTGGGATGACACCTTCAAAACCGTGGCCCGCAAGCTGGGCCCGCCGGACTGGGTGGCCCTGGGACTACGTCAGATCTGGAGCGCGGGCAGCCTGGGGCCCTATAGGATAGAGCTTGCCTATTACGAGCATAAGGACCATGACGACATAGGCGATGCCCACCTCAGTACCATCTTTATCTCTCCCTAACCCACGACAGGCCCCGGTGTAGAAAGGCCTTGACCTCGCTCTGCATCGGGTGTACATTACGGTGCATCCGGACCGGGCACATGCCGGCCCGGATGCACGGAACCCCGATTTGGCAAAGGAGACGGGTTCCCGGTTTGTCCGGAGACCGGGCCCTCTTACCCCAACCCGACGACAAGTGTCGCGTCACAGGGATACCGGCAGACAGGGCGCTACGACGCGCGTTGTATGTTGGAACCTCTGTGAGGCGCTGCTGGGCCGGTAGACCCCAATCCTGACCTACAGGACGTGTGCAGGTGAGGAACTTGCTTGCGGGCAGAACCGAGGTCTATCGCTGGATCGAAGGGTCGAGCATCGCTGTCTTCCTGTTGGCCAGCCTGCTCCTCTATGTGCGATTCGACCTGCAGCCCTCTCAGCCGCTCATCGTTGAGCAGAGTGAGGGGGTCACGGCCATGGCGAGCGCCATGCCCAACCAGGGCTGGGCGCCCTTGCAGGTGTACCTGAGCGCGTATGGCAGCGAGAGCCGCCATGGCCCTATCGTGCGTTACGAGTGGGATCTGGACGGAGACGGCCTCTACGACACGGACGCAACCGCCGCCGGCGGCTATGCGGGCTATCGCTACCTGGCGCCCGGCGAGTATACTGTTACTCTGAGAGTCACCGATGAGCAAGGCTGGGCCGCTACCGACCAGGTGACCATCAGCGTCCGTCACCGGGCCTCCAGCAATGTCGACTATTGGACGGTGTTCGACGACAGCCGGGTGCACCGGGTGGACATCCTGCTCACTAATGCCGACTGGGAGCGGATATGGGCCGACCCGGAGGCCAAGGTCACGGTGCCTGCAGACGCCATCATCTTGGGCGAGCGGCTGAACGATGTTGGCTTTCGTATGCGCGGCCAATTCTCTTTGACTGCTTCACGAGCCAAGAAACCGTGGAAGATCGTCACCGATGCCTTTGTTGACGGGCAAGAGTATCACAACCTTCGCCAGTTGATCTTTACCAACAATATCAATGACCCCACCATGCTGATGGAAGCGCTGTCCTACGAATTGATGACCCTGGCGGGCGTGCCGGCTAGCCATCTTGCTTTTGTCGAACTGTGGATAGATGTCATTGACGACAGCCGGCCGGCACGTTTCTGGGGGGTCTACAATATGATCGAGCGCGTCGACAGGAAATACATCGGCAACCGCTTTGGCCACGACGCGGTGGGGGGCAACCTGTACAAGGCCAGCTACGCCCAATGGGGGCCGGCGGACCTGGTCTACCATGGGGAGCGCATTGAGGATTATCCCGTGCAAGACGGCCACTATGCCTACGGCAAGGAGAACAACGAGGAAGCGGCCGACTACTCGGACATCATCGCCCTCTGCCGGGTCGTCGACGGCACAGCCTATGAAACCCCGGAAGATTACGCCCGTGCGCTCGAGCAAGTTCTGAATGTGGACGGCTTTTTGCGCTACTGGGCGGTCATCGTGGCGACCATGAATCCGGACACCTATGCCGTGCTGGGCAACAACTATTATCTCTTTCACAACCCTGCCACAGACCGCTTCGAGTGGCTCCCCTGGGATCTGTTCTGGGGAGGGGATCCCACTTTCCCTCTCTACACAAGGCCGGAGGCGGGCACCGTCTCGCGCGCCCCCTTGACCGACGGTATCTTTCGGGTTGAGCGCTACCGTCAGCGGTTCCGTGCTTACTTGGACCTGCTCGTCCGGCACTTTTTCAACCGCGAATGGGTCGGCGAGAGGGCGCGCGGCTACTATGAGATGATCGCACCCTATGTCAGGCAATCTACGGGCGACCCGATGTACTATGGCGCGGAGGCCTTGTTCTCTGCCCACGAGTTTGAAGATGGGTGGATTCGTCTCGCTGATCTGGCCCAGGCGCGCAGCGAGTTCATCCGCCGCGACCTGGAGCAGGCAGAGCGGGCTTCCGTTGAGGCCATCACAGATAACGGAGTAGGAGAATAGTGTCCGGAAAGAGTCTCCTCACTCGCATGGGGCCGGCACTGCTGGTTGTCTGTGCTCTGTTGGCTACGGCTCCGGTTCTGGCCGACGAACCGCTGCCGTCCGCTGGGCCGCTACAGCCCAGTGCGCCGGGCTCGGGCTGGGCAGACCTGGTCCGCGAGTTTTTCGCAGCGCCGGGTCCGCTGCCGGACCTGCGCACCGTGCTGATCGATCTGGGGCTGGCCGCCGTGTTGGCCCTCATCCTGGGGCGCGTGTACATCCACTGGGGGAACTCGTTATCCAACCGCCGCAAGTTTGCGGCCAACTTTATGCTCATCGCCATTACCACCACCTTTATCATCCAGGTGGTGCGCTCTTCGGTGGCGCTTTCGCTGGGCCTGGTCGGGGCGCTCTCCATCGTGCGTTTCCGGGCGGCCATCAAAGAGCCGGAGGAGTTGGCCTACCTCTTTCTCTGCGTTGGGGTGGGCATTGGGTTGGGTGACAACCAGCGGCTCATCACCATCCTGGCCCTGGCCCTGGCCGTAGTGCTTGTCGGCTTGATGAAGGTGCTGGGCCGGCCCCATGCGGATGCCAACCTGTACCTGACTGTCGCCGGTCGCGCCCCCGACCTTTTGGACCTGGGGCAAGTCATGCGCATGCTCATGCTTCACTGCCCAAAGGCCAGGCTGCTGCGCTTTGACGAGAGCGGGGGGATGCAAGAGATGTCGTTTCTGGTCGAGTTCCGCAAGACCTCCGATGTGAATGCCCTCCGCGCATCCATCCGCGAGCTGTCCGGTTCGGCCGATATCACCTTCCTCGACAACCGGGGAATTGGGTAAGCGGGCAGATGACGGCTCAGGCGTCTTTGGGCAGGTACGAGATCAAGCTGCGGGTGGAGCAACTGGATGCTCGGCAGGTGTGTGCTTTGATCCGCCTCCATCCCTGTCTATTCAGGATGCCCTATCCGCCGCGCCATGTGAACAACATCTACCTGGACACGCCCCACCTGGGCAACTATTATGACCACGTCAACGGAGCCGCCAATCGCCTAAAGGTGCGCATTCGCTGGTACGGTGAGCTGTTTGGCCCGATTGAGCGGCCGGTGCTCGAGTTCAAGATCAAGCGCGGGCTGGTGGGCCTCAAGGAGCAGTATCCCCTGATGCCGTTTGTGCTGGACCAGGGCCTGAACAGGCGCTACCTGCAGGCGGTCCTGCGGCAAAGCAACCTGCCTGCGCACGTGCGCCTCCGCCTGGCCGGCCTGCAGGCCGTGCTTGTGAACCGCTACTACCGCCGGTACTTTGCCGCGGTGGACGGCCGATGCCGGGCCACGCTGGATACCGGCATGCTGTTCTACGGCCTAGCCCCATTGCAGAACCGGTTCCTACATCGGCATACGGACCGCAGGGGGCTGGTGGTCGAGCTAAAGCTCCAGGACGGCTATGAGCGGTATGCCGACCGCGTCGCCGGCTATTTCCCCTTCCCAGTGACCAAGAACTCGAAATACGCCCAGGGAGTCGAGGCGGTCTGCCTCGGCTGACCGGCGCCGAACGGCTTCCGGTGGTGTGCGTGCCTGATTAGGGTCTGTCCAAGATATTAGGAAGGTGACAGCGTAGGAAACATCGAAGTCCACTCCATTTCCCAGCGATCACTGAGCAAGAGGGAGCGCAAGGCGAGCATGGCCTGAGCTCCTACACGGCTCCAGCGCATCCCGGCTTGGGTCATACGTTCCTGTACCACAACTT
>DAOUGZ010000093.1:0-5555 GCA_034428955.1 Anaerolineae bacterium | reverse complement strand
GGCCCTGGGCGTCCTCATTGCCCTCACCGCCGCGGATGTATCCGAGCGTGTCTTTCGCGACTGGCGGAGCGTGCTGCGGGCGACGGCTCTCGCCCTCCTGGCGACGTATGTGGTCAATACAGTGGTTGTGGTGTTGCTGGCGCGGCTCTTGGTGCCCGAGCCTGAGCTGTTCGCCGGCTTTGCCCTCGTCGCCGCTTCGCCCCCGGCCGTCGGCGGGCTGGGCTTTTGCTCTGCCCTGCGCGGCGACGTAATCCTCTCTCTGGTGGGCACCATCGGCTCTCACATCGCCGCGCTGGTCATTACGCCGGCGCTCACTCTGCTCCTTGTCGGCTCCAGCCTGATTCAGCCGGTGGAGCTCTTGGTGCTGCTGGTGAACCTGATCGTCATCCCGCTCTTGGTGTCGCGGCTGTTGCGCTGGCGGCGCATCCTGCCCTATGTGCGGCGCTGGCGCGGGCCGGTGATCAACTGGGCCTATGCGATTGTGATTTTCGTTGCGGTAGGGGTCAACCGCGACCTCATCTTTGGCCAGCCGCTTCTGGCGCTGCGGGTCAGCGTGGTGGCGCTGGCCTCGACCTTTGGGCTGGGCGCGGCGAGCGAGGTCGTGTTGCGGCGGCTGCACGTCCCACGCGGCACGCGGGTTAGCCTGGTCCTCTTTGCGACCCTCAAGAACGCCGGCTTTGCCGCCTCGGCGGCACTGGCGCTGATCGGCACTGCGGCTTCGCTGCCGGGGGCGCTGACGAGCGTCTTTATCTCGCTCTACTTGCTCTGGCTCGGGCTGTCGGCGGAGCGAATACGCTAGGCCGGTTCACTCGCGGGCAAGGATGGCGGGATGCACCGTGTTCGCGAACCACTCCTCGTGCCCAGCATATAGGCTTTCCTCGGCGAGTTGGCGCGATTGTGCCTAACGGGGTAGAATGCCTGCCGGTTTGCGACCCTGTACAAGGATGGCCTTATGAATGGTGCACGTGCGTTTTTTCGCAGCAGCAAGACGTTTCTGATTATCTGGGCGGGCCAGTTCGTCTCGAGCGTCGGCACGGCCATGACCCGCTTTGGTCTGCTCGTCTGGGCCTATGAGCAGACGGGCAGCGCCACGGCCCTGGCCTTGTTGGGCGCGGTCGGTTACATCCCCTACGTCCTCATCGGTCCGCTGGCCGGCGTGCTGGTGGACCGCTGGGATCGGCGCCGGGTGCTGCTCTGGGCCGATGCCGGCGCCGCCTGTCTGACGGCGGGCCTTTTCGCCCTGCTGGCCCTGGGCCGGCTGGATCTGGTGCACCTCTACCTCTACGAGGCGCTCACCGGCCTGCTCGATGCCTTCCAGTCGCCGGCCGGCACCGCGGCTGTGACGGTGCTCGTGCCGGAGGAGGAATACGGCCGGGCGAACGGGCTGGAGTCGCTGGCCGACTCGGCAGCCAGGGTGCTGGCGCCGGCCCTGGCGGGGTTGCTGGTCGCCCTCTCGGGGCTGCGCGCCGTGTTGGTCGTTGACCTGGCGACCTTTGGCGCGGCCTGTGTGACCCTGCTCTGGGCGCGCATCCCGAGGCCGCCGGTCAGCGACGAGGGCCGAGATGCCTCGCGCCGCGGCCTCGGCGCCGAGTTGCCCTTTGGCCTGGCCTACATCCGCGCCCATGCCGGGTTGGGCCAGTTGCTCCTGATCCACACTGCCGTCAACCTGCTGGCCGCGCTGACCTACTTTGGCATCCTGCCGGCGATGGTGCTGGCGCGCAGCGGCGGCAGCGAGGTGGCGCTCGGCGCGGTGCAGACGGGCCTTGGCCTGGGCGGGGTCGTCGGCGGCCTCCTCTTCTCCTCTTGGGGCGGGCCGCGACGACGTGTGCTGGGCTACCTGGCCAGCGTGGCCCTCTCTTACGCATGCGGAGACCTGCTCTTTGCCCTGGGCCGCAGCACGCCGGTGTGGGTGGTGGGCGCCCTGGGGGCTACGGTCTCTATCCCCTTCATCATCGGCTGTTACGACGCGCTCTGGCAGCGTAGCGTCCCACCGGACGTGCAGGGGCGAGTCCTCGCCGTGCGCAACACGCTGCAGACGGCCGTCACGCCCCTGGGCTATGTGGCCGGCGGCCTCTTGGCGGACCGGCTCTTTGAGCCGGCCTTGCGCGCGGGCGGGCCCCTCGTGCCGCTCTTCGGGCGGCTTGTGGGCAGCGGCGCGGGTGCGGGGATGGGCCTGATGTTCCTCTGCACCGGTGTGGGAGGTATCCTCCTCGGCCTGAGCGGCTACGCGCTGCCGGCGCTGCGCCGGCTCGACGGGCCAGCTCTGGGCGAGGAGGCACATTGCGCTGACCTCGCCTGACTACCCGCCGGAATCATCGGCGACCGGAAGACCGCATAACACCAAGGCACTAAGGATGACCCGAGGTTGCCAAGTGGTATGTGTTCCCTCGCTCGGCAACGATTTCGGGATGCACCTCACAGTCGAGTCTTGGAGCTTTTGCCGGGGTATGCTATACTGCGGATAGTTCCTCTTCGCCTCTTGGCGAGCCTGAGCGGGGATTAGCCGGCTCGATGCTCGCCCGAGTTCTTTCGTGAGGATGCCAGTGTACGGTATACATCATCGCCGCACGTGAGTTTGGCCCTGGGCGCCAGTTGGCGCCTGTACGGACGCCTGCATACGCCGGGGCGGTGATGTGATGACGCCCTAAAGTTTCGGCTGCATCTCTCCTGGGAGGGGCCGCTGCCGGCGTATGCCGCGGCGGCTTTTCTATTGGCCACGTCGCGGTCATCTGGCCGCGTAGGCACCATATCATATCCTACAGGAGGGATGCACTATGCTGGTCCGTCTGAACCGCCTTACTGCCTCGCGTTGGGGCATCATCCTGGCCGGCGCCCTGATTGGGGCGCTGGCCCCACTCCTCCAGAGGCTCGGCAACCCACCGAACATGGGCATCTGCGTGGCCTGCTTCGAGCGGGACATTGCCGGCGCCCTGGGGTTGCACCGTGCCGCTGCGGTGCAGTACATTCGCCCCGAGATTGTGGGCTTTGTGCTCGGGTCGCTGGCGGCCGCCCTCGCCTTCCGCGAGTTCAAGGCCCGTGCGGGTTCGGCGCCCATCGTCCGCTTTGTTCTGGGCGTGTTCGCCATGATCGGGGCGCTGGCCTTCCTCGGCTGCCCGTGGCGGGCCCTGTTGCGCCTGGCCGGGGGCGACCTCAACGCCCTCTTCGGCCTTGCCGGGCTGGCGATAGGCATCGCGGTGGGAGTCGGCTTCCTCAGGGCGGGCTACAGCCTGGGCCGCGCGCAGCGCACCTACCCGGCGGTGGGCTGGATCATGCCGCTCTTGATGATCGGCCTGCTGCTGCTCCTTGTCTTCCGGCCCCAGTTCACCCCCGATGGCCCCATATTCTTCAGCCAGAGCGGTCCGGGCTCGCTCCATGCCCCTCTGCTCATCTCCCTGGCTGTGGGGTTGGCCATCGGCTTCCTGGCCCAGCGCACCCGTTTCTGCACCATGGGCGCGGTGCGCGACGTTATCCTCATGGGCGAAACCCACCTGATCAGCGGCGTGGGCGCGCTCGTGGCGGCGGCCTTCCTGACCAACTTGGCGCTCGGCCAGGTTCGTCTCGGCTTTGCCGGGCAGCCGGTGGCCCATTCCAACCACCTCTGGAACCTGCTGGGCATGACGCTGGCCGGGCTCGCCTTTGCCCTGGCAGGCGGTTGCCCCGGGCGGCAGCTCTTTCTGAGCGGCGAAGGCGATGGTGATGCGGCGGTCTTTGTCCTCGGCATGATCGCCGGCGCAGCCCTCGCCCACAACTTTGGCCTGGCCGGCAGTCCCGATACGGTCGTCGAGGGTGTGGCCCGGACCGGCGGCCTCTCCACGGCCGGCATGGCCGCCGTCGTTCTTGGGCTGGTTGTATGCTCGCTCATCGGCCTGACGATGCGCCAGGCCTTCACCAAAGCGGAGGTGTGAAAACCATGGCAACGACAGTCGATGCTCGCGGTCTATCGTGCCCGCAGCCGGTGATCCTGACCCGGCGCGCGCTCCAGGCCGGCGACCTGCCGGTGCGGGTGCTGGTAGACACCGTTACCTCCTGCGAGAACGTCACACGCATGGCCGAGAAGGCGGGCTACCGGGTGCAGGTGGAGGCCGCGGGAGACGAGTTCACCCTGACGATAGCCAAGTAGGGGTGCCAGGGGAGAGCTTGCCCTCGTAGATGGGCAGAGGGGGCCTGGGCTGTATCCATCGCCGGCCCTCAGGAAACGCAGAGGACCGCAGAGCGACAGAGGACCGCAGAGGGGGCACAACAACCCTGCCATCGTGGCCTCCGTGGCGCTCTGCTTCTCTGCGTCTCCCGAGGGCCGTCTTCCAAACGGTATTGGTTCCGGCTCTGTGCCGGTATGAGAAAGAGGCGCAATGGATAGTCCGGAGTATGTTGTGATCCTCCTGCCTTCAACAAGCCACGCCATACGCGCGGAAGTGGTCCTCAAGCGGGCCGGGATAGGCTGCAAGATGATCCCCGTGCCGCGTCACATCAGCTCCGACTGCGGCGTGTGCATACGGATTGCACGGGAAGACAAGGCGGCGGCGCGCGAGGCACTGGACTCCGCCGGGGTCGAATGGGAGAGCCTGCAGGATTGCTGAGGGGAATGCAGGCGCTCTAGAACCGCGTCCGCCGCCGCTGCCTTCGGTTGCGCTCCCAGCCAAAGACCAGCAGGGCGAGCGAGGCGACCAGTAAGGCGTCGATGATCCAGCGCGACAAGGCCCCGGCGACGAGTTGCCACTGCCCCAAGACGAGCCCCATGCCGGCGATGGCGGCGGTGGGGATCAGCGCCAGCGCGACCATCACGCCCGCGGTGAGCACCGAGCGGTTGGTGATGATGAGCAGCGCGCCGGCAATGCTGGCCAGGGCGCTGGCCACCACTGAGGGGCCGCTAACCGTGGTCCAATAGTTGACGAGGACCTGCGCGGGCAGGTAGGTGGCCTGCCCACCGGGCAACGGCACGCCCAGCGCGCGCAGCACCAGGGCCGTGGCGGCAGCCCCCAGAACCAGCACCGCATACCCTTCCGCCGTGTAGACCAGGCCGCGCCGCCAGCCCGCGCTCCCTGCTGCGATGCCCAGGCTGATGCGCGTGATCGGCTCGAACCCGGGGGCGATGAGCATGCTGGCAATGACGACGTGCAGCGCATTGGTGGCGACGCCCACGATGGCCAGAACCCCGGCGATGGCCATAACCGTCAGGGCGGTCGCCGTCATGTTGCTCTCTTTGCCGATGATGAATTCCATCTCCTCCCACGTCGTCTCGCTCTCCTCGCGGATCAGGGTTGGGGTTGCCGGCGGCGATACGATGCTGAGGGGCGTACTGGTCGTGAGGGAGAGGGCAGGGTCCTCGCCCAGCCCCTGCCGATCGAGGATCGGCAGCAGCGCCTGCAGCGACCGGTTGGTCATCTCGGCGCTGATGACGTCGCCGGGAGGCTGGACTGAGACACCCTTTTGCACGCGCAGGCCGATCAGCCCTGGGATGCGCACCATTTCGTCCACGAGGCTGTCGGTCCGGTCCGCGGGCACGGTTATCTGCACGGTTCTAGGCATGGCAATGATCCTCGCCCCCGGCGGCTCAA
>DAOUGZ010000092.1:0-3983 GCA_034428955.1 Anaerolineae bacterium | reverse complement strand
GCGATGCCGTCGAGGAGGACGGTGGAGATGTCCTTGATCTGCGGCTTGCCGTCGATGAGTTGATCGGGGATAAAGCCGTCGACGCCGAGCAGGATCCACTCCGGGTGGTGCTCATAGTGCTCGAGGAAGGTGACCTGCTCGCCGGAGACCCACTTGAGCATGAGTGCGGCGACGAGGTTGCCGACGTCGTCCTCATCGACATAGGGGTAGCCGGCGGAGGCGACGAGGGCGGAGGGGACCGAGTGGACGGCGTTCATGCAGAGGGAGATGCCCTCGACGCACTTGTAGGAGATGGCGTCAAAGCGCTTCTCGCGGCAGAACTCGACCGTGGCCATGTACATGCGGACGGCGCGTTCGATGACCTCGTCTTTGGGTTTGCCGAGAGGGTACTCCCAGTTGGCGGTGACGCGGGCGATCTCGGCGCGGACGGCGGCGGGGTCGAGGGCGTCCATCTTGCGTTCGAGTTGGAGCATATCGAAGGACTCGACCTCGGGGCCGATGAGGCCACGGAGGGTGGTGGGGTTGAAGCCGGTGGTGTAGAGGCCCATATCGTTCCAGCCGACAAGGCCGAGGCGTGCGGAGCGGAGCCTGCGGACGGCGCGGGCGGCGCGGCCGAACTTGATGATGCCCTGGACGTCCATGGGGGCGTCGGGGGCATTGAAGAGGTAGGCGAACTTGGCCCCCCAACGCTCGAGGGGGAAGCGGAGGGCGGTGGAGCCGGCGCCGGCGGCGGGTGAGATGAGGGTATCGCCCTCGGTAAAGCCGCCGTAGGAGTAGAGGACGATGGGCCGGTCGCGGAAGGTGAAGAGGAGGCGGGAGGCGGCCCGGGGGTCGATCCAGTTGATGACGTTGACGATGAGGAAATCCCATTGGGCGGCCTGGAGTTCGCGGATGGCGCGCTCCTCCTGGCCGAGGGCGAAGACGGGGTCGGTAGCGGCGAGGTCAATGCCGGCCTCGGTGAGCTGCTTCTCGGCGGCGGCAGTGATGGCTTTGAGACGATCGGGCACGTAGAACTCGGTGCCCAGGGAAACGTAGCCTGCCTTCAATGGCTCCATGCTATTCTCCTCTCTCACTCGTAGGGATCTCAGTGATCACAACGGCTTGCCCGTCGAACGCCGGCACGTCTACCAGCGTCTCCTCGATGTCAGGACCGGCTTCTCGGAACAGGTAAAAGTGGGTCGCTACATCAGCGCAGCCGGTGAAGGATGCACTAAACCGGCTGGTCTGTGGATCGTACGTGCAGGTGCTCAGGCGTGAGGTGCGTGTGGCGCGCACGTAGCGCACGGCCTCGTCGAGGGTGACATAGATGGGGCTATAGTCAGCGATTCCTCGCGCGACCTGTGCGATCTCTGCCACCCAGTTGTCTGGGCGTATGCGGTATATGTGGTCCGTCTCGTGGGTGAAGAGCACCGGCAGTGCCATGCTATCAAAGGCTCTCCGGAGCTGACGCGTGCCCCGGCTGACCGTGCCGGCGACGTCGTTGTCTGGTTGCCATTCATAGCCGGTGATGTCGCGGATCTCGGTAAGGCAATTGAAGAACCGCCGCCCACCAAAGTTGATCCAGTCGGCGTAGTAGACGGGCCGGTGCCCGCTGCCGCTGGACACCATGTGGCAGCTCTGAGGCTCTTCGTAGCGCCGGAACGGGCCGATTGGGAGCCACCGAGTGCCGGGGATGAATCGGGTCTCGACATCGTTGGGCTGGCCAACGAACTCGGCGCCCCAGCGGTCGTGGATGTGAGCTACGACATTGCGCCCCATCTCGTACCAGTGGGGCAGCGCCAGGCGTGACATGGCCAGCGGAGCGTGGGCTGCGTACCAGTCGTCGACGGCGGCCAGCCGACGCCGGATTTCCGCCTCGGGCCAGGGCTGGCCCCTGAGATGGTCAAAGTAGATGAACCTATCCAGGTCTGATGCCAGCGGTGGGCGACCGTTTCGGCGCTCGAACTCGCCGGCTTCGCCATCCGCCAGCCGCAGGAACTCGGCATCCCATTGGAAGAAGGGTTCTGTGTCCGGCTGTGAGGCCCGCCCAAAGGCGTGTGGAAAGCCGGTGGCTTGGCCGCGCGAGATGAGGTCACGCAACTCGTTCACCGTCTCGGGAGCGAGGTTGTAGATAAAGAGCCCTAGCCAGGGCTTGAAACCCTGGCGGTTGGCGATATGCACCCAGTAGAGAGGGCTTTGACCAAAGAGTATGCCACGGCCCGCAACGTCGTCTACCCGCATGCTGACCAGGGGGGCCAGCCCGCGCAGTGCGAAGGGCTTGCGCGCTGCCCACACCAGGCCGCGCCAGAGCACGTCATCGAGGCCTGCGACGGGACCGAGGACGCCGCTGTGCATCCACCCTGCCGTCGCCCATTGCACTACTCGGCCATGGCCCAACCTCGCTGTGGCCATCAAGGGCCGGCTACAGGCTCTCAGCAGTACGCCGCCCTCCGTGGCAGCTAGAGAAGGAATGTTCAGCGGGCCAGCCAGCGCCAGCTCTTCCTCGGGTTCGTGACGGATTGTGATGAAGTGAGGCCGGCTGGCGAACTCGACGCTTCCTGCCTCGACCTCGGCGTTCGCGCTCTGCTCAGCGCCGATTTCCGCCGCAGACGGCAACTGGGGGTCAAAACTGACCAGGCCGGCACCCTGGCCGACAGCAGCCAGCAACGCACAGCGGCCCTCGCGGCCAAGGCGGACGCCGCGTGGGTCCATTTGGCGGTGGGCGATGATGACTAGAGCATAATCCGCCACGTTGCCCGGCAGTGGGGTGCCGGCCAGGTCAACGAGCACATGGGGGACTCCCAGGTGCTCAAGGTACGGGAGGACGCCCTCAATGCCTTCGCGATAGCCGGCGCTGGCCGAGTTGACAAGCACGAGAGCATTCATCGATATGGAGGTATTCCCCATGGTCTCAGTCCTCGCTACTCCCTTGAGGTTGCTCCCAAAGAGGCCTGACGTGGGCACTGTGGATGCCGGGTGCGATCTCTGCTACGGGCGCCCTTTGGAGGATCCGGCTATAGAGATCGGGCCGCCGGTCTCGCATGTAGGGCAGTGCGCGGCGCCACTTGCGGGCACCGGCCACATCCAGGTCGGCAATGAGGACAGCCTCGCCACCGTAGGCATGCGCCAGTACGTTGCCCTGAGCGTCGATGATCTGCGAATCCCCCTGCGTCCAATAGGTGGACTGCCCGAAGCGGTTTACGGCCATGACCGAAAGCTGGAAAAAGCGGGCTAGCGCTGGGACGTCTATGTCGCCATAGGTGCCCCGGTTAGTAGGCCAGACGACCAGGTCGGCGCCCAGCAGGCGGTTGCAGAGCCAGCTCTCAGAGAACATCCCGTCGTAGCAGATCATCGCGCCGACCGAGACGCCGCCCAAGTCGAATACCTTGAATCCTTCCCCTGGTAAAAAGTTGTGGGGCTCGATTCGGTTGGGATCCTCGCCCCAGTCGTTGCGCGCCTCATCCCAGACGCCGGACCAAGGGTGTACCTTGTCGTAGGCGCCTATGATGCCCTGCGGGCCGATGAAGACGGCGCTATTGAAGTAGCGTTCCTCCATCCGTCTCGACATACCAATGACGATGTGCACGCCATGCTTGGCGGCGAGTTCTTGGAGCGGCTCCGTGAATGGTCCGGACACTGGGGTAGCCAGTTCCCATGCCTGGCTGACCTCGTCGATGTCGCAGAGTTCTGGGAATACGACCAGCCGCGCTCCACGCCGGATCGCCTCGCGTGCCATCTCGGCGGCGTGGTCTCGGTTCCGCTCTATCGCTCGTGGCACGATATCCATCTGTACTGCTGCCACACGATAGGCGCTCAGTTGTCTGTCCATTGACTCATTTCTCCTCTGTCGCTGTCTGGTCGAGCACTGGCGCTGCGTTCCGGCACGCTACGACTTTACGGCGCCCAGGGTCAGCCCCGAGATGAACTGGCGCTGCATGAACAGGAAGACGATGATGATCGGTAGGGCGCTGGTAAAGGCTCCGGCCATGACCATGCCATAGTCC
>DAOUGZ010000091.1:0-14103 GCA_034428955.1 Anaerolineae bacterium | reverse complement strand
TGTAGCGGTTGTACAGAATGTGGTACGGGCGCCAGGCCAGGCTGCTCGTGGGGACGTTGGCCGGTGGGCGCAGCTCCTCGACCGTGTCCAGAAGCAGGGCGCGCAGCTCTTGCACGGCGATCGCCGGGTCAGCGCTCACCAACTCGCGTAGCGACTGCAGGATGGAATGGTGGCTCAGGTAGGGGAAATCGTAAAAGTGACGGAGCGCATCAGCCGTCTCGACGATGAGACTCTCTGGAAGCGGTGGAACGACAGTCATAGACAATGGTCGTCCTATCTGGACATCTCCCAACCATGTCGGGAACATGTCGGAGTCATGTCGGGAACGCATGGAACACGCCAGAACACTTGGATATACTCATTATAGTTGTATTGGCTATTGTGGCAACACTCAGATAGCGAGAAGAGGTACAGGAGGGAAACCATGTCCGTGGACAAGTCGCGCGTGAGCCGGAGAGGCTTCCTGCGCTATGCCGCCCTCGGCACCGGGGCAACGTTGCTTGCAGCCTGCCAGCCCCAGGCCGCTCCGGCGCCTCAGGGAACGGGCGGTGAGAGCAATGAGCCCAAGGTCGTAGAGAAGATTGTCACCGCGACACTGGCGCCACAGGTCACCAAGCTCGTCGTCAATGCCTATACTCCTTCCGAATGGACAGAGCGCTCGGCCGAGCATCCCACGGTAGTCAATGCCCCCCGCGTCTTGGCCGAGAAGTTCAAGGAGGTGGAACCGAACATCGAGATCGAATGGCTGCGCTATTCGGGCTCGCCGGAAGGCGCAGCGGGCGACACCTACTACGGCGCCTGGTGTGACGCGCTCGTAGCGGCCGGGAGCGAACCGGATATCATCGACCCGCTTCACGAGATCCCAATCTACAAGGGCTACTGCATGCCCGTCGAGGAGTACCTCGACCAGCCGAACCCCTATGCGCCCGACTATGCAACGTGGAAAGATTCCTTCTATCCCAGCGTCATGAAGGCCGCCGTCTATGCCGATGGGCACATATACTGCATCCCCGTGTCCGACAAAATCGCCAATTTTGAGATCGGCATGATGTGCAACATGGACTGGTTCAAGAAGATCGGCATGGAGCCTCCGACGACCTGGACAGAGCAGCTCGAGGTCGGCCAGGCTCTGAAGGAAGCCGGCAGCTCCTGGATTCCCTGGCCGCCCGAGGCTAAGGAAGGCAACATCTGGGCGCTCGGCCTGCAACTCTTGCCGTCCATTCTCCAGCCTGAATGTGCCCTCATGGACACGAACGGTGACCTCTTTGTCGGTGCAGAGGAAGCGCTACCAGCCTTCCGGGAAGGCCTCGTCGGGCCTTTGACCGAAAAGTACCAGGCCGCCTGGCGCCAGCAAAAGGCCGTTACCGCCCACTGGGCAGACGGCTGGGCCAGCGCCGATCTCGAGGTGATGTGGCGGCAGGGCCAGATCGGCATGCGCCAGACCGGCGGATGGGAGATCACGGCCCAACTCAGCGACCCGCAGATGAAGTTCGAACGCGTCATCGTGCCCCCGGCATCGGTGACCAGTGCCGACCTGCCCGAAGCCAGTGACCCGCCGGAGTGGACCGCCGGTGACGGCAAGGTTCCCGAGGGCTGGCTGGTCCGCATCAACGGGCCGGATACGGCAGTCATGAAGGTCGCCCAGCAGCGTGGCACTGTTGACGCCGCCATCAAGTGGCTCCAGTGGATCACCGAGCCCGAGAACAACGCCTTCCTGGTCAACGAGAACGAAGAGCTTGTGCCCTGCGCCAAGGACGCCCCACTCGGGCCGGTGTGGTCCGGCCTTATGAGCTACAAGCTGCCCAAGTGGAAGTACTCGATCGCCTGGTGGGGTGAGTGTCTGCAGTTCGACAACACCCTCTTCAATGAGGTCCGCAAGCTGTTCGTGGCCTGGGCCACCGGGCAAATGGACGACGAGACGTTCTTCCGGCGCCAGCACGAAGAGACGGCGGCAGGCGCCGATCGCTACGAGGCATCAATCAAGGCTCTACAGGAGGGTTAGCAGCCACTCAGACAGGATCCTGGCCGACGAGATTGAGCGCACGAGGCAAGTCTCTTCTACCACGATCCCGTAACACAGCTCTAGCAGCCTGCCCTAGAGACCACGCTCCTTTCGCAGCCAGGCCGCGGCTGGGCAATCTGCTCTGCCACGGCCTGGCCTGAAGCCTTCGAGGGATCGAGGTCTGAGCAGGATACCATGAGGGCTGCCCCGGCAGAGATGGCAGCCCAGTGAGACGAGGAAGGCTGAAAAGTGCGTTGGAGACTCACTGCGTTAGGTGTACTGGCGGTCTTGGTCTTGATCGCAGGGACAGACTGGCTGATGGCCCAAGCAAGGCTGGGGAGGATCAACCTGGAAGTGTCTGTGAATCCCCCTGAAGTGGTAGCTGATGGCCAGAACAGCGTCGAGATCGCCGTCCGTATTACGGAAAATGGAGTACCACGGGCCAATGATCTGGTGCAGGCATGGTTGGGAACGGGCGCCGGCAGAGTCTTGCCCGATTGGAGCTACACAGACGAGAACGGCGTGGTTGTGATCCAACTCACCCCCAACCGTTACAGCCCTTACGATCCGAAGGACAATGTAGAGCTACACGTTCTGGACACGAGCATTGGCCGCCTGGTGGAAGTGGGCAAACACGAGGTAGTACGCATCGGCATCCTCCAACCATAATATGGACAGACACTTCCCCCTTCCACGCTCCAACTGCTAGGCCACAGCCCTAGCTGCCTGTATTGCCGGTCTTTGTGGCGCCCTCCCTGATCGAACGAGACGACTGCCCTCGGCACCGGCACGACCAGGCGGGCCTGCACCCAACCACCCTGCTCTCGTGCCCACCGCCCAGACGGTGAGGAGGCGGATATGAGGCCTATGACGCTGAGCAGGGAACATGTGACCGCAAAGGAGTAGCTATGAGATCTGGATCGGGCAACCCGATAGCAAGCGTGTTTTCGGGCAAGCTACGATTATTCAAGCAGGATAGCAAAGCTGCGGATAATCCCGAGGCAATAACTTGGAACAATATCCGTCGGTCTTGGCAGGCCTATGCGCTCTTGGCCCCGATCTTTGCCATGCTCATCGTCTTTGTCTACTATCCTCCCATCCTGGGCCTCGTGCGTGCCTTCTTCAACTGGGCGCCCAACAGGCCTGCGGTATTTGTGGGCCTGGCCAACTTCAAGGCCTACTTTGCCTACCCAGAGGCGCCACGCGAAATCACCAACGTGCTCAAGCTCATGTGCTTCGGCCTGGTTAGCGGCGTCGCCGCGCCGTTTCTGATGGCCGAGATGATTTTTGCCGTGCGTTCCAAGGCCCGCAAAGAGGCGTACCGCTTCCTGATCGTTATCCCTATGCTTGTCCCAGGGGTTGTCTATTCGCTCCTGTGGCGACATATCTACGACCCGAACCTCGGACCCATCAACGCCCTGCTGAGAGCTGTGGGGCTGAGCATGCTCCAGCGCGACTGGCTCGGATCCCCTGGGATCGCTCTGTATGCCGTCATGGGTGTGGGCTTTCCGTGGGTGGCAGGCATTGGCACGCTGGTCTGCCTTGGAGGGCTGGCCCAGATATCGGAATCGGTCTTTGACGCCTGTCTGATTGACGGTTGCACTGGCCTACGTCGTGTTCTTACCATTGACCTGCCACTCGTGGTGAGCCAATTGCGGCTTCTGACCATACAGGCTGTCATCAACGGCCTTACCAGCATCAACACCATTCTGCTCCTGACTAGAGGGGGGCCCGGCTACGCAACCAGCGTTCCCGGCCTCCGAATGTACGAGCGCGCCTTCACCACGGGGGAATACGGCCTTGCATCCGCAATTGGCTTTCTGCTCTTTGCCTTTGCGATGCTGCTGACCTACCTGATCAACCGGTACATGCGACCCCATTACGAAACGGACAACTGAGGTGTTCAGAGGCACTTGGCAGACTGAGGTGAGTCGAGTGAATGCAACACAGACTGCAAAACAAGGTATATTTCCGCGGAAGGCCCGGCGCTCCTGGCAGGGTCCGCAGATTGGACTGCAGGCCGGCATCATTTTCCTGATTCTGGTCTCGCTGGTTCCCGTCTACCAGATGCTGACGATATCCGTCAAGAATCCCCTGCAATACCAGCACGAGCGCTGGCTGGTCAGCTTTCCCATGCGGCTGGGGAACTACCCGGCAGCCTGGGAAGTCATCCACCGCTACATGGTAAACACGTTGTTCGTGGCAGCAGTGGGCTTTGCCGGCGTGGTTATCCTTTCGGTGATAGGCGGCTACGTCTTTGCCCGCCTGCGGTTCCCATTCCGTGAATGGCTCTACATGGCCATCATTGCCCTGCTCGCCGTGCCGTGGGTGATCACCTTTGTGCCCTCATTCGTGCTCTACCATGACCTCGGCCTCCTCAACACACTCTGGGCACATATCGTGCCCAACATCGCCAATGGCCCCATATTCGGCATTTTTCTGCTGCGCGCCTTCTTCTCCGGCATCCCTGAGGAGATCTATGAGTCGGCGCGTATTGACGGCGCCGGCCACTGGCACCTGATCTGGCAGATCACCTTGCCTTTGGCCTTGCCTGTGCTGGCCACCCTCGCCGTGCTGAACTTTCTCTCGACCTGGAACTCGTTCCTCTGGCCTATGGTAGCGGTGAGCGACAGGGCCAAGCAGGTAATCTCGGTGGGCCTCTATCTACTATCCGCCGAGGTCACTACCGCCTCGGACTTTGCTGTGTGGGGCCCACTGTTCGCCGGCTACACCATCGCCTCGCTGCCTCTGGTAGCCCTCTTTGTCGGCCTGGGCAAGTTCTACGTAGAAGGACTAATCGAATCGGGGCTGAAAGCATAATGCCCTGTCATGCGACGGTGGCGGGCGCTATGCGTAGCCACATCAGGAGAGGACGGAATGGGCGATCACCTGCAGTTTGTTGTTGACCTGAGCACCAAGGCGGCTACTATCCCTGCACTCTTGTTCGGGCACAATCTGGAGCACACTCGCAGCGCAGTATGGCAGGGCCTCAGCGCCGAACTGCTCCGTAACCGCAAATTCTATGGCAAGTCGCAGCGCAACGGCGTCGCGCTGGACTGGTACGCGATCGGCCCCAAGACAGCTCACTGGGAACTGGAAGCACAGGATACCTACACCACTCACTACAACCCGGAGGACCACCGGCGCAGGAACGAGGTTCTCTGCCAACGCATCCGTTCCCTCGCCGATCACGACGTGTGCGGCATCGGGCAAGATAGGTTGGTTCTCTGCGCCGGTACGGACTACCGCTGCCGCATCGCTCTGCGGGCCGATCGCGCCGTGCCCGTGTGGGTGCGCATTACCTCGAGCGACAGGTCACGGCTCTTTGGGCAGGCTTGCTTCGAAGTAGGACCCCAGGGGTGGCAAGAGTTCGCCTTCACCTTCCATGCAGCTGAAGGCTGTAACTGCGCACGCCTCGAAGTAACCTTCGAGGTGGCCGCCAACCTCTACGTGGGCGCCGTCTCGTTGGCGCCGGAAGACACCTTCCTCGGCATGCGCCGTGATGTTATTGCCCTGCTGAAGGAGATCGGCTGTACCCTCCTGCGCTGGCCGGGAGGCAATTTTGCCGGAGACTATCGCTGGCAAGATGGGCTGTTGCCGGTAGACCGCCGGGCGCCTCTCGCCTCGTTCATGGAAATGGAGACCCTGCCGCATACCCGCGGCTTTGACTGCAACGAGATCGGCATCGACGAGTTCATCGCCCTCTGCCGCGAGATCGGCGCCGAGCCTTTCCTGACTATCAACCCTGCCTGGGAGAGCCCCGAGCTATCCGCCGCCTGGGTGGAGTACTGCAACGGCGACCTGCACACCAAGTGGGGCAGCTTGCGCGCCGAGCGCGGCCATCCCGAGCCCTATGCCGTCAAGTACTGGTCCCTCGGCAATGAGTTGGGCTACGGGCACATGGAAGGCCCTAACGTCCCGGCCGAATACGCCAAGACCATCCGTCCCTATGTCGCCGCCATGCGCGCCGTTGACCCATCCATCGTCCTGGTCTCGTCCGGCCTGTGGTCCAAGGATTCCTGGTTTACCGACTGCCTGGCCAACCTGGGCGACGTTATTGACCTCATTTCCCACCACCATTACACGCGCCAGATCAAGGACTATGCCGGCCCACTCGCTGATGAGGAGTTCCGCCGCGTCGCAACGACTCCTGCCGAGGTATTCCAGAGGGTGAAGGACATCCGGGCCAAGATCGACGCCAACGCCCCCAAGGGGCGCACGATAGGCATCTCCTTCGATGAGTGGAACGTGTGGTATGCCTGGTATCGCGTGCCCGGCGTCGTGGAGGGCATCCACAACGCATCGATGTTGAACATGTTCTGCCGTGAGGCGGCCCGAATGGGGATTACCCTGGGCTGCTTCTTCCAGCCGGTGAACGAGGGCATCATCATGGTGGAGCCAGGCCGGGCCTATCTGCCGGCTGGCGGCCAGGTGTTCCCCCTGTACAAGGCTCATTACGGCAACACGCTGCTCGAGTTGGCGGCGCAGGATGGCCTGGCAGATGTTGACGTCACTGCCTCGCTCGACGAGCAGACCAAGACCGTCGTACTCACCTTGGTCAACCGCAGCCCAAAAGAGCAGCACGACACGCACATCAAGATACAGGGGCAACCGATCGGCGAGGTCGAGGCCATCTTGCTTTCGGCTCCGGACTTTCAACCGGGCACAGCCTTTACGGCCACGGCGCCAGCAGTAACCCGCCAGGGCAGCGATGAGCTAAGCATTACCCTGCCCAAGCACAGCGTGGCCAGACTCAGCGTACATCTGACGGCCTAGCTGCGTGACGGGCAACCAGAGTGCTCCTGGAGGTGACTCGATGAGCGAAACGGTCGCTGCCGCGGTCATGGTGGCGCCAGGCAAGCTTGAGATCCAGCATTTCCCGTTCCCTCGTTTGGAGGAGGGAGCGATGCTGCTCAGGGTCGAGATGTGCGGTATCTGCGGCACCGACAAGCACACCTGGCGGGGTGAGAACAAGCAGTATGCAGGGGTCAAGGGGGCGGAATCCGTAACTCCTTTTCCCATCATACCCGGCCATGAGATCATCGGCACAGTCGTCGAGGTCAACGACCGGCAGGCACCGCGCTTGGATTACGACGGCGAGCCTGTGCGCCCGGGCGACCGTGTAGCCATCTGCCCTGATGTCATCTGTGGTGAATGCTACGGTTGCCGGCACAGCTTTGCCTATCCCCGCTGTGAGCACTTGCGCGGATACGGCAACGCTTTCACCTCGGCTGAAGCGCCGCACCTCTTCGGGGGCTGGGCCGAGTACATGTACGTCCTACCCAAAGCCTTTGTGTACAAGGTGCCCGAGGGCCTGCCGACGCGCGTTGCCGTGATGGTGGAGCTGATGGCCGTAGCCTACAACCTCGACAAAGCGAAGGAGATCTCTCACCTCTCCGGCGAAGGCTTTGGCTTTGCCGACACTGTAGTGATCCAGGGTGTCGGCCCCATGGGGCTCTGCCATCTGATCAAAGCGCGCATGTTGGGTGCGGGAGATATCATCGCGATCGATGTGTCCGAATACCGCTTGGCCATGGCGAAGCGCTTTGGCGCCGACTATACGATCAATGCCGGCACGACCAGCGCCGAGGAGCGCATCGAGTACATGCGCAGTCTGACCCATGGTCGCGGCGCCGATGTGGTTGCCGAGTGCGTCGGTATCCCGACGGTGGTGCCCGAAGGATTGGAGATGCTACGCACGGGTGGAACGTATATAGAAGCCGGCAACTTTTGCGACACCGGAGAGGTGTCGATCAGCCCCCACCGTCACCTGTGCGCCAAGAACGTGCGCCTGATGGGTATCACTAACCATCCTTTCACCGGCTACACACCCAGCATGAAGATGCTGCACAAGCACGCGGCTACCTTCCCCTTGGAGAGCTTTGTGACGCACGAGTTCCCCCTGGCCGAAGCGGAGCAAGCGCTGCGCAAGTCCATGCAGCCGGATTGTATGAAAGTCGTGATCTCGCTCACTGGAGAGAGTAAGCAGTATGAGGAACAGTGACCAATCCGTCCTGCATGACCTGGCCTGCCGGTACGCTGAGATCTGTGCCCAGGATGTGCAAGAAGAGCGCCGCGAGCTCTGGCGCCAACACAACAGCCTGGTCAAGACGCGAGTCCCAATCCTCTGCTCATGGTATTGGGGCTCGAACGTCGCCGGCTTTATGCTGGCTGATGAGTGCGTCTGCGAGGACCCCTTCTACCGCGGACACGAACTGTGGCTGCGCAACATGATCTTTCACAGCACCATCGGCGACGACCACATCTTTGAGCCGTGGATTACCGTGCGCGCCACACACAAGGTGCGCCCCGAGTGCGAGGACGGCAACTTCTGGGGCATTGCCTACGAGCGCATCCGCGACCTGAGCAGCCAGGCCTTTATCACCAAGCCGTGCATCAGCCGCCGTGAGGAGGTCAGCCGCCTTATCGCAACTCCCCATGCTATCGACGAGCAGGCGACGGCCGAAAACGTCTCGCGGCTGCAGGATGCCGTCGGTGACGTCCTGACGGTCAACGTCGATCGTTCGCCGTTCTACCAGTGCTACGGGGGCAGCGACCTCGCCGAGGGGCTCGCGAACCTGGTGGGCCTGGAGAACATGATGGTCTACATGTACGATAGGCCCGACCTGCTGCACGATATCCTCGTCTTTATGCGCGAGGCCGTCGTGGCCCAATACGATCAGGCCGAGGCGGCCGGGGACTGGAGCGCGACCAACAACTTTAATATGGGCATGCCCTATTGCCGAGAGTTGCCCGACCCGGCGCCGAACACCTTCGGGGTCGCGCGGAAGCAGCTCTGGTTCTTTACCTGTGCTCAGCAGTTCACGCTCATCTCACCGCGCATGTTCGACGAGTTCATGCTGCAATACCAGATGCCCATCATGGCGCAGTTCGGGCTGATATCCTATGGCTGTTGCGAGCAACTGACGGACAAAATCAGTATCCTCAAGCAAATACCCAATCTGCGCCGCATCGGTGTGACGCCCGTCGCCAATGTGCGCAAATGCGCCGAGCAGATCGGGCGCGATTATGTCCTCTCCTGGAAGCCCAACCCCGCGACCATCTGCTGCGGCTTTGACCCTGACGAAATCCGCCGCATGCTGCGTCAGGGCCTCGAAGAAGCGAAGGGATGCAACGTCGATATCATGCTCAAGGATATCTCGACCGTGCAGGGCCATCCCGAGCGCCTGAAAGACTGGACGCGCATCGCCCGCGAGGTCGCCGAGAATTACGCCTAATAAGCCGGCAGTGACGGAGCGCCGGCTGCCGGCCGGCCCGCCTTGCGCCATGAGCAGGGTGACATCAGTAGTCGAAGCGGCGTCGTGCCGCACGGGAGGAAATGACATGACCCACAAGGCGACAATCCGCGTGTTCGCGGATAACGTTGTCGGGCGGATTTCGCCCTACCTGACCGGCGCCTGCCTCGAAGACGTCAACCACGAGGTCTATGGCGGAATCTATAGTCAGATGCTGTTTGGCGAGAGCTTTGAGGAAGAGCCGATGGAGATCGGCCCGTCCTTCGCCGGCCTTTCCGGCACGGTCAGTTGCCGTGCCGAGCGCACCTACCTGCGCGATGAGCCCGAGGCGCGCTCCTGGCAGCCCTTCCGTCGGGGTAACGCCGAGGGGCAGTTCCAGCATACCATTCTACAGGCGCGGCGGGGCCGGTATAGCCAAAAGATTGCCTTCACCACGGGTGAGGGTGAAGTAGGAATCGAGAACCAGGGTCTGAACCGCTGGGGGCTGCACCTCGTCGCCGGCGAACCCTACGAGGGCCTGGTCGTCTTGCTGGCCGAGGAAGACACAGAGGTCACCGTCGCCCTGGAGAGCCGCGACGGCGCCCAGGTCTACGCCGAGGCCGCACTGCGTGTGCCGGGAGACAATGCCTGGCACGATCTCCCCTTCGAACTGCATCCCAAGGCCTCCGACCCGGCCGGACGCTTTGCCATCAAGCTCAAGGCGCCGGGCGCCGTCTGGGTTGACTATGCCTTCCTGCAGCCCGGCCCCTGGGGGCGCTTTGAGGGGCTCCCCGTGCGCAAGGATATCGCTGATGCCCTCGTGGCCCAGGGGCTGACCGTGCTGCGCTATGGCGGCTATATGATCAACACCGATTGGGGCCACGAAGACCGCTGCCCCGGCTCCGGCTATCGCTGGAAGAAGATGCTGGGGCCACGCCAGGAGCGCCCCCCCTACTTTGGGACCTTTTACCCCTACAGTTCGAACGGCTTCGGCATCATCGACTTTGTCAACCTCTGCCGGGCGGCGGGTTTTTTGTGCGTGCCGGCCATCAACCCATCGGAGCGCCCGGAGGACGTGGCCGACCTGGTAGAGTACTTGAACGGCGATTGCGAGACCCCCTGGGGAGCCCGGCGCGCCGCCGACGGTCACCCCGAGCCCTATCGCCTGCGCTACCTGCAGATCGGCAACGAGGAACGCATGGCAGGCGGCGACGACCGCTGGCTCGTGCGGTCCGACTATCCCGAGCTCTTTGCCGGCCTGGCCGAAGCGGTACGCTGCAAGGACCCGAGCATCACCCTCGTCGCCTCGCCCTGGCTCTACTATGAGAAGGAGCTGGACTACCCAGAGAACCGCGACACCGTGAAACGCCTCCTCGCTGCATGTAAGGGCCACGAGACCCTGTGGGATATCCACGTTCATGGTGACCAGTTGCGCGATGCGGACGTCATGGAGCAGTTCTTCCCCCGCCTGCGCGCCTATATCAACGAGATCGACCCCGAGAACCAAGTACGTTTCTGTATTCTCGAGGAGAACGGCGTCCACCACAACCTGCAGCGCGCCCTGGGCCACGCCCACAACATCAACACCGTGGAGCGGCTCGACGGCGAGGTCGTTATCGACTGCCCGGCCAACTGCCTGCAGGCCTGGCAACAGAACGACAACTTTTGGGATCAGGGCCAGGTCTTTTTTACCCCCAGCACCGTCTGGGGCATGCCGCCGTACTATGCCCAGCAGATGATCGCGCGCCACTACCAACCCCTGCGCATCGGGGCAGACGTGCAAGGCGCCGACGATGCCCTGGATGTCACAGCGACGCGCAGCGAGGACGGCCGCACCATCGTGGTCAAGGTCGTGAACCTGGAGGAGCAGGACTGCCCGGCAGCCGTGGTCCCAGGGACCTCCGGCGAGGCGGGGCGGGTGTGCATCGCGTGTCTGTCGGGTCCCCTCGAGGGCGCCAACTCGCCGAGCGAGCCCTGCCGCATCGTCCCCACCGAGAGCGAGGAGCACTGGGGCGGGGAAAGTTATGAGCATGTCTTCCCGGGCCACTCGTTCACCATCCTCCGCTTTGAGGTGGGTTGCGGGAGGTAACCATGAACCAACGACTGCAGGAGATGAAGCAGCGAGTGCGCGATGGGGCGCACCACCGCTGGCGAGGAGACGCCGTTCCCGACATCCTCGCCGAATGCGATGCGCTAGGCCTTTCGTGGCCGCAGCGCGCGGCGCGCCTCACCCGGCGCATGTGCGAGGCCGAGCACCCGGTCATCGAGCCCGATGAGCGCATCGTCTTCACCCGCACGCTGCCGGCCGTTCCACCCATCTACTCGCCGGAGGCTTGGTGCGACCTCACGCGAGGTCGCACCCTGCATGAGCTCGGCCCTATCTCGAACATCTGCGCAGACTGGGGCATGATCCTCTCGCAGGGCCTCTTGGGGCGCAAGCGCGTGGCGCAGGAGACACGCCGGCGCTTGGCGAGCGATGCTGAGGCGGTCGAGTTCCTGGATAGCGCCATCGAGACCATCGACGCCGTTCTCGGCCTCGCCGCCCGCTATGCCGAGGCCGCCGGCCGGATGGGCCGCGACGACGTGGCGCGCATCCTGTCGCGCGTCCCGGCCCATCCGCCCCAGACCTTCCACGAGGCGTTGCAGGCGCTGCGCCTGCTCCAGGCGGTGGTCTGGCTGAGCGGGCACTATCACGTCGGCCTGGGGCGCGTGGACCAGTATCTGTGGCCCTACCTGCGGGCGGACCTGGAGGCCGGGCGAGAGACTATCGAGAGCGCAGAAGAGCTCCTGGCCGAGTTCTTTATCTCCCTGAACAAGGACTCGGACCTCTACCCAGGCGTCCAACAAGGCGATAACGGCCAGAGCCTGACCGTCGGCGGCGTGCGGCCCGACGGCTCGGATGGCGTCAACGAACTGACTCGCATGGTCCTGCGGGTAGGGCTCGAAACGAGCATGATCGACCCCAAGATCAACCTGCGCATCTCGCCCGATACGGACCTGGACCTTCTTTGCCTAGCCACCGAGTTGACCCGCAAGGGGCTCGGCTTTCCGCAGTACTCGAACGACGCCGTCGTGATCTCAGCCCTGGTTGCCCACGGCTACGACATAGAGGATGCCCGTCGCTATACCGTTGCCGCCTGCTGGGAGTTCATCATCCCCGGCAAGGGCATGGAGGTGGTCAACATCGGCGCCGTCTCTTTGCCGGCGGCAGTCGATCGGGGTATCCGCGCCACCCTCCCCAGCGGAGGAAGCTTTGATGCGCTCCTGCAACAGACGGCGCAGGACATCCGCCGGCAAGTCAGCAGCCTGGTAGACGTCTATTCGCGCCTGCTGCTGCCGCCCGCCCCCTACTACTCGGTACTGATGGACGGTTGCCTGGAGTGCGGCCGGGACCTCTCGTGCGGCCTCAAGTACAACAACTATGGCGTGCACGGAGCCGCCTCCGCCGATGCGGCCGACGCGCTGGCGGCGGTGAAAAAGTGGGTCTACGAAGAGCAGACGGTGGACGGCGGCGAGCTGCTCGCCGCCCTGGATGCCGACTATCAGGGCTATGAGCCTCTGCGAAAGAAGCTGCTCGAAGACAGCCCCAAGGTGGGCAATAATGATGACGAGGCCGATGAGCTGCTCACCTGGCTCTTCCGGTCCTTGGCCGATGCCTGCGAGGAGATAAGCGACAACGGCCGCGGCGGGCGGGTGCGTCCAGGCACCGGTTCGGCCATGTACTACATCTGGCTGGCCACCGGCCACGAGGGCATGCGCGAGCCCACAGTAGGGGCCACGGCCAACGGGCGCCGGAAAGGCACGTTCTTTAGCGCCAACCTGGCCCCCGCGCAGGGCATTCGCGTGCGAGGGCCATTCAGCCTGCTGCAGACCTACAGCAAGATCGACTACTCCCGTATCTACAACGGTGGCCCCGTGACCATGGAGCTATCCGATGCCGTGTTCCGCGATGCCGAGTCCATCCGCAAGGTGGCCATGCTGGTGCGCACCTTTGCCCAGCTCGGCTGCCAGCAGTTGCAGCTCAATACCGTGAACCTGGCCACGCTGCTCGATGCCCGCGACCATCCCGAGCGGCACCGCAACCTCATCGTCCGCGTGTGGGGTTGGAGCGCCTACTTTACCGAGCTCGCAACCGAGTACCAGGAGCACATTATCAACCGCCACCTCCACGTGCTGGCTTGATGGGGAGACTCGGGTGATAACGGACAGCGTTAGCGGCATCGTCTTTGACATCAAAGAGTTCGCCATCCACGATGGGCCGGGAATCCGCACGACGGTTTTTCTCAAGGGCTGCCCGCTGCGCTGCTCGTGGTGCCACAATCCGGAGGGGCTGTCTCCGCAGCCGCAAACGCTGCGCACCCCCACCGGCGAGCGCTTGGCGGGGAAGCGCTACACCGCCGAGGAACTGGCCGCGCTCCTCAACCGGCAAGCCGCCATACTCCGCGCCAACGAAGGGGGGGTGACCTTTTCCGGCGGTGAGCCCCTGCTGCAAGCCCACTTTGTGGCGGCCGTGATCGATCTCCTCGACGATATCCACGTCGTCTTGGATACTTCCGGCTACGCCACCGAGGAGGATTTCCGCCAGGTCGCCACTCGCTCGGACCTGGTCTACTATGACCTCAAGTTGATTGATCCGCTGCTGCACCGGCGCTACATAGGCCCTTGGGCCAAAGGGCCGTTGCAACAACGCGCAAGGGCCACGGGCTGCGACAATGGCCCCATACTGCGCAACCTGCGAGTGCTGAGCACTCTGGGCGTGCCCTATGTCATCCGTGTGCCCCTTGTGCCCGGCGTGACCGACAGTGCACAGAACCTGAGCGACATCGCCGAAACTGTGAAGGGGCTGCCTGGGCTGGTTCGCGTGGA
>DAOUGZ010000090.1:0-25540 GCA_034428955.1 Anaerolineae bacterium | reverse complement strand
GAGATCTGCCGGCGAGTCTGGGATTTGGCGCGTGGTGAATACAGCGACTACAACGATACGCACTTCACGGAGAAGCTGGCCGAAGTGCACGGGATCAAGCTGTCACGCTCGACGGTACGCCGTCTACGGCGAGCTATCGGACAAGGGAGCCCACGCAAGCGGCGGCCCCCACGCCATCGTAAGCGGCGGGATCGCTATCCGCAGGCGGGCATGCTCCTGCAATTGGACGGCAGTCCACACGACTGGCTCGAAGGCCGTGGTCCACACTTGGTCCTCATTGCGGCGATTGACGACGCAACTGGCCAGGTGCCCTATGCACTGTTTCGGGAGGAAGAAGACGCCGCCGGTTACTTCGAGCTCATACTGGCGATCAGCCGTTCACAGGGTCTGCCCCAGGCGGTATATGCCGACCGCCACACCATCTTTCAGAGCCCGAAGAAGGCGACGCTGGAACAAAAGCTCGCTGGGGAGCGTCCACGCAGTCAATTTGGGCGTCTGATGGACGAATTAGGCATCGAACTGATCGAGGCACTGTCTCCACAGGCCAAGGGACGCATCGAACGGCTCTTTGAGACCCTGCAAGACCGCTTGGTCAAGGAACTGCGGGAGGCCGGGGCCAGCACCCGCGAGGAAGCCAATCGAGTGGTGCTGGCTTACTTGCCCAAGTTCAATGCCCGCTTCGGCGTGGAGCCGGCGCAAGAGGTCTCAGCGTATCGACCGTGGCCTGCGGATCTGCTGCCAGAGACGGTCTTCTGCTTCAAGCACCGGCGCACCGTGAACAATGACAACACCATCAGCTTTGCCGGTCACCGGTTGCAGATCCCGCCGGGGGCCAAACGCATCAGCTATGTCCGTGCTCAGGTCGAAGTGCAACAGCGACTGGATGGCAGCCTGGCCATCTGCTACCAAGGTGAGACTCTCGTCGTGTATCAGCCGCGAACCCATGAACCGGTTCGCGTGGGTGTCTTCACGCCGGCAGAGCAGGAGCAGACGGTGGTGCAGTACTTGCCAGAAGAAACGCCGGCGCCGAAGGCCAAGAAGCGTCAACCACACAAGCCCGGCCCCGATCACCCATGGCGCCGCCAATCAATCGCGGCCAAAGGACAGTGACTCATGGCTATCGCCGGTAACCAACTCGGGTGCGACTTGACCAACATGAAAGAAGAGCAAGATGGAGCCGATCAATGGCAGGCTCCCCTTGCTCTCCCTTCCGGTCCACCCCGGTTCGTAGCAATATCTGTACCACCCGGATGGTGACAGATTCACTGAACACTTGAGGGTGACAGAATCACTGAACAACAACAGCAGGCGCGGGGGGAGGCCGAGAGAACTCTCGCTGTTGCATTACGGAGCACTTTGGGCTAGACTGCAAGAGGAAGATTACCGAGGCCGCGCCGATCACGACCGTATGCGTCAGGAGTTCGCGATGGACATTGTGTTTACCGTCGTTTTGTTCCTACCCTTCATGGCAATCCTCTGGCTCGCTAACCAGACCGACCGACGCAAAACGCCGGAGGAGAAGCACCCCATCCTGGCCGGGCTCACCTACGGGCTGTTGATCTCCTTCTACCTCGGATTCGCCTTCATCGGCCTGATGTTCTTCCTGGTAGGCAGCATCCCTGCCGACCTGTCTCCCCAGGCTGCGGCAGCATTCTCGGCATTCGGTAGCGACCCGGCCGGCAAGTCGGCACTCGCACGGGTTGGCTTGGGGCTCTCATTGCCTTCACTCCTGGCCCTGGTTCTGCTGCTGCCGCCGGTTCGCGGGTTCTTGGCGCGGGTTCTGCCCATCGATCGCTCGCGCACAGTGCACGCCGTAGCCCTATCGTACACCATGCTGGTCGTAAGCAACCTCATGGTGACCCTCGGCTGGGGCCTGGAGAACATGGCCAACTCCTTGGAGGGGAGCGGGAGCACATCCACAGTCAACCTCTTGCTGGCCACGTGGGCGCAGGAAATGATCTGGGCATTGACAGCGCTGCTAGGCGTGGGCTGGCTGGCTCGCCGCAAGCTCGGCCAGGCCCTTCAGCGGCTCGGTGTTACCCGGCCGACACTCCGGCAGGTAGGCGTCGGTTTCGGCGCGGGCCTCCTGCTCGCCCCGGCCGCCTTGGTCTTTGAAGCCCTCGCCAGCATAGCGGGCGTGTCGGTAGATCCCGACGTGGGCAGGCTCACGGAGAGCCTCCTGGGGCCTCTGTTCCAGTCGCTTCCCGGCATCCTGACCCTCGGGCTCGCCGCCGCGCTCGGTGAGGAGAGCATCTTTCGCGGTGCACTACAGCCTCGGTTCGGCCTGCCGGCAACGGCTGTGCTCTTCGCGCTCCTCCATTCCAACTATGGCCTGACCCTGTCTACGCTGATCGTGTTGCTCCTGGGCATCGTCCTAGGGCTCTTGCGCCGTCGTGCCAATACGACTACAGCGATGATCACCCACGCTACCTACAACATCGCCTTGGGCCTGTTGGCCTACTTTCAGGCTTTCTAGCGGTGCTGGCCATCCCGCCTGACAATCCCTTCGCGCCCGGACGTCAAGGCATAGAAGTGCGTAGCGCATCGCTGCTCCTCGAGGCTGGCCGCTACAGCACTGAGGAGTCGCATCGAGACCTCGTCTCGCGCTTCGTGCCCATCTACCGGCGGGCATTGCACGGAGTACAGGCATCTCGCTCGGCCCAACTGATCGCCAGCCAGCCCGCTTCCACAGCGAACACCCTGGCCTGCGAGGCCACCCCACATACACACGCATGATAGCCAGCGCACTTTCCGCATTGGCCATCCCAATTCCCAAAGGGTCTGCCGCAGACGGCGCCTGCAGCGTTTGACGAAATGCCCCAAGTCGGCTAAAATGGCCGAGCAGGGTGGCGTATGGACGCCACCCTTTAGGTGTGCTATGTTTGATAACCTGAGTGAAAAACTACAAGCAACATTCGACAGGCTGGCCCGCAAGGGCCGCCTAACTGAAAATGACGTCGACGCCGGGCTGCGCGACGTCCGTTTGGCGTTGCTCGAAGCCGATGTGAACTATCGCGTGGTCAAAGAGTTTGTGGCCCAAGTGCGCGAGCGAGCCATCGGCAGCGAGGTCGCCAAGAGCCTTTCGCCCGCCCAGCAGATCATCAAGATCGTCAATGAAGAGATGATCAAGTTGCTGGGGCAGCCGGCCAAGCTGGACCTCACCGGCCAGGCGCCGCAAGTCATCATGCTCGTCGGCTTGCAGGGGTCCGGCAAGACGACTATGGCCGCCAAACTTGCCCTGTTCCTGCGCCGTGATGGGCACAAGCCGCTGCTGGTAGCAGCCGACCCGTATCGTCCGGCAGCCATCACGCAGATCGAGGTGCTGGGCAAGCAACTCGACATTCCGGTGCACGCGGAGGACCCTCGCGTCAAACCGGCAGACGTCGTGGTGAACGCCGTCCGGCGAGCCGCGGGTGCGCACAGCGTGGTCATCCTCGATACGGCAGGGCGCCTGCAGATCGACGAAACCATGATGGCAGAGCTTGAGGAGATCAAGCGGCGCGTGAACCCGACCGAGGTGCTCTTGGTCGCTGATGCCATGACCGGGCAGGAAGCGGTTCGTGTGGCCGAGGGTTTCCATAGCCGGTTGGGGCTGACGGGTCTCATCCTCACCAAGGTCGATGGTGATGCGCGTGGTGGTGCGGCGCTCTCAATCCGTAACGTAACCGGCGTGCCCATCAAGTTCCTGGGTGCCGGCGAGAAGACGGATGCCCTGGAGCCCTTTCACCCGGACCGACTGGCCTCGCGCATCCTGGGCATGGGTGATATCCTCACTCTCATCGAGAGGGCTGAAAGCACCTTTGACCAGGAACAAGCTCGCAAGATGGAGCAAAAGCTGCGAGAAGCCAGCTTTGACCTGGAGGATTTCCAGCAGCAACTGCGGGAACTCAAGAAAATGGGCCCTCTCAGCCAGTTGCTGGAGATGATCCCCGGGCTGGGTCAGGTTAGCCGGCAACTCCCAGCCGACCTGACCGAGAAGCAGATGAAGCGCGTCGAGGCTATCATCAATTCGATGACCCCGAATGAACGACGGGACCCGCAGATGCTGAACGGGAGCCGCAAGCGCCGCATTGCCCTGGGGAGCGGAACATCGGTGCAAGAAGTCAACCAGCTTCTCAACCAGTTCCGTGATATGCAACGCATGATGAAGCAGTTTTCTAGTGGCCGGGGGCGGGGGCTCCCCTCGTTTTTGAGATAGCGGGTTCGCAGCCCCATGGGGCTGTGCTCCAGATACGTTCTCTGGGCGATGTCGCATACATCGCACCGACAGGAGGTAGAGCTACAGGATGGTCAAGATTCGCCTGCGTCGGATGGGCGCCAAGAAGCAGCCGTCATACCGCATCGTGGTGGCCGAGTCCACCTCGCCGCGCAACGGCAGATTCATCGAAACGATCGGGCACTACAACCCGCTCACGCATCCGTCGACGATCCATATCGATGAAGAGCGAGCCCTGCACTGGCTCCGCAACGGCGCTCAGCCTACGGAGGCTGTCGCCAAGATGCTCCGCGACCGCGGTGTGATGGACAGGCTCGCGAGCGGCCAAGCCGCAGTCTGATCGGGAAGCGACCTGGGACAGGCATCTTGGCGGTTGGTTGGTGCAGGAGGCTTCCAAAGTACCTTGCGCCGACCAACCGCCATAACCTATCCAAGCAAAAGCCCATCAAAGCGCCATGCGAAGCGTATAGCCCGGTTGTCGCACAAAGGTTGGGCTAGACATAGAAAGGTCAGTGCCATGCAAGACCTAGTCGAATACATGGCCCGCTCACTCGTGGACCACCCCGAGGATGTCAGAGTCACCGAGGAAGGCGGCGCCCACTCTTTGGTCTATGAGTTGCGCGTACACCCCTCAGACAAGGGATGGGTCATTGGTCGCCAGGGACGTGTGGCCAACGCCATGCGCACCCTGCTGCGCGTAGCAGCCTCGCGCAAGCGACGACGCGCCATCCTGGAGATTGTGTGAACGCCTCGCGGCGTGGCGCACGTCGACCTGCCGGCGCCCCACCGGTCGACGCCAACCGGCGCGACACCGCACCACCCTCGCACCTCATCATTGGGCGTGTTAGGGCATCCTGGGGGCGCCGCGGCGAAGTGCGAGCTGAGGTCCTCACGGACTTTCCTGAGCGCTTTGGCCAGATGACCCGAATCTTGGTCGGCGAGGAGCACCGCCCCTACCGGCTGTCCTCGGCTCGCCTACAACAAGGGGAAGCCATCCTCAAACTGGAGGGCATCGACACCCCTGAGCAGGCAGGCGAACTCCGTGGTGAGTTCCTCTATGTCCCGGTAGCAGAGGCGATGCCCTTGGCCACAGACGTCTATTACCATTATCAAATCCTCGGCCTTGAGGTGTACACCACCTCCGGCAAGTTCCTGGGTCAGGTGACAGACATTCTTGAGACGGGCGCGAACGACGTCTACGTCGTTCGCAACGCAAATAGGCGAGAAGTCCTCATTCCGGCCCTGGCCGAGGTCGTCCAAGAAGTGGACCTGGAACACCATCGTATGCTCGTGACCCCACCGCCCGGACTGGTCGAGGAAGAAGAGGCGTAAGCAGAGGGCGTGAGCCGTGGATCGCTCGCAGTTGCGCTATTGGGTCGGCTTCAACATTGTGCCTCAGATTGGCCCGATGCGCTTCCGTGCGCTCCTCAAGCACTTTGGCTCTGCCAAGACCGCCTGGCATGCCGAAAGCTCCGAGCTACGCGCGGCTGGCCTCGACCGACGTGCCCTAGCCAACCTCCTGGCAGCCCGGCGCGCTCTCGACTTGGACCGCGAGATGGAGCGCTTGGCGCGGGCTGGCGTTACCGTGCTGACTTGGGACGACGACGCCTATCCTGCTCGCCTGCGCGAGATCGGCACACCCCCCTCCGTGCTCTATGTCCGGGGCACTCTCACGCCCGATGATGAGTGGGCCATCGCCGTGGTGGGCACGCGCCACCCAAGCGCCTACGGCCTGGAGATGGCTCGCCGCCTGGCCGGCGACCTCGCCCGTAATCGGGTAACGGTCGTCAGTGGACTGGCTCGCGGCATCGATTCCGAGGCCCACCATGCCGCCCTCGCTGCCGGCGGGCGCACCGTCGCCATCCTGGGCTCGGGCCTGGACCGCATATACCCTCCGGAGAACACAGACCTCTCCCGACGCATCGCCGCCAGTGGGGCGGTGCTCAGCGAGTACCCCTTCGGCACCCAGCCCGAGGCCGGGAACTTTCCGGCACGTAACCGCATCATCAGCGGCCTTACCCTTGGGACACTGGTCATCGAGGCTGGCGAAACGAGTGGCGCCCTGATTACCGCCCGCTGCGCCCTCGAACAGGGTCGGGAGACCTTTGCCGTGCCTGGGACGGCCCTGTCGCGCCGCAGCGCGGGTACGAATCGCCTCCTGCAGGCGGGTGAAGCCAAGCTGGTCATGGACGTCCAGGATGTCCTTGAGGAACTCAATCTCATGATGCTGGCCCAGCGGACCCAGGTGCGTCAGATCGTCCCCGAGAATGACGTCGAGGCCCAGTTGCTGGCCTGTCTCTCCTCCGAACCCATGCACATTGACGAACTCGGTCGCAGCACCCAGTTGCCCATTGCTCAGGTGTCTTCGACCCTCGCCCTCCTCGAGCTAAAGGGGCTAGTCTGCCGCGTCGGCACCATGAGCTATGCCCTGATCCGCGAAGCCGGCATCTCCTACCAAGTGGAGTAGTGCGGAAACACCCGGAAAAGGGCCGCAAGGCAGGGCCTACACCTGTAGGGGCATCTGGATCATTGGCACGCAAGGAGATTCGCCATGCCCTTTGCCCGCTTTATCCGCCACCTCCGGCACCGGCGTACGACGCTCAGTGCCCTACTCGTCCGGACGAGCGCTGTGGCCTTCCTCTACCCTCTCCTCGGCCTTTGCGCCCTCCGCCCGCCGGCTCCGGCTGCGCCGCAGCCTACGGCGACAGTGCCGGCCACAGCTGTGCCTCGCCCTACGGCCAGCCCGACGGCCACTGGTACGCCCAGCCCGACCCCGATGCCTACCAAGAGGCCCACGGAATCGCCCGCCCCAACGTCGCCCCCGACCGAGACCCCCTCGCCGACTCCAACTGCCAGCGAAACCCCCTCACCAACTGGCTCTCCGCGCATCGAGGTTCCCGTCGCTCGAGTCATCGATGGCGACACGATCAAAGTCGTCATCGATGGCTCCGAGTACAGTGTACGCTATATCGGCATCGATGCCCCCCAACTGCAAGACCGCAACAGAGCCGGGGAGTGGCTCGCACTCGAGTCTCTCAATGCCAACAGGGCAATGGTCGAGGGCCGCACGGTTGGCCTGGAGAGCGACGCCACCGACCAGGATGAGTATGGACGCCTGCGGCGGCACGTCTGGGTGGGCGAACAGCTCGTGACGGCTGAGCTGGTTCGCTTGGGCCTCGCCCGCGTTGTCTCCGAGCCGCCGGACATCCGCTATGATGCACTGCTCCGCACTGCCGAGGAGGAGGCGCGCCTAGCAGGCCGTGGCCTGTGGGGAGCAGCGCCTACCGCAACGCAGCCGGCCGGCCCTGCTGTTGAGCGTACAGGCTGTGACCCAGCCTACCCGGATGTCTGCATTCCGCCCCCGCCCCCTGACCTGGACTGCAGCGACATCCCCTATCGCCGCTTCCAGGTCCTGCCGCCCGACCCGCACTATTTCGATAGCGACGGCGACGGCATGGGGTGCGAGAGCTAGAGCGGCCCGTGCATCGAGGCGCTCTTGCGCCTTCTATCATACTGGCCTATAATCCGCCTTTGGTACCTTACTGCTAGTGCTTCACAGAGACCGTGTCGGGCAGGACGCCATAAACGATGTCACGATTGCCTGCAGGGCCTGTGTGACGCAACACTACTACAAGCACGATCTGAGGAATTCGCTTATGTTGTCTTCAACAGGGCAAGCAGACGGCCCCCTCTTTGTGGTCATCCAGGCGGGCGGCGCGGGCACACGCCTCTGGCCACGCAGCCGCCGCAGCCGCCCCAAGCAACTGCTGGATATCGTCGATTGCCGTACAATGCTCCAGTGCACCGTAGACCGTGTTCTGCCGCTCATCCCGCCCGAACAGGTCTTTGTTGTGACAGGCCCGGAGCAAGCGGCGCAGGTGCGTGAGCAACTGCCAGACCTCCCTGCAAGCAATGTCCTGGTCGAGCCGGCAGGCCGCGGGACCGGGCCAAGCATCGGCCTGGCCATGGTCGCTCTCTCTCACTTGGCACCGCAGGGGACGATGATCTCGCTGCATGCCGATCACGTCATCGCCGATGCAGCCCGCTTCCGCGAGTTGCTGCAGGTCGCTGCCGAGGTCGCCGCGGGCGGCCCGCTGGTGACCCTGGGCATCGAGCCCACCCGCCCAGAGACAGGCTATGGCTACATCCAGCGTGGGCACCTGCTCCGCCGTGTCGGTGATGTGCCGGTGTACAGGGTGGAGCAGTTCGTCGAGAAACCTTCTGCCGAGCAAGCCGCAGACTATGTTCGCGGTGGCCGTCACTACTGGAACGCCGGCACCTTTGTCTGGCGCATCGATGTGATCATGCAGGCCATGCGCCGCTGGCTCCCCGACCTGTACGCTCAGCTCATGCAAATCTCTGCTGCCTGGGGCACGCCTGAACAGGATGCGATGCTTGAGAAGGTATGGGCAGACGTCCGCAGTGTTAGCATCGACGTCGGCATCATGGAGCGCGCCGAAGAGGTCGCGGTCGTCCCGGCCAGCATCGGCTGGAGCGACGTCGGCAGTTGGGCCAGTGTGGCGGAAATCCTGACCGCAGCCCAGGGCGAGAACGTGGTCGTCGGCGGTGACCATCTGGCCATCGACACAGAGGATTCTCTCATCTACGCGCCCGGCCGAACCGTCGCCACCATCGGGTTGCAGGGCCTGGTCATCGTGGACACGGGCGACGTCCTCTTCATCTGCCCCAAGAGCCGTTCACAGGACGTGAAAAATCTCGTTGACGAGTTGCGGCGCGCGGGGCGCAACGAGCTGTTGTGAACCATTAGGAGACCACCCAGCCCATGCAAGCTGAGATCGTATCCATCGGCACCGAGTTGCTGCTCGGAGAGATCGTCGATACCAACGCTGCCTACATCGCCCGCAAGTTGACCACCATCGGCCTCAACCTGTACTTCAAAGCCACAGTTGGCGATAACGAGGAACGCATCGCTGGTGTGCTCCAGGAGGCGCTCTGCCGCTCCGGCATCATCATCGCTACGGGCGGCCTGGGGCCGACCGTCGACGATGTAACCCGCGAAGCAGTGGCCCGCGCGACCGGCCGCCCGCTGGAGGTGCGCCCCGAACTGGTCAGCCAGATCGAATCCTTCTTCCAACGCCGCGGCACCCAGATGACGGAAAACAACCTGCGCCAGGCTCGCCTGCCCCAAGGGGCCATCGCCATAGAGAACCCGGTAGGCACCGCCCCGGCATTCATCGTCGAGGACTCGCGCGGCATCGTCATTGTCCTGCCCGGCGTTCCGGCGGAGATGCGCTATCTGATGGAGCACGCCGTCCTCCCCTACCTGCGGGAAAAGCTGGGGCTCCGAGGCATCATCCGGGTTCGCAACCTGCATACGTGCTCCATCGGCGAGAGCCAGGTAGACGATCTGATCGGGGACCTCGAACTCTTGACCAACCCGACGGTGGGCTTGGCTGCCCACCCGGGGCAGACCGATGTGCGCATTACAGCCAAGGCCGAGACGGAGGAGGAAGCCGCCCGGCTCATCGCCGCCGTGGAGGCAGAGGTCCGCAAGCGGCTCGGAGACGCAATCTATGGCGCCGACGCAGAGAGCCTGGAAGGCGCCGTAATGAGCCTCTTGCACAGCCGTGGGCGCTCGTTGGCCGTCGTAGAGACGATCACCAGCGGGGCCATCACGAACCGCCTCACAGCGCTGGCCCGTGACAATAGCCTCTTCCGAGGAGGCTTGATCGCCCCCGGCGAGGCGGCACTGGGGGCCCTCGGCCTGCCGGAGGGAGCGATGGCCCTCCCGTCGGAGGGGTTGACAGCTCTGGCCGCGCGCCGGGTGAGAGAGGCTCAGGGGGCAGACCTGGGGCTGGCCGTGATCGCCAAACGCGGCAGCGACGACGGGGCGGCCTGCATCGCCCTCGATACGGGCGAAACAGTGATACACCAGGAGCGGCACCTGGGCGGGCGCCCACAAGAGTTGTCCCTCCCCTGGGTTGTGATCACTGCGCTAGACACTGTGCGGCGGGCACTCCTCTGAGACGATACGACCATCCCTCATCGTAATGACCCGCTTCGCCTTCGCAGCCAGGCCGGGCTCGTGCGTCACCAGCACGATAGTCATCCCCCGGTCATTGAACTCACGCAGCAGGTCGATAATCCGCCGGCCCGTTGCCGAGTCCAGGTTGCCCGTCGGCTCATCGGCCAGCAGGAGGGGCGGGTCATTAGCCAGCGCACGGGCGATGGCTACACGCTGCTGCTCCCCGCCGGAAAGCTCCGAGGGCAGGTGATCGGCATAGTCTGCCAAACCAACACGCGCCAGCCGGTCCAGGGCCTGCTCGCGCCGCTCGCCCCGATATCGCCCCGCCAGTTCCATCGCCAGCATGACGTTCTCCAGCGCTGTCAGTGTGGGCAACAGCTGGAAGAACTGGAAGACGATCCCCAGTGTACTGCCCCGCCAGCGAGCCAGCCCATCCTCATCCATAGCCGTCACTTCACAGCCCTGCACCTGGATACTGCCGGACGAGGGCTTGTCCAGCCCAGCGATAAGGTTGAGCAATGTCGATTTTCCGCTCCCGGAGGGGCCAATGATGGCCACGAACTCGCCTTGCCGAATGGTCACATCCACGCCACGCAGGGCTACCGAACTCTCCTGGCCCGGCCGGTACACCTTGCTCACATCGCGAACCACGATCAACGGCTTGCCGAACAACACATCAGTCAATGCTATCCCCTGGAGGCCGGCTTACACACCAATTCCTGTACCCAAAGATCAAAGAACGACTGGGCGTTAGCCGGCAAGAGCACCAGCGCTGTGTCGGCCCCGCGCCCAGACCCGCCAATAGACAGCACGGGCTCGCCTACCGGCACGAGCCCGGCATCCGCCGCCATCAGAGCGATCTCACAGGCAACTTTTGTCCCCTGCCCCATCGTGCGCAAGGTAAAGGCGATGATCTCGTCCAGTTCGTAGGTGCCAAGTTTGCGGCGCACCGCCCGGTTCACGCCGCCCAAGGCATGCTGGCAAGTGAGGATGTCCACCCCCATGGCGCGCATGGCCTGGCGATGCTCATCCAAGAGTTCTTGCTCGTTCGGCCGGGCGAATCCCGTCGAATGGGTCACGGCCACTACATGCAGCCCCTGAAACACGTCTGCAGCGCGCCGGCCTGTAGCCCCTGTGGTCGTCGCCACCAGCACGTGCCCAATACTCAGCGCGTCTGCCCGCGCCCGCGCCAGGGCCAGCGTCTCCTCGGTGTTCTCCGGCCCCGGCCGGTCAAAGTAGACGACTGTCGTCCGTGTTCCGCTCACCTCTGCCCCCTCCGTAGTGTGCCCTATCGGCTTGGCGATGCCGTCTGGATTCCGTCAAGCGGATGATACCACACCCCGCCCGCCCAGCCAAGAACAACCGCGCTTCCATTTGCGCAAAGAGCACCAGGTGGCTACACTCTACGAAGCGAACAGGCGGACGGAGAGGAAAGGCGTAGCGTGACGGCAGACCAGGGCGTGGCGGAACGGGAAACAGACCTCTACGGTCCGGTGCGTGACTATCTCATCGCCAGGGGCTACACCGTCCGCAGCGAAGTCCTCGGCTGCGACATCGCCGCCACTCGGGGCGATGACCTGATCATCGTCGAACTCAAGCGCGCGTTGACCGTCTCCCTGCTCTTGCAGGCTACACAACGCCAACGCGCGGCAGACTCGGTCTATGTCGCCATCCCCAAACCACCCTACCGCAACCAGCGCGCCCGCTGGCGCCATGCCCAGCACCTGCTCAAACGCCTGGAACTGGGGCTGATCCTCGTCTCCTTCGCCACAGCCGTGCCCACCGTCGAGATCGCCTTTCACCCGCAGCCCTTCGCGCCCCGACGAGACAAGAAGCGGCGCCGGGCGATCATCCAAGAGATCGCCGGCCGCTCCGGCGAGTACAATGAGGGCGGCAGCAGCCGGCGCAAAATCGTTACGGCCTACCGGGAGACCGCCATCTTTATCGCCTGCTGTCTGGACCGCTACGGCCCGCAAGAACCGCAGCAACTCCGAGACCTGGGCGCCGGCCCCAAGACCCTCTCAATCCTCTCCAGAAACGTCTATGGCTGGTTCGAGCGCGTCGAGCGCGGCGTCTATACCCTCAAGCCCGCGGGTCGCGAAGCCCTGCGGGAGTACGATGACCTGGTGGCCCAAATCCGGGAGGGCCTCGACAGTACAGCTCACTAGCAGTCCGTCGAAGGGAAACGCCTCAAGTACACTGGAGGGCATTATGGCCTACAACCTGGATGAACTCATCGATCGGCGCCACACCGAGAGCGCCAAGTGGAACTATTACAGTGATGACGTGCTCCCCCTATGGGTCGCCGACATGGACTTTTCCTCGCCCGAGCCGGTCATCCGCGCCCTGCGCGAGCGCGTGGAGCACGGCATCTTTGGCTACGGCTGCGAGCCTCAGGAGCTACGCGAGCTGCTCGTAGCGCGCCTGCAGCACCTCTACAGCTGGAGCGTCTCGCCCGACGCGATCGTCTTCCTCTCCGGCGTCGTGCCCGGCGTCCATGTGAGCTGCCGCGCCTTTGTGCAGCCCGGCGAGGGCATCCTGGTGCAGACTCCCGTGTACCCGCCGATTGTGCGTGCGGCCGAAACGATGGGCCGGGTGTCGCAAGAGATGGAACTGACCCGTGAGGTCGACGGCACCTATTCCATCGACATGGACACCTTCAGGGCGGCCATCGACGACCGCACACGCCTCTTCGTCCTCTGCAACCCCCACAACCCCGTCGGGCGCGTCTTCCGCCGCGACGAGTTGGAGCACATGGCCGAGGCCTGCCTGCAGAACCGGGTGATCATCTGCTCCGACGAGATCCACGGTGACCTCATCTTCAGCGAGAGTCGCCACGTGCCCATCGCTTCCCTCTCGCCCGAGATCGCCGCGCAGACCATCACCCTCATGGCCCCCAGCAAGACATTCAACATCGCCGGCCTGCAGTGTGCCTTTGCCGTCATCCCGGACCCGGCCCTGAGGCAGGCCTTCGAAGCCACGCGGCGCGGCCTGGTGGATCACCCAAACATCCTCGCCTACATCGCGGCCACCGCCGCCTACCGTGACGGCGGCCCCTGGCTCGCCCAGGTGCTTCGCTATCTGGAAGCCAACCGCGACTACCTCCTCGCGCACGCCGCCGAGTACCTCCCAGGCATCCTTATCGGCAAGCCCGAGGGCACCTACCTCGCCTGGCTCGACTGCCGCCAAGCCGGCATCCCGGGCGACCCGCACGCGTTCTTCCTGGAGCAGGCCCGCGTCGCCCTCAACGACGGCGCGAGTTTCGGCCGTGGCGGCGAGGGCTTTGTCCGTCTGAACTTGGGCTGCCCCCGCTCTCTACTCCAAGAGGGCCTTGCGCGCATGCGGGCCGCCTTGGAGTCGCTCCGCTAAGCAACAACGATTCGTCACGCGCCGGCAATCGCCGGCGATTCTGGGATACGCCCGGGCACGAGCACGAAGCACGACTGCGCATTGGACGAAAGACCCAGATAGGGTGTATCATAGGAGCGGAGCGTATCCTCGGCCTGTGCCGGCCGAATAGGCCAGGCAACGTAACGCACTTCGCACTCCACCATACTGGGCGACCGTTCCAGACAAGGCACAGTATCCAAGGAGGAGATCCTACCATGAAATTCAGGCTCATCGTGCTACTCGTGGTGCTGGCGCTCATCCTGACTTCGTGCGCCGCACCCGCTCCCACCCCGACGACTGCATCCGAGCCCACCTCGGCCCCGGCTGCCACCAGCGAGCCGCAACCCACGGACGAACCCACGGCAGCCCCCACAACCGCGCCTACAACGTCGGAAGAACTCACCTTTGCGATGGTGACGGACCAGAACGGCCTTGGCGATGGGGGCTTTAACGACGCCGCCTGGGCCGGCCTGCAGATGGCCGAGCAAGAGTTCGGCGCCATGCCCAAGGTCGTCGAATCCCGCGAGCAGGCCCAGTACGTGCCCAACCTCACCAGCCTCGCCGAGCAGGACACCGACCTGGTCGCTGCCATCGGCTTCCTGCTCACCGATGCCGTGGCCGAGGTGGCGCCCCAGTTCCCCGATGTCAACTTTGCCCTCGTCGACTCTGTCGTCGAGGCGCCCAACGTCGCCTGTCTCCTTTTCAAAGAGGAGGATGGCTCCTTCCTCGTCGGCGCCATCGCCGGCCTGATGACTAAAAGCAACACCGTCGGCTTTGTCGGCGGCATCGACTCTCCTCTCATCAAGAAATTCGAGGTCGGCTACCGTGCCGGTGTTATGACCACCAACCCCGATGCCAAGGTCCTCGCTTCCTACGTCGGCTCCTTTGCCGACCCGGCCAAGGGTGAAGAGTTCGCCAACGCCCAGTACGACCAGGGGGCGGACATCGTCTACCAGGCCGCCGGCCAGACCGGCCTCGGCGTCATCAACGCCGCCAAGAAGCGCAATCTCTACGCCATCGGCGTCGATCAGGACCAGAACCCCCTGGCGCCCGACAACGTCATCACCTCGATGATCAAGCGCGTGGATACCGCTATCTTTGAGGCCTGCAAGATGGTCGCCAACGACACCTTCCAGGGCGGCACCTACACTTACGGCATCGCCGAGGGCGGCATCGGCATCGCCCCCTCCAGCGAGAACACATTGCCGGCCGACGTCCTGCAGATCGCGCGTCAGCTCGAAGAGATGGTCAAGAGCGGCGAGATCACCGTCCCGACTACCGAAGAGGAACTCACCTCCTTCACGCCGCCAACCCTGCCAGAGTAGACCGGGCAGCCCGGCAAGCGGGGTGGCACCGCAGGCTCGGTGCCACCCCCCAGTTCATCCTGGGGGAGGATACCCTTGGGCCCCATCATCGAAATGCGCGGCATCACCAAGCGCTTCCCCGGTGTGACCGCCAACGACCACATTGACCTGGCCGTCGAGGAGGGCGAGATCCATGGTCTGCTCGGTGAGAACGGCGCCGGCAAGACCACCCTCATGAACATCCTCTATGGCCTCTACCCGCCTGACGAAGGCGAGATCACCGTGCGTGGCCAGAACGTCGCCTTCGCCGGCCCCCGCGATGCCATCGACCAGGGCATCGGCATGGTACACCAGCACTTTATGCTCATCCCGGTCTTTAGCGTGGCCGAGAACCTGATGCTGGGCAACGAGTTGGCCCGCGGTCCCATGCTGGACATGGCCGCCGCTCAGAGCAAGGTCCGCGAGTTGTCAACCAAGTTCGGGCTGCGCGTAGACCCGGCTGCGATGGTCGAGGACCTCCCCGTTGGGCTACAGCAACGAGTCGAGATTCTCAAGGCCCTCTACCGCAACGCGGACATCCTCATCCTCGACGAGCCGACAGCCGTCCTCACACCACAGGAAGTGGAAGAGTTGTACGCCGTCATGCGTGCTCTGCGCAAGCAGGGGCACACGATCATCTTTATCAGCCACAAGCTCAAAGAGGTGCTCACCATCTGCGACCGCGTCACCGTCCTCCGTGACGGTCAGGTCGTCGGTACGCGTCGCGCCGCCCAAGTCACAGAAGCCGTGCTGGCCCGCATGATGGTCGGGCGCGAGGTGTTGCTGCAGGTCTCTCGTCCCGAGGTCGAGGCCGGCCCGCCGGTTCTGGAGGTAACCAATCTGCAGGCGCGTAACAGCCGAGGGCTCCCGGCCCTCGCTGGCGTGTCGTTTACCGTTCATGCGGGCGAGATTGTCGGGGTGGCCGGCGTCGAGGGTAACGGCCAGACCGAACTCGTGGAGGTGCTCACCGGCCTGAGACGAGCCGACGCCGGGCAAGTGACTATCACCGGCCGGGACCTCACCAACCGCCGTCCCAGCGATTTCTTTGCCGCCGGAGTCGCCCACATCCCGGAGGACCGGCACCGGCGTGGCCTCGTCCTCGATTTCACCATCACCGAGAACGTGCTTCTCGGTTTCCAGGATGTATCGCCCTATGCGCACGGCCCGGCCCTCGACTACCATCAGGCACGGCGTACAGCCGAGCGCCTGGCACAGGAATACGACGTGCGCACTCCCAGCGTGGACGTGCTCACCCGTGCCCTCTCGGGCGGCAACCAGCAAAAGGTCATCCTGGCCCGCGAGTTCGAGCGCCGTCCCAAGCTGCTCATCGCCGCCCAGCCGACCCGAGGGCTCGACGTCGGGGCTACCGAGTTTGTGCGCCGGCAACTGGTCAGGCAGCGGAGCGAAGGCAAGGCTGTCCTGCTCGTCTCCTCGGAGCTTGGCGAGATCATGGACCTGAGCGACCGCATCATCGTCATGTACGAGGGGCGCATCCAGGGCACGGTGCCGGCCGCCGAAGCAACCGAAGAGACGCTGGGCCTGCTCATGGCCGGGGCACAGAGGGCCGGTGAGGAATCCGCAGAGGAGGTCCCCAGTGACAACCCGTGAGCGAGCCTACAAGCTCCTGTACGGCTCGAGCTACCACCCGTTCCTGATCTCCGTCGCCGCCGTCTTTTTCGCCCTCCTCGTCGGCGTGGTCATCCTGCTCCTGACCCGGCATGACCCGGTCTCTGTCTACTCGGCCCTCTGGCAGGGCGCCTTCGGCAGCCGCCGCGGGTTCGGTGAAACGCTGCTATCAGCCACGCCCCTCATCCTCGGCGGCCTGGCCGTGGCCATCTCCTTCCGCTGCGGCCTCTTCAACCTCGGTGCCGAGGGGCAGATTGCGCTGGGCGGCCTGGGGGCAGCTTGGGCCGGCCACTGGATCCAGGGGCTGCCCATCTATATTCACCTGCCGCTAGCCCTTCTTGCAGGGAGCCTGGCCGGCTCGGCTTGGTCCGCACTTGCTGGGGTACTCAAGGCCCGGTTCCAAATGCACGAAGTCATCACGACCATTATGATGAACTATATCGCCTTCAACATCGCTGGCTGGGCCGTCTCCACGGGTGGACCCATGAAAGCGCCCGGCCAGATTCCGGCCTCCCCGCCAATCGAGGAGACGGCCAAGCTCCCGCGCATCCTCGCCGGCACCCGGCTGCACCCGGGCGTCCTGATCGCGTTGGCCTGCGTCATCTTTGTGTGGTACCTGCTCTTCCGCACCCGACTCGGGTACGCGATCCGCGCCGTCGGCCTGAACCCTACTGCAGCCGAATACGGCGGCATCTCGGTCGGGCGCAGCATCGTCATCACCATGGCCATCAGCGGAGCGTTGGCCGGGCTGGCCGGCGCGGTGGAGGTGCTGGGCATCCACTACCGCCTCTACGAGACTTTCTCACCGGGCTACGGATGGGATGCCATCGCAGTCGCCCTGCTGGGCATGCTTCATCCGTTTGGGACTCTTCTAGCCGCCCTCCTCTTCGGCGCGCTCCGGGCGGGCTCGATCCCGATGCAGACCGTGGCCAACGTCAGCCGTGACATGATCAATGTCATCTCGGCCCTCGTCATCTACTTCATCGCCCTGGGTCGCCCCGAAGCCCGGCGCTGACCGCCCAAGGAGGTCAATCTGTGCCTGCGTGGAGCACACTCATCAACCTGGCCATATTCGGCTCAACCCTGCGCATCGCGGCGCCGCTGGTCTATGCGGCGTTGGCCGGCGTTGTCTCCGAGCGCGGCGGTGTCGTCAACATCGGCATCGAGGGCACGATGCTCATGGGCTGCTTTGTCGCCGTCGTCGGCTCCTACTACTGGGGTCCCTGGGCAGGCGTGCTCTGTGCCACGACTGTAGGCGGGCTGCTCGGCCTGCTACATGCCTACCTGAGCGTGACCGTCAAGGCCAACCAGATCGTCAGCGCCACAGCAGTCAACATCGTAGCCATCGGGCTGCCCAACCTCATCATTCCGGCCATCTGGCCCGAATACCGTGCGGGCACCCCCCCGGTGCCTCAACTGCCGATGATCCGCCTGCCCATCATCGCTGACCTGCCGGTTATCGGCCCCATCATCGGCCGGCAGAGTCCGCTGGTCTACCTGGCGCTGCTCTTGGTTCCGGCTCTTCACTTTGTGCTCTTCCGCACCCGTTTTGGCCTGCGCCTGCGGGCCGTCGGAGAGCATCCCCGCGCCGCAGACACGGTGGGCATTGACGTCTCACGCATGCGCTACATCGGCGTGATCATCAGCGGCCTGCTTGCCGGCATCGGCGGCGCCCTCCTTTCGCTCGGCGTAGGCCACTATGCTGTCGCCATGACCCAGGGACGCGGCTTTATGGGCATTGCGGCGATGATATTCGGCAAATGGAAGCCCGGCGGCGCCTTGCTGGCGTGCCTTATCTTTGCCTTTGCCGATGCCTTCCAGGCCTCGGCGCAGGCTGCCAGGGTCCTGCCTGTGTCGCCGCGCCTGCTGCTCAGCCTGCCCTACATCCTCACGCTGGTCGCGCTGGCCGGGTTGGTCGGCAAGAGCGTCGGCCCCGCCGCCAGCGGCAAGCCGTACGAAAAAGGTTGATCTGTCAACAACGAGGAGGAGTCAACCCATGAGCACGAGCGAGCCCGTACGCGTCGCCATCATCGGCTGTGGCGGCATGGCCTGGCATCACATCCGCATGATGCTGCAACAGCAGGAAACGACCCGTATCGCAGCCATCTGCGACCCGTCGCCCAAGGCTTACGCCACTGCCGTTGCGCTCTTTGAGGATGCCGGCCTTGAGCCGCCGCCCAACGAGCCCGATCTGGAGCGTCTCCTGCATAGCATGGACGATGACCTGGATGCGGCCTTTATCATCACGCCCCACGCCTACCACCACGACCAAACCCAGGCCTGTCTCGAGGCCGGGCTCGACGTGCTGCTGGAAAAGCCCATGGTCATGAACGCCGCCGAGGCCCGCAGCCTCATTCAGGTCCGCGACCGCACCGGGAAGCTCCTCGTCGTCGCCTTCCCGGGCAGCCTCTCGCCCCAAGTGCGCACCGCCGCCCGCATGTTGCGTTCCGGCGAACTGGGGCCAATACTGAACATCAGCGGCGTGGTCTGGCAGAGTTGGGGTCCCGGTACGGAGGGCACTTGGCGCCAGCAGCCCGAGATATCGGGCGGCGGCTTTCTCTTTGATACCGGCGCCCACATGCTCAATACCGTCGCCGACTTGGCCGGTGAGGATTTTGACACAGTCGCCGCTTGGTTGGATAATCATGGTCGCCCGGTAGATACTCTGGCGGTGGTCATGGCCCGGCTCAAATCCGGCGCCTTTGTTACGCTGAACGGCTGTGGTGAGGCCATCCCCTCCTGCGCCTCGGATGTGCGCGTCTTCTGCTCGCGGGGCATCCTGCGCACCGGCATCTGGGGCGAGCGCCTCGAGTTGCAGCGCCACGGCCGGCGCCAGTTGCGCAAGGTGGCCGTGCCGCCGTCCAAGGGAGTCTGGGAGCAGTTCCTAGCCGTGCGTCGCGGCGAACTCGCCAACCCCTGCCCGCCTGAGGTGGGGCTACGCATGGCCAAGCTGTGGGATGCCATCCAGGCCTCATCTGCCCAAAACGGCATCCCGGTTCACTGTGATTGATATGGAGTAGATAATGCGACTTGCTCTCGCCGTACAAACCCCCGAAGTGCAGCCAACTGTCCCGGTCGCGCTTCTAGCGGGTACCTTTGAGGAAAAGCTGGCCAAGGCGGCGCGCTTTGGCGCCGACGGTATCGAGTTGATGCCCGCCGACCCGGCACAATTGGATGCATCGTTCATCCGCTCATCGCTGGAGGCGAACGGCTTGCAGGCTGCAGCCGTGGGCAGCGGCGCCGTACGTTTGGCCTGCGGCCTGGCACTACTGCACGCCGACCCGGCCGTCGCCGCTCAGGCAAAGAGCCGGCTGCACGACCTTGTCGACCTCGCGGCCGCGGTCGGTGCGCCATTGGTAACCATTGGTGGGTTCCGCGGCCACATCTCGGAGGCCAAGGCCGGCCCCGAGCAACTGGCAGCCATCCTGCGCACGGCGGCCTCCCACGCTGAGGAACGGGGCATCCGCCTAGTCCTGGAGCCGCTCAACCGTTACGAGACCGACCTGATCCGGACAGCAGACGAGGGCCTGGCTTTCGTCGAGCAAATCGGCCATCCGGCCGTCGGCCTCTTGTTGGATACCTACCACATGAACATCGAGGAGAGTTCCTGGGCAGAGCCGTTCCGCCGCTTGATGGCCGCCGGGCGCCTCTGGCACGTGCATATCGGGGACAGCAATCGCCTGCCACCCGGGCGCGGCATGGCCGACTTTTCCACCATCGTGGCTACCCTGCGAGAAACCGGCTACACCGGCTACCTCTCGGCAGAGCTCTTGGCCCAACCGGACCCGGATACGGCAGCCCGCGAGACATTGACCTACATGCGCACCCTGCTGGCAGGATAAGATGGGAAGAGGATTGGTGGGGGACACCTTGGGATCTCAGAGGTCCAAGTGCTCCCCACCCGCTTTGCCCCTAGAGGACAGATAGCAATGCCCTTACTCGAGAACTGGGAATTTGACGTTGACGTAGACATGGTGCTCCGCGGCCAGGGGGTAGACCCCGAGGTCATCCGGCGCAATAGGCCGGCTCTGGCTGCTTACGCGGAAGAAGCCATTGTGGAAGGCATGCCCCTCCTGGACCCGCGTGTTGTTTACCGCGAGTATGCCGTCCTGGGCGTAGAACACGACCGCCTGCTCTTGGAGGGCGGCGCGAGCCTGCGCGGCCCCCTCGTAGTACAACACCTCGCGACGGCCGAACGGGTCGTCATCATGCTCTGCACGATCGGTGCCCGCCTGGAAGAGCATGCTTCGCAGGTCTCCAACGAGGACATGCTGCGCGGCCTCGCCCTCGATGGCGTCGGCTCGGCGGCCGCCGAAGCACTGGCGACGGCTGCCTGCAAGCAGTTTGAGGAGCAGGCCGCCGAGCAGGGTCTCCACGCAACGTTACCGTTGAACCCAGGTATGGAGGGCTGGTCCGTTGAGGAAGGACAGGCCCAGATCTTTGCCCTCCTCGATAGCGCCGAAGCGGGGGTGACCCTCAGTGCGGGTGTCATGATGATCCCCCGCAAGTCCCTCTCCCTCGTGCTCGGGTTCAGCCGTCAGGCAGCGGCGCCTGCCCGCCCCTGCGACTATTGCACCCTCCGAGAGAGCTGTCGCTATCAAAAGCACAGCATCGCGTAGAGGATGCCGCACGCTGACCCGGCCAGGGCCTCGATGGGAACTGGAGTACTGGGCCGGAACACCCAAGCCGCGAAGATTTGGGTGTCTCGGCCCAGTGCCCCTTCAAGAAGAACACCCCCGTTGTTTGACATTCCAAAGGCCTTGGACTATAGTGTGCCCTCAAAGGGTGAAGAGAAGCTCAACGTGGCCGTCGGCGCGGCACCCGGCAGAGTCATCCTGCTCGGTGAGCGCGCTGTCGTCTATGAATGGACGTCCAGGGCTGTGATAGTTGGCGTCTGCACAAGTATTATCTCTTCGACCTTTTGGATGCTCGGGACCGGCGCGGGCAAGGCCAAGATGGTCTGCCTCTTCACAAAAGCGGCTCGGTTGTCCTCGTACATGCACTTCATCGCCTATGACTGCACGACGGCGACACCTCGCTTCTGTCCACCTGCGCAGATTGTCTCCTACACTTCTCGGCCGTATCTTGGCATCCCCAAGTCCCCTGCGTCCTTGTATAGTACGCGGTTAGTAGAGGATAGGCAGGATGAGTGACTTCACAGAAGGTTTCTGCCCCGAGCTACGAGTCCCCGTCAAGCCCATGATCATTGCCCTCTCGGCCTTGACACTGGGAGTCCTGCTCTCCTTCGAGGACATGCACGTACGGGGCTGCGCATTGCTCATCTGTGCAGCTCTAGTGGCTGCTTGGCTCATCGATACCTGGAAGCCCTGGCTCGGCAAATGGTTTGTCATTGCTTTGGAGATTGCCATTATCGGGTCAGTTAGCCAATGGCCAGGCATGTCAGGAGTGCAAGCATTGATGGCCATCCCAGTCGGCCAGGCGGCGGGCATGATCAACATCCGCGCAGCCGCTGCGACAGCGCTCGCGACATCGGCTCTGTTGCTGCGCTTGGCCATCACCGGAACCAGCAGTTGGGCAATGAGCGGTGCGAGCCTGCTGTTGGTCTGGGCGGTGCTGGGTATAATGGGGCTGATCTACTACTATGTATACCGTGTGGCCCATTGGTCGTGGGACAATTACTGCCATGCGCAGAGCCTGATCAAGCAGGCACGAGATTCTGCGGCCGAGGCGAAGCAGGCCATGGACGACCTTTCGCATGCCAATCGACAACTGGCACTGACGAACGAGAGACTGGATGCGCTACGGTTGATCGCAGAGGAGGCGCAACAGAGCAAGGCGACCTTTGTTGCCAAGGTTAGCCACGAGTTCCGCACGCCCCTCAATATCATCATTGGGTTGGCCGATCTCCTGGTGTCAACTCCGGAGGTTTATGACCAAGAGATTCCAGCCGCTGTGATGGAAGATCTGCAGGTCATCCGTCGCAACTGCGAGCACTTGTCGAGCATGGTGAGCGATGTTCTTGACCTAAGCCAAGCAGAAGCGGGACGCCTGGTGCTTCAGCGAGAAGAAGTGGACCTACGTGAGCTGATAGACGAGGCACTGCAGGTAGTACGCCCGCTGCTGGACAAGAAGGGGCTCAGTCTGGAGGTAGCTATTCCGGATAGCACGCCTTCCGTCTATTGCGATCGAACACGCATCCGCCAGGTGATCCTGAACCTCGTAAGCAATGCGGTCAGGTTCACCGAAGAAGGCGGCATCGCGGTACGCGTCACAACGCAAGAGCAGCATGTCTTGGTAAGTGTGGAAGACAGCGGATCCGGCATTCCGGAGGGCCATCTCGAAAGCATCTTTGATGCTTTCTCACAGGCAGAAGACAAATTGTGGCGTAGCAGAGGGGGAACCGGATTAGGCCTGACAGTCAGCAGGCAGTTTGTCGAACGCCACGGGGGCAAGATCTGGGTCAAGAGCCAAGTAGGCGTGGGAAGCACTTTCTCCTTCATGCTGCCGATCAAGCCGCTGCCAGAGCACACGGTAGGGGCAGGCCGCTGGATCAGCGAGAGTTGGCAGTGGGTTCATCGCAACTCCTGGGCGGCGCCTAACATGCCCACGAAACCACGAGTGGTACTATGTGACAAGGATGGCTATCTCGCCAATGCCCTCGCACATCATGCTGAGGAGGTGGAATTCGTCAAGACGAACGACTTGAGGCTGGCCTCACAGCAGACGAAGCAGTGCCCTGCTCATGCAGTGATCGTCAGAGCTGCATCACGATCCCAGCTCTGGCCTCTAGTCGATCAAGCCAGATCGGTCATACGGGACACGCCAATCATCGGCTGTGTCGCCTCACAACAGCCCGAACAGATCACAAAGCCATCCGTAGTGAACTCGCTGACGAAACCCGTCACGCGCACTCAACTCGAGGCTGCGATTCGGGGTCTGGGCAAGCCGCTCCAGCGGTTGTTGGTTGTGGATGACGACTCAGAGATACTGCGCCTCTGGACCCGCATACTGATGGACTACGATCCGGCGATGGAGGTGGTGCCGGCAGCAAACGGCAGGCAAGCGCTAGAGGCTCTACATACTAGCCCACCCGATCTCATGCTACTCGATATCGTGCTGCCCGACCTGAGCGGCTGGCAGATCCTAACAATCAAGGAGCAGGACGAAGCAACCCGAGACATTCCGGTCATCCTCGTATCGGCACAGGATATGAGAGAGCAGCCTGCGGCCAGTGAAGCGTTAGTGGCGACCATTGGCAGCGGGCTTTCACCGACGAGACTGCTCCGTTGCTCGCTCGCGGTATCCTCCCTCATGCTGAAGAATGACTGAGTGCTTGATCCAATGCCTCAATGAACTGCTGGCGTTGCACAGGCTTGGCTAGATACAGCGCAGCGCCAAGCGCCAGTGCCAGGTCCTCTTCTTGGATGACAGAACACACGACGACAGGTATGTGCTTGGTTAGAGGGTCTTCATACAGGCGGGTCAATAGCTGCCAGCCGTCAGCATCGGGCAGCATAACATCAAGCATGATAACATCCGGAGCAGACTCGTCGATGATGTCGAATACGCGCTGCCCCTGCCCGGTGTGCACAATCCGATACTGGGTACCCAGAACGTAACGCCTGTACAGGTGCAGCATGTCTGGGTTGTCATCAACAACCAGCACCACCTTGCCCGCCGACGGCAGTTCGATGCGCAATGATGTGCGCTCGGCATCACGGACTGTTTCGGCGGCGCCGCCTTGAGATGACAGAATCTCACAGATGAACTCACTGTTGGGGGTAGCTGTCACAGGAACAGAAGAGCCCGTTATGGTCACCCGAATGGTTCTCTCCGTAGGTTGGGCAGCCAGTGTGATGGTGCCTCCGGTCATCGTGTTAGCCAGCTCTCTAATCGCCACAATCAGAGCTTGCCGTACCAACGACGGATGAATCGCTGCCACCAGGTTTGGCTGCGTTTGCTTTACCCTGAGGTCTACACCCCGCTTCGCAGTCAGAGCACGAGCGACCTGTACTGCGTCGTCCATGACCTCAGTCATCTTGCTCTCAACACCCGGGGCGCTATCCGAGAGCGACGCGATCTCCTGCCTGACCTGTGAACGCCATTCTGCAGACGCATCTGTCGACGAGGCGGCCGGAGTGGCGGCTGTTGCTCCCTCCTGAGCCGACTCGCGCGGAGAGACCATGCCTGCGCGCTTCTGAGCCCACAAGCGGAGTGCCAGGACGTGCGCACACTCCGGGAGTTCGCGGCGCAAGTGGCGTGGCGTTATCCCTAGGCACTGAGCAGTCTCTTCTTGTGTGCGGTCCTGCACGTATACCTGGAGCAAGAGGTTGTAGATGCGCCTGCTTCGTGCCGTCGCCGGGACGTGGGGGGCAGGCTCCAGACGCTCAATCGCCTGTATGAGGCTTCTCTGAAGCGCCTCCAGCCCCTGCCGTGGATCACATCCCGTCACTCTCCAGAGCGACTCGGGAGGCTCGTAGGCAGGGTCGTAGAGGTGGGACAGTGCATCACGGAGGTCCCGTTCGAATTCCTGAAAATCGCTCATGTCCGGTGGATGTCCTATTGTGTCCCGTGCAGGTCCTATAATGTCTGTTCCATGCCCTTGTTCTTGGCCCCTGGCGGATGTTATACTGGGCAAAACTGGCTTGAGATAACGAACCCTACCTATGGTACCTCTTGCACATGCAACAGGGCCAGGTTGAGCATGGTGCGCTCGGTCGTCTCGAATGGGATATCCAGGGGCACCGCAATCTGCCCTGCCGGTCATGTCGCCCCAGAGGAGTCCGTTCGCAGCGTACGTGGTACTCTAGCACACTAGGTTGGGCTGGTCAAGTACCCCCTGGCAAGCAGCAACTATCAAGAGGGCCAGGTCGCGAAAGGCTGCCCAGTGCGGCCGCCATGCTTCACCTCAGAGAGGAGGACGTGGAAGATGCTGTAAGGATCAACCATAGTCAGGCTGGCAGCTCATGCAGTGCATCACTATCCTGTTATCAAGCATAAAGGAGACCCCATGAAATC
>DAOUGZ010000089.1:0-17475 GCA_034428955.1 Anaerolineae bacterium | reverse complement strand
GTCACCAGGCGCAGCCCATGGGCGCGGATGGCCTCAACATGCCGGGGCCGGCCGATGAGCGCCACCTCGTGCCCGGCCAGAGCCAGGTGGCCGCCGATCGTCCCGCCGATAGCGCCTGCGCCATAGATAACCGTCTTCACAACACGCTCCTCTCAGAACTAGTGGTCTGCCGCATTGATCTCGATGGCCTACATGGCACCTCTAGTCGTCTGGCGCCACCCGTCACAATCTCTGCGGGCCACTACTAGCCAGACACGACTCCGCACGCGCGATTTGTTCTGCCACGGCCTCCGGCGCGGTCCCGCCCAGAGCGTTGCGACGGGCAAGGGCCCGGCGCACATCCAGCGCCTGGTAGAGCCCTTCGTCAAAGGCCGGCGACAGCGCGCGGTATTCTTCCAGGGGCAGCGCGCGCAAGCCCACCCCACGCGCCAGCGCCAGACGCACGGCCTGGCCCACTAGGCTATGGCTCTCGCGGAAGGGCACGCCGCGCTCCTCGGCCAAATAGTCGGCCAGTTCGGTGGCCAGGAGCAGGTCGTCGAGGGCGGCGGCCATGCGTTCCGGCCGCACCTGCAGGGTAGCCACGGCGCCCGCGGCGACACGGAGGGCCAGTTCCAGGGTGGCGAGGGTGTCGAAGAGAGGCTCCTTGTCCTCCTGCAAGTCCTTATTGTAGGTGGAGGGCAGACCCTTGAGCGTTACGAGCAGGCTGACCAAGTTGCCGGTAAGCCGGCCGGACTTGGCGCGCAGTAGCTCCATGGAGTCCGGGTTCTTTTTCTGGGGCATGATGCTCGAACCGGTGGCGTAGGCGTCATCCAGCTCGACAAAGCCGAACTCGGCCGTGGACCACATGTACAGGTCGGCGGCCAGGCGGCTCAGGTGGCTGCCCAGCAGCGCCCCCCAGGCCAGAACCTCGAGGATAAAGTCGCGGTCGGCCACGGCATCCAAGCTGTTCTCCGCCGCCCGCTCAAAACCCAGGGCAGCGGCCAACGCCTGCCGGTCGATATCCAGGGGCGTGCCGGCCAGCGCCGCGCAGCCCAGGGGGCATACTGCCACCCGTCGCCGGATTTCGGCCAGGCGCTCTATGTCTCGTTGGAGCGGCCAAAAGTGCGAGAGGAGCCAGTGCGCCAGGAGCACCGGTTGCGCTCGCTGGGCGTGGGTATAGCCAGGGAGGGCTACCTCGGGGTGTGCCCGCGCCTGGCCCAGCAACGACTGCTGCAGGCTGCGCACCCCTTCCTGCAGTAGGGGCAGATGGTCCAGCACGTACAGGCGCACGTCAGTGGCCACCTGGTCGTTGCGGCTGCGCCCAGTGTGCAGCTTGCCGGCCAGCGGCCCGATCAACTCGCCCAGGCGCCGCTCGACTGCAGTATGGATGTCCTCGTCCGTCGGCTGGAAGGCAAAGCGGCCCGCCGCGAACTCTTCGCGGATAGCCTCCAGCCCCCGGCGCATCTCGGCGCCCTCCTCGGAGGTCAGCACGCCTGCGCCCACCAGCGCCTGCGCCCAGGCCAGGCTGCCGCGCACATCCACATCCGCGAGCCGGCGATCAAAGGGCAGAGAATTGTTAAAGGCCGCCATATCCGCAGCCGTCGAGCCGGCGAACCGCCCGCCCCATAGTTTCATGCGTTATCCTCCGGAGGACGAGGGAGGCGCAAAGCGGCAAACGTCAAGCGTAGCGCATAATACCTACTGCGTACCGCGTAACCTCACCCTGAGCAAGACTCGCCACAGGAAGCGTCCTTACGCAGTACGGGGTACGCATCAGGCGCTACCTATGGCGCATGACGTTTGACGTTCCCCCTACGTCCGATAATGCGCATTTATGTCAATGTAACCATGTGTCAAGTCGCAGGTCCATACTGTGGCCTCGCCCGGCCCCAGCCCCAGATCGACAGTGATGGCGACTTGCGGCCGGCGCAGGATCTCGGCGGCCTGAGCCTCGTCATAGTCCAGTGGGCAGCCGCCGGCGACCAGGGCGAGGTCGCCGAACCAGAGGGCGGCCCGTGTCGGGTCCACTTCGGCCCCGCTATAGCCCACGGCACAGAGCACGCGACCCCAGTTGGGATCGGCGCCGCAGAGAGCCGTTTTGACCAGGGGGGAGCGAGCCACTGCGTTCGCCGCCCGCCGCGCGTCGGCCTGATCCACCGCGCCGCGCACGATGATGGAGACGAAACGGCTAGCTCCCTCCCCATCGCGCACAATGGCCTGGGCCAGGTGGGTGGCGACGGCCTGCACTGCGCCGGCCAGCGCCGCCGTATCGCCTGTAGCGGCGTCCAGCAGGGGGCGGTGGCCGGCCTGGCCGTTGGCCAGAAGGAGCAGGGTATCATTGGTGCTGGTATCGCCGTCCACCGAGATGGCGTTGAAGGAGGCGTCGGCCGCCTCACGCAGGATGCGCTGCAGCAGCCGCGGGTCCACCACGGCATCGGTGACGAGCAATGCCAGCATGGTGGCCATGTTGGGGTGGATCATGCCGGACCCCTTGGCCATGCCCCCCACCGTCACTGGCCGCCCCTGCACCCAGGTACGCACAGCGCAGGTCTTGGGGCGCGTATCGGTGGTCATGATCGCCCGTGCGGCGGCTGCCCCGCCGTCCGCAGAGAGGGCGCGTGCCGCTGCCGGAATGCCCGCTTGCAGCTTGGCCTGGGGCAGCCGCACGCCGATCACCCCGGTAGACATCACCAGTACGCCATCCGCTGCGCAACCGATGGCGCCGGCAGCCAGAGCGGCCATACGGCGCGTATCGGCTAGGCCCTCGTCACCGGTGCAGGCGTTGGCGCAGCCCGAGTTGATGACCACAGCGCGCATGCCCGATGGATTGGCGGCCAAGAGTGCGCGGTCGTAGAGCACCGGTGCGGCGGCAAAGCGATTCTGGGTGAACACACCGGCGGCGACACACGGTCGCTCCGAGGCAACCAGCGCCAGGTCGGGTTGATCCCCCGCCTTGATGCCGCAAGCGATCCCCGCAGCGCGAAAACCGGGCACGCTCGTCAACGTGCCGTCTGCGATCCACTCAAGGTCCATATGCACCTCGTTGTGATGCGTGATGCGTCAAACGTACTGCGTAATGCGTAACCTCGCCGCAAGTAAGGCTCGCCACAAGAAGCGACCTTACGCAGTACGCATTACGTTTGACGCTTGACGTCTGATGCCTAGTCCCTCGGAAACGCGGAATAGTCCGGCGCGCGGAAGCTGGATTGGCCGAGCCCTTGGATATCCAACAGCGCGCGGACCTTCATCGGCAGGCCGAAGAGGCGGATAAAGCCTTCGGCATCCTTCTGGTCGTAGACGTCGTCGGCGCCAAAGGTGGCATAGTCCTCGCGGTAGAGCGAGTTGGGCGACTTGCGCCCCACCACGGTGCAGCGCCCCTTGTAGAGCTTGCAGCGCACCGCGCCGTTGACCTGCTGCTGGGTATGGGTCACAAAGGCATCCAGCGCCTCTTTGAGCGGTGTGAACCACTGCCCATAGTAGACGAGTTCGGCGTAGCGGGCGGCGACGAGTTCTTTGTAGTGCATGGTCTCACGGTCCAGGGTCAGCGTTTCGAGGGCGCGGTGGGCGGCGTAGAGGATGGTGCCGCCGGGGGTCTCGTAGACGCCGCGAGATTTCATGCCCACCAGGCGGTTCTCCACGATATCCACCCGCCCGATGCCGTGCTTGCCGCCCAGACGGTTGAGCTCGGTGAGCAGCTCGACCGGTCCGCAGGCTACGCCGTTGAGACGATACGGGATTCCGGCCTTGAAGTCAATCTCAATGTACTCGGGCTCGTCCGGTGCGCTCTCCGGAGACCGGGTAAGCACAAACATCTCCTCTTCAGGCTCGAACCAGGGGTCCTCCAGGGGGCCGCCCTCGTGGCTGATGTGCCAGATGTTGGCGTCGCGGCTATAGAGCGAGCGGGTGGTCTGTTTGACGGGCACATTGTGCGCCGCGGCGTAGGCCAGGGCATCCTCGCGCGAGCGGATATCCCAATCACGCCAGGGAGCGATGACTTGCAGCTTGGGGTTGAGCGCCTGGAAGGTGAGTTCAAAGCGCACCTGGTCGTTCCCCTTGCCGGTGCAGCCGTGGGCTACGGCATCGGCCCCCTCCAGCTCGGCCACCTCTACCATGCGCCGCGCAATCAGCGGCCTGGCAAAGGAGGTGCCCAGCAGATACTCGTGCTCGTAGGTTGCGCCGGCCAGCATGGTCGGGAAGATATAGTCGCAGATAAAGTCGGCCCGCAGGTCCTCGACGTAGGCTTTGCCGGCGCCGCTGGCCAGGGCTTTGGCCTCCAGCCCGTCGAGTTCGTTGCCCTGGCCGACATCGGCCGTATAGGTGACTACCTCACAACCATACTTTTCGCGCAACCAGGGCACGATAATCGACGTATCCAGCCCACCGGAGTAGGCCACCACTACCTTTTTGACTGCCTTTTGCTGCATGCCGGACTCCCCTCGGAAAAGGAACCGCCGTATGCGGCAGCAGCGCTGTCACATACGGCGGGCAAATGCCGGGGCCCCCAGTGACCCCGTGGCCTATCGAACCCATCGTCCTCCGGCGAAGGGCATCCTTTGCCTGGCCCGGAGGACGTGCCTATGAAACGACAACTCGACAATTGCGGCGAGAGGAGGAGGCTTTGACAGCCCTACTCCTTTGCGATATACTCGCCGCGCCCATGACACAACAAAAGCCTTGGGGTCAGGGCCGGGCATCTGCAGAGCCAGCAAGGTCGTTGCTGCCGGGCCGTGATCGCGCCAAGAGCCGTGTCGGAATTGGGACCTCCCTGCTATCCCACAGCATCCATGTGGCAGGTATCGTTCAGCGTAACCACCTCGTAGCGCCCGGCGTCATGATAACGGAAGACGTTCAGGCAGCAGTTGTCCTGCCGCAGGTCCCAGTAGTGGCTCAAGTCCAGGCCCAGGATGGCGCAGAGGAGCGCCTTGTTCAGGCCCTGATGGGCCACCAGGACTACCGTCTCGCCCGGGTGACGGGCGATGATATCGCGCAGAGCGCCCACAGTGCGCTCTTGAACGATGGCCAGGCTCTCGCCGCCCGGGAAGGTTGCGATGGCCGGCTCGTTCAGCCAGCGTTGATAGAGGTCGGGGTAGCGAGCGGCCACCTCATCTAGGGTCAGGCCCTGCCACTGACCATAGTTGCAGTCCAGGAGGCCCGGATGGGGCTGTGCGGTCAGGCCCAGGCGTGCGGCACAGATTTCCCCAGTGCGTAGGGCGCGCTGCATCGGCCCGGTATAGATGGCCGTGACGGGAAAGGCCGCGAGGCGCTCGGCCAGGGCTTGGGCCTGGCGCTCGCCGGTGGCATTGAGGGGCACGTCGATCTGCCCACGGAATCGTTCTTCGCGGTTCCACTCTGTCTGGCCATGGCGGGTGAGGATTATCGTAGTCATGTAAACCTCCTTAGGGTAGCGATCCGCCACGGTGGAATTGACGGCCAAAGGCGGTCCTCGGCGAATCGTGTGGACCGGAGCCATGCAGGCCATCTGTGGGTTCGCCCATTCTACCCGAGGGGCAAGATGCTGTCAACTTGTCACATGCAGTCTGTTTGCAGGGGCCACGAAGGCGGCGCTGCCGGAAAACAGGATTGTTTCACGTGAAACAGTCAACGGCCGGGCTGCAGGGATGTTTCACGTGAAACAATGTGGAGGAAGGTACGACCCATGGCAAATCATCCCCCGGTGTTGGACTATGGTGAGAGCACCTATGAGCAGGACTTTTGGTTGGGCCAGGGGCGTGATTATGAGGACGCTGTGGAGCGTTCGGCGCTGCAACGCCTCCTCCCGCCTTGCAAGGGCCGCCTGGTGGATGTCGGCGCCGGCTTTGGCCGCCTTGCCGACCTCTATCAGGGGCATAAGCAGGTCATCCTCCTGGACTATTCGGCCGACCTGCTGCGCGATGCCCGCAAACGCTTGGCGCCCACCCCGCCGCTGACGGTCTCGGGCAATTTCTACAACATCCCTCTGGCCGATGGCGCCTGCGATACGGTGGTCATGATCCGTGTGTTGCACCACGCTGCCGACGTTCCGGCGGTCCTGCGCGAGTTGCGCCGTGTTCTGCGCCCTGGGGGCACCCTGATCTTGGAATATGCCAACAAGCGCCACCTCAAAGCTGTCCTGCGCTACCTCCTCCGCCGGGGGCCAAACCCCCACACCCTCGCTCCCTACGAGTTTGTGCGCCTGAACTATGACTTTCACCCGGCCTACATTCGCCGGGAGTTGGCGGGTGCCGGCTTTGCCGTTGAGGTCGAGCGTGCCGTCTCCACCTTTCGCCTCCAGTTGCTCAAGCGCCTGGTTCCGCTGCGTCTGCTGGCCGGCGCCGACCTCCTGCTGCAGCGTCCGTTGGCCCCCCTGCACCTCAGCCCTAGCGTTTTCTTGCGCTGCCGCGCCGTTGGCCCTGCCGGTGCCCCCCTGCCCGGGCGGCCGCTCCTCCGCTGTCCGCGCTGCCACAGCAGCAAGCTGGACGCCTCTGCCCCCCAGGCCTTGCGCTGCAAAGGCTGTGATGCCCTTTGGTCGATCAGGGATGGCGTATATTGCCTGCGCGAGCCGTGATTCGCCGGCGGCAACGCATGCGAAAAGGCGTTTCGCGGGAGCTCGACTTTCGCCCTCCGCAGCCCGTATCGCGGCTAAAAGACGGGCACCTGCTCGCCGACCTTTTCGCCCCGTCGCGCTCGTGAGTACTGGAGTATGGCCTGATGGATAAAGGCCGGAATGTCTTGTGTGTCGCGTGAGGTTACGACGCCGTTGCTCTCGACGACCGGCTCGTTCACCCAATGCCCGCCGGCGTTGAGGATGTCGGTCCGCAGCGACGGGTAGGAGGTTAGCGTCAGGCCCTGAGCGATGCCGGCCTGTACGATCATCCACGGCCCGTGGCAGATGGCGGCAATGGGTTTGCGCTGCACGCGAAAGTCGCGGAAAAAGTTGACCGCCCGCGAGTCCGTACGCAGTTTATCCGGGCTCATCACCCCACCGGGCTGCAGCAATGCGTCGAAATCCGCCGCTTGCGCCCACTCTAGCGGGACGTCCACCTTGAGCGTTCGCCCCCAGTCGCCATGATTCCAGGCGCGGACGTGCTGCGCGTTGGGGGAGACGATCATCACCCGCGCCCCCGCCGCCTCCATGGCCTGCATCGGCTGTATCAGTTCGTCCTCCTCGAACCCATCGGCGACCAGCGCGGCCACTCGCAGGCCGTGCAGTTGCTTCTGAGACATCGCGCCTTCCTCCTTTATCTTCTATCGCCGCTACCGGCACAGGCCGACGGCGCCCGCCAGGCTTAGCCTGGCGGGCGAGCCCCCGCCGACTCCGCTACCGGTTGGGGTATAGATTGCTAAAGCGGGTTGCGCGCCACTGGAGCGCCTGCCGCTTTAGCAATCAGCGCACCGGTTGATAACCGGGGACGCTAGATGCCGAACGGCTCCTCTTCCTCTTCTTCCTCGAACTCGGCCATGTCCTCCGCATAGAGGTCCGGGTCCTCATCGAAAGCGCGCTTGCACTCGGCGCTGCTAAAGTAGTAGGTCTGGCCTTCATAGACGGACTTGAACTTGGCTTCCCCCGGCTGCAACTCGACGCCACACACCGGGTCTGTGACGGTTCTCTCCCGCACCGCACACCTCCATGTCGTCTCTGTGGAGCGCCGCTCCACGTGCGGAATGGACCCGTGCCCATGGGGGACGGGCCTCGTCGCCCGCCCGGCAAGAATCGTGCCTGCCCTGATCCAGGCCCGGAAAGGGCGAGGGAAGATGCCTCTACGTAGGCACCTCCCCTCGGTTGCGCATCTCACTGGTCACAACCTGTAGTTGGCCCGCCGTTACGAAGCTGGGCCCCCCATCGAACTGCGCGGCTCCGAGCCGCTGATCTGGCTACCCTCGGCCATTTCGGCACTGACGTAGGCCTCTGGGTCCTCATCGAACATGCGCTTGCAGTCTGCATCGGTAAAGTAGTAGGTGTGCCCCTCAAAGGTAGAGCTATAGGGCGCCTCGCGAGGGTTCACTTCCAGCCCGCAGACCGGATCGGTCACCATGCCTCTTTCCACGAATACGCCTCCCTGTTATAGGACTGGGGGCATCCCAGGGGGCCGTGAGCAGATGGCTATGGTGCAATGCCTTACGCCCCCGGGGGGGGCCATGCAGCAGATGGCCATGGCGCGATGTCGTACGGCCCCAGGGAATGACCCCATGAGCGCCCAGCAACAACTGTGCCCCGTGGCACTTGACACGCAGACTATTCACGTTAGAATGTATTATGCACTGTTTGGGCATGTTGGGCGGTCCCAGCCGCTGCCGTCTGAGCCGTCCCTATCGCAAACCCAGGTGGCACCCTTCTGGGCAGGAGGCACACCCATGATCCTCGACTCCTTCAAGCTCGACGGCCAGGTGGCGCTTGTCACCGGCGGCAATGGTGATCTCGGCGGAGGCATGGCCATCGCCCTGGCTGAGGCCGGCGCCGACATTGCCGTCCTCTACCGCACCAGCTATGACTCCACCCGCCAGAGCGTCACGGATCTTGGCCGACGCTGTATGGGCATCCAGCTTGACCTGGCCAAGGCGACTGTGCCCCAGTTGCAGGGGGCCGTTCTGCAGGTCATCAACCAACTGGGCCGGCTGGATATCCTCATCAACTGCGCCGGCACCGCCCAGCGCATCCCCGCCCTGGAGTACACGGAAAAGGCTTGGGATGAGGTGCTGCGCGTGAACCTCAAAGCCGCCTTCTTCCTCTCCCAGGCGGCCGCGGCACATTTCCGTAAGCGCGGTCGCGGCAAGATCATCAACGTGGGCTCGCTGCTCTCCTTCCAGGGCGGCATCCTGAACGCTCCCTACACCGCTTCTAAGAGCGGCCTACTTGGTCTCACCCGTCTGCTGGCCAATGAGTGGGCGCCGTTGGGGATCAACGTCAACTGCATCGTCCCCGGCTACATGGATACGCGCCTCTGCGCGCCACTCAAGGCCGACCCTGAGCGCAACCAGCAGATCCTCAGCCGCATCCCCGCCGGGCGATGGGGCACCCCGACTGACCTGCAGGGCGCTGTGGTCTACCTGGCATCCGGAGCCTCCGATTATGTGCATGGCGCCGCCCTGGTTGTAGACGGGGGCTGGATGTGTCGCTAGTGCTGCGTCGCACAGATGCTGGCAGATACCCTGGCACCGCTTGGGGCTGGGCTGGCCTGTCGGATTCTCTGAAGCACTACCAGGCGGCAGCGAGCACCTTCCGGTAGACGGTAAAGGCATAGACCGGCCGGAAGCCCATGCTCTCATACAGGCCCAGTGCGGGGGCGTTATCGCGGTCCACATTCAGTTCCACGCTCGGCCGGCCTGCCCGGCGGCAGAGTTCGATGCCCGCTGCCAGGAGCCAGCGACCCAGCCCACGCCCGCGGCTGCGCGGATGAACGGCCAGCGAGCCGATGTGCCCGCTGGCTACCATCCGGCCGTCCAGCGCTACCTTGCGCTCCGTCACCTCGCACAGGCCAACCACCCGCCGCAGGTGCAGGTCCTCCGCTGCCCACACCTGCACCTGCGACTCGAGCATGTAGCGCCGGAACCCGGGCCCGTCGGCTGCCCCGACTCGCTCGTTGCTGCTGTAGGCGACGTTGGTCAGCTCTGCCAGCACGTCGCTCTCCTCAGGGCCGGCCACCCGTAGACGGTGCCCAGGTACGGGCGGCACCGGCTCCGCCGCCGGCGGCCGCAGCCGCATGTGCAGCCGTGGCACGAACGGCTCGAATCCATGTCGCTGCAGGAAGGCGCCGGCGCCCGGCGGCTCGTCCGGCGTTATCGCTATCAGGTACGTTGCCCTCCATTGCTCGCCTGCCGCCGCCAAGAGGCGCTCCAACAACGCGCTGCCCAGGCCTCGCCGCTGCAGGTCGGGGCGCACGACGATCTCCGCTTGCAGCCAACCTGGACTGTGCCAGGGACGCAGGCCGCCATAGGCCAGCACCTCGTCGCTGGCCCCCGCAATGACCCACAGGTTCAGCTCCGGCCGCCCACCAAAGGCCTGCCAGCGAGCGGTGAACGCCTCCGCCGTCATCCCGACTGGCTGGCCATCGGCCAGGGCGGCCGCGTTGTGCACGCGCACCACACCATCCAGGTCGCCCCATGAAAAGCCCCGTACTGTCATCATTGGAACTCGGACCTCCCCACCGTGTGCATAGATCGCCATTCCAAATCTGGGCCAGGAATCAGATTTCGATAAGCCCTCTCGCGGCCCTCCAGCGACCGTCCGACCGGCCGTTCCGGAGCAATTTGTGCTGCAACCATCTGCCTGGCCTGCAAAGCAATCTTGCGCTGCAACATGCTCTATACGCCCCCTTTATGTCCGGCCCCCTTTGGCACCCTTTCCACCCGCCTGCCGCGCCCCAGTCGGCAGAGCGGCAACGGCTCTCTTTCGCCCTGGATGGGGGTTGGCGGGCGCCTGGTCGCCGCCATTATGTCTACGCCACTAGACCGACTAGCCAGGTGCGGGCTTTTGGGGTAGAATGGCTCCGTCTACTCCCGGTTGCTGGCCGGCCCAGAAAGGAGCTGCCCCTTGCCCGAGCTGCCCGACATTGTCATCCTGGCGCGCACGATGGACCAGGCCCTGCACGGCCGCACGATCACCGGGGTCACGGTCAACCAGCCCCGCTGCCTGGACCGCCCCCCCGACGAGTTCGTGGCCGCTCTCTGCGGCCGCACCATCAGCGGTGCGCGCCAGCGGGGCAAGTGGGTCCTGCTGGACCTGGACAATGGTGATATCCTCGCCCTAAACCTGGGCATGGGCGGCGAGGTCTGCCTGCACACCGCCGCCGAACAGCCCGACCCACAGCGCGAGCGCGTGGTTCTGGCCCTGGATGACGGCCGCCGGCTCTGGGCGCACTTTTGGTGGTTCGGGCAGGTGCGCCTCGTCCCAAGAGGTGACCTCTCCCTGCACAAGCAACTCTCACGCCTCGGGCCCGAGCCGCTGGCCGCCGACTTTACTGTGGACCGCCTGGCCGCCATGTTGCGTGGCCGTCGCGGCGCCCTGAAAAGGTACCTGCTCGACCAGTCCTTCATCGCCGGCATCGGCAACGTCTACGTGCAGGATATCCTTTGGCATGCCCGCCTGCATCCTCTGGCCAAGGCCGGCGCCCTCAGTACCGAGGAGGTGGCGCGCCTCCATAGAGCCATCCGCCACGTCCTGCAGGAGGGCATTCGCCTCGGCGGTGGGCCACGCGAGAAGGACGTCTGGGGCAACGAGGGCCACTACATGGACGAGCGGCCCATCGGCTACCGCACGGGCGAGCCTTGCCCGGCCTGCGGCACGCTGGTACAAGAGTTGCGTGTCGGCGCGACGACGAGCTACATCTGCCCGCGCTGCCAGCCGCCCCCCGGTTAACGCCGAGGAGGCAACCTACTCCTCCCGGCAGGTTGCCTCCGTTTGGCGAGGTTTCTTGGTGTGTGTGTGCTGTATGGCCTACGAGACGCTTGCGACGTCCAATCCGTAGGTCCGCCCTTCGGGGTTCCCCTTGCTGGGGCCGCCCCGGCGCTACGGCCCGCGAGAGGCCGTCACCGGTCCGGCTCCAGCCTGGGGCGCCACCACGGGCGCCCGCAGACGGTTTCGTGCTCAGAGGGCTGCCTCGGCAAGCGGAATCCGGACTGTTCGCCGGCCCAATGGGGCTGTTGGTGCTGCATCTCGCCCTCGCTCTCTCCGGCCGGGGCTATAGGGCGCCTCGTCGTTGCGTCGAGCCCGGTGGCGACGCGAAGAGAGGCGGTGCCCGCCGAGGGAGAGCGAACGTCCGTTGCCCCTGAACCCAACCATGCGGCCGGTTCCGCCTCCTCGGCCCTGGCCTGCGACGATGCCTCCGTGGCCGTGCCGGCATAAGCCTTGGTAGCCACCTCTTCCACCTCCGCCAGGATGGCATCCAGCCGCCCGGGGTTAGCCACGAACTCGCGCACAGCCTGGCGGAAGGCATCGGCTACCGGCTCCGGCATTTGCTCTGAAGCGTCAAAGCGTACCGTCTCTGCCTGCACCAGTTGCCGTGCCGCCCGCCGGCTGAGCGGGTCAGGGTAGGCGTCCAGGTCCGGTTTGGCGCTCGGCGCCACATAGCCGCCACACTGCAGCCAGATAGCCTTCGCCTCATCTCCGATCAGATAGCGCAACAGTGCCTCCGACTGTGGCGTTTGGCGGAAGAGGACGACTGTATCCGCGTCGGCCAGCACGGGCACCTCGCTCTGCAGGCTCATCGCCGGCAGGGGGAAGCAGTCATAGTCTTTTTCGACAGCTTGTTTGGGGAAGCGGTTGGCGATCAGTGGCTGGATGAAGGAGCCCTCCATATAGAGGTAGGCCTCAGGCACGTCCTGGTAGAGGGCATCGGCCGCCTCGAGCCAGTCGGTCTGTAGAGCCGCAGGGGGGCCACCGTACAGGTTCCGTGGCCGGCCGACGATCTGCCCCCACAGTAGAAAGGCCTGGCGCACCGCCTCGTCCGTCCAGGCTATCTCGTGGTTCACCCAACGGTCGTAGGCGCCGGCGCCGGCGGAGCGCAGCATAATGTTCTCGATCCAGTCGGTGCCCGGCTCGCCGTCGGCGGCCCCGCACTGCAACCCAACCGACCAGGGCGTCAGCCCGCGCCCCACGATGCGCTCGCCGAGGTCAATCAGTTCATCCCAGGTCAGGGGCACAGTCCATTTGCGCTGCCGGAACTCGGCAGGGTTGTACCACACCAGGCTCTTGTTCGCTGCCCGGTAGTAGGCGCCGTATGCCTCGCCCCCGACGCTGACCGCCTCGGCCCAGCCGGCAGGGTACTCGCGCTCCAGTTGCTCTGCATCCAGCACGCGCCGCAGCGGCACCAGCTTGCCGGCCTGTGCGTACTCTCGCACCAGCCTGACGCCGGGCAGGATGGCCACATCCGGCGGTGTTCCCGCGGCGACCCGCGCCGCCAGAACGGCCGGCACGTCCGGAGTCGACTCAAAGCTCAGTTTTAGCCCCTGGCGCTGGGCAAAGGGCTGCGCCACCGCCCAGAAACAATCCACATCCGCGCCCGACCAGGGGCCCAGAATGCTCACCTCGGCGCGGTCGTCCGCCTCGGCCGGGCGCCCGCCGCGCCCTGCAAGCCCCAGCGCCCGGTTCGCGTCTGGCACTAGGGGCTGAACGGTGCCGGCCCGGCCATAGACGGCAAAGGCCAGCAAGACTCCAACACAGAGTATCACCAGGGTTCCACGGCGACGATGGCCCAATCTCGTCGTACTCCTCTCTCCGCCCGTGGCGGATCTGGTGCTGCGTCACACGGTTCCCGACAGACAGCGTGGCGCCACCGGCGCCGGGTTCTACCCGTCAGAATCTTTGTGAAGCACTACCAGCCGGCCCCCTGCGCGGCTGCCCAGGCGGGTCCTCATACGATACGAGTTCAGAGCCCTCACCAGACCACCCCCCAGGCCCACCCTCGCCGTCCTTCAGCCATACGTCTCCCACGGAGGGGAGAAGAGGGAGGGCGGGAAACTGGGGCGTAACGTGGTGGAGCGCATCGTCAACGAACGGCGCTCAACGCCCCGGATGGGGAACGGCGGCAAACCGGCCGCCCGGTGGTCACTGCCCTGGAAAGTTGGTAATCACGAGGGTAATCCCAGCAAAAAGCGTGCCACGCCCCCATCCGGCATGCAGGAAAACGGGTTTACCACAACAGACGCAAAGGGCGTCTGCCGTGGCCCTGTTACCGTCGGTCAACACAGGCGCCTCTACCCTAGCCGGTGTGGAAAGCAGGCTCAGGCGCCGAAGAGCAGGCGCCCCAGCGGCGGCCGCCCGAGTTCCACGGCCAGGCTGGGGCACAGTTCGTGGCAGCAGTAGCAGCGGATGCAGCGCCGGGCATCCATCTGTGCCTTGCCGCCGGAAACGCGGATAGCCCCCACTGGGCACAGGTCCACACACTGCCCGCAGCCCGTGCAACGCTCCCCTGCCCGTGGCGTCACGACGAGCTGCCGCGTGACCCAGCCGCGCAGGGCCGAGGGCACCGTCCCCACGTCGAGCGCTTCCGGCGACGACTGCCCGTGAACGGAGCGCAGCCTCAGGCGAGACTTGAGCCTGGGCAGCAGGCGGCGCGGCACGAGGCCGGGGTCCACCGTTGCGGCGCTCCCCGGCCGAAAGCCCACCAGGCGCAACGCCTCCGGCGGGTCGCCGTACAGGTCGATGTCTTCGAGGCGCCCACCGGTCAACCCCTGCTCCATCGCCACGCGAATCGTAGGCATCGTCGGCGGGTCCCACCCCACCAGCGACATGGCCACCACATCCACGGCCAGCACATCCGTCCCCGCCAAGAGGATCTGCCCGGCGAACGGATCACCGCCCGAAGGCCCGTCGCCGTCCATAGCCACCACGCCATCCACGATGGTCAGGGCCGGCCGCACACAGCGCGCGATGTCTACCAGCCCCTGGGCAAAGAGCCGTACATCCTGCAGCTTGGCGTGATACCCTACCTTGGTTACCCCAGGGACAACCCCAAAGAGGTTCTTGACGGCCAGGCTCAGGCGCGTCAGGTTGTGCGTCTTGAATTTGGGCAGGTTGATCACGACATCGGCGCCGGCCACCGCGGCCATCACGTCGATCCGCTTGAGCAACCCCCCTTTGGGGTACGGCAGGCAAACGGTCGCCGTGTCATAGTTCAGCTCCGCCCCCGTCTCTTCCGCGACCCGGCGCATACCCGTCCGCTCGTAGAGGCGGCGCAACAAGAGCGGTGTAAACGGCCCCCCAGGCGAATCGGCAATCACTGCTGTGGCCCCCGCCTCCTGCACCAGGCGCACCACCGCCCGCACCACACTTGGATGGGTCGCCACGGCAGCCTCTGGCGGCATGGCGCGCAACAGGTTGGGCTTGAGCAGCACTCGCTGGCCGGGTTGCACGTAGCGCTCCAGCCCGCCCAGCAGGTCCACCAGCCGCCGAAGGGCATCCTCAACCTGCTGCGCATCGTAATTGCTACAGCGCAGCAAAGCGACGCGGGGTCTCTCACTCATCCCTGTACTTCCTCCAGGCCCAGTGGTTCTCCAGGTTGGCAATGCCGCTATTCTACTACCAGTCTCAATAGCTGCCAATGCGTGATGCCCCTGGGGGACTGCGGGCCGGATTCGCTACGATGAGATGTCGTTGAGTGATAGTACTCACGCGGTGGCACCCTCCCGCAGGTTCCAAGAGGCTGCAGCGACGGCGGGCCTGCCTCGGAAGCAGCGATTCGGCCAACAGAACAGATCGCAGAACCTGCGGGAGGGTCCGACTGCGTGAGTACTGTGAGCGACAAAAGACGGACGATGATTATCATCCCTCGTTCCTTGACATCTCACAATCTCTAGTCTACAATATCAACGTAACGTTTGTGGGAGCCGAATTCTCGCAAGAGAAGCGGGGGAACCAGCATGCGCCTTCGAGTGGTCCAAGCCGCCGAGGCGCTCGGGGTGAATCCGGTGAGCCACCGGTAGGGCTGCAGTCCCAGCCCGAACCCGACAGCTAACCTCGTAGGCTGGAGGGATGCATCTCCGCTCCACCCCGCAGTGTACGTTGTTTGTCGGATCAGCGGGCTGTTTCGCTCTCCGACGCGCGTCCTCTCCAGGCCGCAACCTCTTGCTTCAGGCAACGACCCGGTTGTGGCGAGGGGAAATCCCATTTTTCTGTTTGCCTATCTGAATCTCTATGGTGCCGGTGCAACGGCCGAGCCCGTTTGGGCGTTGGGCGGTTGCGCGCTTCCCGGCGACGCTTCCTGGCGCGCTTTGTACGCCCGGAAGCAGCGGAAGGAGGTGATGTGTACCCAGGAACCTCGCCTGTCGGTACTGCTTCAACGACTCTGGCTGCCAGGGCTCGCCACCGGTGCAGTGCCTGCAGGCGGACGGCCACCCACATATGCGTGACTCAAAAGGAGGAAAGCCTTGTACCGCTCTCACCCCCATCTTCTGGCCATACCCCTCTTGCTGGTGCTGTCGCTGTTGCTGACGACTTGTAGCCCGGCAGCGCCCACCTCAAGCCCTGCCGATGAGCCTACCCGGGCCCCGGCAGAGCAACCCGCCGAGCCTACTACAGGGCAAGCGGCAGAACCCTCCGCCGGGCTCCAAAGTGGCGGAACCCTCACCGTGGCTCTGGTCGGCCCCGTCCTCACCCTGGACCCGGCCGACTATCGCGACCGGCCTACAGAGACCTTTTTGCGCAACATCTTTGATGGCCTCGTCACCCGCACCAAAGAGAACGAGATAGTCCTCGAGATGGCCGAGTCTGCCGAAATGATCGACGCACAGACCTGGGAGTTCAAGTTGAGAGAGGGCATCACCTTCCACAACGGTGACCCTGTCACGGCCGAGGATGTCAAGTTTACCTTTGATCGCATCATCACCGAAGGGGGCATCGACTACCCCGAGCCGCACACTGCCGCGCGCAAAGGCCTCATTGCTCCGCTGGAGAGCGTAGAGGTAGTCAACGATCTGACCGTTCGCTTTCATCTCGAATCGCCCTGGCCGGTGTTCATGCAGATGCTCGTCCACCAGCAGATTGTGCCGAAAGAGTACTTTGAAGAGGTCGGCACCCAGGGCTTTATTGAGCACCCCATCGGCGCCGGCCCCTTCAAGTTTGTGGAAGGCACGCTGGATGACCAACTCGTCCTCGAGCGCTACGACGGTTACTATGGCGGCGCTCAAGACCTCCCGCCGGTGGGCCCGGCCCCGCTCGACCGCGTAATCTTTCGGGTCATTCCTGAGGCCTCCTCGCGGATGGCGGCGCTGCAGGCGGGCGAGGTGGATATCATCCCCACCGTCCCGGCCTATGTAGTGCCCCAGCTTGAGGCTGACGAATCGCTCCAGGTCCAATCCTGCACCGGCACGCGACCGCATCTGCTCGAACTGAACGTCAACATGCCGCCGTTCGACGACGCCCGCGTGCGCCAGGCCCTGAACTATGGCATCGATGTGGACCTGATCGTGGAGAAGGTCCTGGACGGCTATGGCGTTTCCATGGCCGGCCCCCTCTCCCCGGCCAACAACTTTGCCAACCCCGATCTTGAGCCCTATGGGCTGGATGTGGAAAAGGCCAAGGCCCTGCTGGAAGAGGCCGGCTATGCAGACGGCTTTGCCTTTGTCATCGACGTGGAGGCCTCCGTCAAGGAGATGGCCGAGGCCGTCGCCGGGCAACTGCACGACAACCTCGGCCTTGACGTCACCGTCCGTACCTGGGAGTGGGCTGTGCTCCAACCCAGGCTGTTGGCTGGTGAGCGTATGGCCCACCTCAATAGCTGGGGCGACTCGGCCTTTGACCCCGTCGGCTACCTCGAGGCCAAGGCACACACCCTCACCGAGGGCACCGGCTATGGCCGCGGCAACTATTCCCAGTACAGCAACTCGCGAGTCGACGAACTGATCGTTGCCGGTGAGACCGAGACCGACGAGGCGCGGCGCCACGAGATCTATGACGAAGCACAGCAAATCATCTACGAAGAGGCACCTATGGTCTTCCTCTTCGTTCCTGAAGAGATCGAGGCGGCCAGCGCGCGTGTGCAGAACTGGAGCCCTTCGCCGGACGGCCGAGAGAACCTGCACGAC
>DAOUGZ010000088.1:0-8148 GCA_034428955.1 Anaerolineae bacterium | reverse complement strand
TCTTTTCAATGCGCTCCGCCCGAGACATGAGGCGTGCCATTACTCTCTCTGCTTTCTAGGGGTATCATGTGCCCAATCCTTCTCTTATCACTCTGCTCATTATGCCCCCCTCAGCACGCTGCACCAAACCGCCCGTGGCTACCGACTCTTTTGTTCCATACCCGGAGAGAGCCACAGGAGCGCCCGGGAGACGCCTTTATGTCACCTGCCAGCCCCGCAGGTTGCGGCAGACGCGGTTAGCTCTGCCGTGCCGGCTAGGCTTCGGCAAGCGTCGCATCGTCGGCATCCTGACCTGAGAGAACCGTCACGCGCAATCGCTACCGGTGCGTCTGTAGCGGCTCTGTAGAAGAGGTGAAGAGGGCGACTTGGGGCTATGGCATAGTGGGGGGCAAGAGGTCACTCGCTACCCGGTCTCGCGTCTCCGAGTCATCAAAGGAGAGATGCACCAACGACTGGCGCGCGCCGACTAGTGTTAGGCGCAGGGCTGGCCGGGCCTTTCGGCCAAAGTACAGGCGCCCGGGGGTCACAGCGGCGAGCTCTTCGGGCCGGAAGAAGAGGTACCACCAGCCCGATTCATCCTCTCGTGACCGGAAGAGGCCAAGCAGGCTGACAGGCTGCACGTGAACCATCAGAATGCGGTCTCCCAGCTCTGTCGCCTCGAGCGCACCGGCGACTTGCGCGTAGAATGCACGGCGCCCGCCCACTTCAAACACGCCGGTCGCTCGCAGTGGGACCTTCCCGAAGGGAGTCAGGCCGCGCCCGCCCGTCGTCTGCGCAACCTCCTCCTCGAACAGGACGTATCCCCGCGTCCGCAGAGCAAGGCTCAACACGCTCCACAGCGCCAGCCCCACCCCCATCCACGAGAACGCCGGCCACCGCCTATTCACCATGAACTGCAACCCCGCGTAGGTCAGCAGTCCCGCCCCGGCCAGGGCGATGGCGATGTCCAGAGGAAGGCGCATAAGGCGCTGACGGCTGAGTCGATAGGCAAGTGCCACCGGGAGGCCAAGCACCCTCACCCGGCCTGATCCTCCTGCACAGCGGGCGTTGCCAGCCATAGCAAGCGTGGCGAGCGTGAAGCCGGCGGGTCGAAAGTGAAACACTCGTAGGTCTCGACCACCTTTAAGCCGGCGCGCTCCATCGCCGCAGAGACCGTGCGCTCCGGATAGCCGCGTTCGTGATGGGCCTCCTCAATGCGCTCATAGAGCATGCCCTGCCGCACAAAAGCGACCAGCCTGACCGCCACAATATGCGACTCCTCATCGTACTCGGACTGCATAATGATTGACATCTCGTCGTTCTCGGAGAGGTAGGTGTGGTGGTCCCAGATCTCCTCCAACGCAAAGATGGTGTTCATGTCGCACACAAGGAGTCCGCCGGGCTTTAGGCAAGCTGCTACCCGCGCAAAGGTCTGCTGCAGATCCTCGACGGCCAGCAGGTAGTTCAGGCTGTCAAACAAGCAGGTAACGAGGTCCACGCGCTCCGGCAGCCGAAAGCTCCGCATATCTTGCTGGCTCAAGAGGAGAGTGAGCCCAGCTTCTTCCGCCTTGCGGCGGGCTTGCGCCAGCATCGCCGCCGAGCCGTCCACGCCATATACCCGCCAACCCTGACTGGCAAAAGCCAGAGCTACGGTACCGGTGCCGCAGGCCAGATCCAGCATCGATCCAACCTGCACGCCCCGCCTCTCCAGCACTTGCCGCAGGTAGGGGATCATGCGCAGGCTGAAGCCAATCTGGCCAGACCGGTCATAGATCTCGGCGTAGCGCCCGTACACGTTCATGCCCGCGACGTCCTCTATGATACCACTTCGTTGGCGATCGACGTACCGTCGGGGATCACAGCTCCGCGCAGCACCACGGCATCGCGCAGGCCGACGCCGTCGCCAATGCGGCAGTCCCGTTCGATATAGACCCGCGGACCGATAACCGAATCGCGCCCGATAACCGTGCTCTCCTCAATCCTCAGCGGCGTGATCAGGTGGGTGTTGGGTCCCACGGTAAATGGCGCCAATTGCGGCTGATCCTGCCCGGCTTCCAGGTAATGCCGGTTTATCGCCAGCAGGTCAGCCGGCCCGGTCACCGTGAGCCTCTTCTCGATATACACGGGGAAAACGGCGCTACCGTGGTCAATCAGAGCCTGGATGGCGTCCTGTAGCTCGTACTCGCCCCTCGGCGAGAGCTTGACGTCAGGCAGATAATCCAGCAAACGCGGCGAGAAGACATACAAGGGAAGGCTGGCGATGTTCGAGGGTGCCTCCGCGCGCGACGGCTTCTCCAGGATGCGCATCACCCGACCATCGTCCACCGCAACGATCCCCGTGCGCCCGATCTCCTCCTCGGGAATGGGCATCACGCTGAGGACAGCCCCTGCACCCGGGTGTCCCTCGCGACAGCTCAACAACTCGCGAACATGCGCGGCCGACGTCAGGTTGTCGCAAGCCGACAAGACGAAATCCCCACGGATATAGGGCGCCGCCTGCCGCAAGGCATCGGCCATCCCCTTACGCTCCTGCTGGACGACAAACTGTACGTCCACATCGAGGGTACACTCATCGGTAAAGTGGCGCACAATGTCCTTGTCTTCGGCGCTCACCACCAGCAAAAAGTCGCGTACGCCGTTGTCACAAATGGTCTCCATGACTCGCTCGACCATGGGCCTGCCCAGGATCGGCAGCATCGCCTTGGAGCGCTTGAGAGTGATCGGATGCAACCGCGAGCCCTTGCCGGCCGCCAGGATGACTCCCTGCAAACCTACCCCCAATTCCTATTGGTGCCTCATGCAGATGCTGAGAGACAACAGCCGCAACAAGCGGCATCATGATTCTGTCAAGGCCTCTGATGCGGTGCTAGAGACATGGCGCAAAGGCCACTTCCGGCGAGCTGACCTCATCAACCAGCAGCCCCTTCATAGCGAGCTTGGGCACAAAGATCTTGGCCTCGCTCAGGCCCAGTTCGCGCGCCTCGCGCTCGAACACGTCCACTATCCGCTGCTCATCGCCCGGTTGGCTCAGTGCGAAAACCGAGCCACCGCCACCCGCACCGGTCAGCTTGGCGCCCAACGCCCCGCCGTCCAGCGCCACCTCGATCAGCCTGTTGGTAGCCGCCACGCCCTGATCGCTCAGCCCGCAATAGGCCATCATCTCGTTCACCAAGCGATGGTTTTCGTTCATCAACGCCCCAAAGCGCGCCCAATCCCCACGGAGCATGGCGATTTTGCCCCGCCAGGCCGTGGAGCCGACATCGGCCATCACGCGGAGCATGAAAGGCAGCGCTCCATCCGGCGAGGGCTGCCGTCTGTGCGCCGCATGCTCTTCGAGGTAGCGAGAGCGCATAACGCCGTGCACCTCGCCGGAATCGCGCGCCACACCCGTGCTGCAAACGACTAGTGGCAGCTCATTGACGAATGCGTCGAGCCGCTCGTAGGTGCAGTAGGGCTCCTCGTCGATAGGGCGCTGGAAGAGCTTGTCGCGATAGTCGATGTAGGCCAGCCCGCCCAGCAGGGGGACGTAGCGGTCCGCATAGCCACAGGTAATCCCCAGCTCTTTGGCCTCCACGCGCTGCGTCAGTTCCGCCAGGACATAGTCGTTGTGGATGCGTCGATCCAGGTCATAAGCCTGGCGCATAGCCGCGAGGGCGAGCATCACCAGGAGGGAAGAACCTCCCAGGCCGCTCTGGCGTGGCACGTCCGTCCATGTGGCTAAGCGCACCTTCTGCCGTTCAAGAGCCGCTGCGAACTCGGGGCTAAAGGCCAACAACCGGCGAACGGCGGCCTTTTGCAGTTCGGCCCGGCCGTCTCTCGCCAGGGAGAGGTCTGCATCCGTTACGCTGCGAACACAAACCAGATGCCCGTCAGGCGAACGCTGATACTCGTCGAACTGCAAGGTGTCCGCGGGCTCGATATAGGCCCCAGCCCGCAACTCGATAGCGGCGGAGATGGTACACCAATCACCCTCGTTGCCGTCGGAGGGATTTCCGAGGACGTTGACACGAGCGGGGACAGAGAGGCGATACCGTTTCAATTCACCCTCCAGATGCCGGATCCGGCCCAGGGAAGCAGGAACCATTACACAAGCGGCGAGTATACCACAGCGCCTGCCGCCTGCCAAAGGCTACGCAACGGCTGGCCCCGTATCCCGGCCATAGATTTGGAGTCTCGGTGAGGATCACCTGGCTTGGCGCATGATATGCGGAAGATAGGCCCGCGCCCCGCACGAGTCCCACCACACATACTGAGGATCGGGGTCGCCCGGCTGCGGCCAGCGAATGGGTGGGCTGGAAGTGGTGTTCCCCGCCGCATCCTGGACCCTGGCCCGCACACAACGCCCGGCCCAGTTCGCTTGTGCAGGCACAAGACCGTCGGCGCCAAGTGCTATTTGAGTCCAGGGACCCCAGTGGATGCCGTCATCGGAGAGAGAGTAAGCGCTACTACCGGCCAGGCCGGTCAGACTGTCGGAGACAGGCAACCCTGCCGCGCCCGGCTGTCCCCAGCCTGGGGCCGTGCGGTCCACAGTCACCGTCTTGGTGTACAGGGGCGAGAGGTTCCCGGCGGCATCCTGAAAGCGCACCTCCAATGTATACCGCCCGTCGGCCTCGGGGAGCGGGAAGCGCACGTTACTCGCAAAGGGCTGGGGCGCAGTCATGATCTCCACCCGGTCCAACCAGAGGTTGGCCACGCCCGGCTGATACCAGGTGCGCAGCTCCAGCCCATCATCCGTGCAGTCACGGCACGTTTCGGCGGGATCAGGATAGTGGAAAGGCATCACAAAGGCTTGATAGCCACCCGTCGCCGCGAAAGCATTCGCAGGCAGGGGCCGGGGGCCAGCCAGGAAGCGGTGCCCCATGCTATCGGAGACATCGATCTCTGCGACGTTCGCCGCCACGTCGTTGCGCCCACTGCGCAGCCAGAAAACAGCCTCATAGTCGCCAGGCGCCGGCAAGCCGCAGAAGTAAGGGCCATACCACGCCCCCCATCCGTCCACGCCCACGCGCGCCAGCATCGCCCTACCGTTCGACGCCGCCGGATCAGCCGCCACAATGCCCGTCTGACCGGGGAGATCCTCCCCCTCCCAGCGCCATCCACGGCCGAACTGCATGCTCGTGCAACCCTGACAGCTCAGGGAGAGGCTCGCCTCGGCCGCGATCGTCATTGCTGGCGCGCTCATGGTGCCACTGGGGGGCGTGTTATCCACCCGCACGGAGACGTCGACACTAGTGGCCTGCCCGAGCGAGTTGCGGGCAGCGATCCGCAGACTATGGCGGCCATCGGAGAGGGATGCGCTGTTCCAGGCCCAGGAGGTCGTCGTGCCCGACAACGTCGCATGCACAGCGCCGTCCACTGCCACCGTCACCTGTGTTGTGCCTGGGCTGACCTCCCACTCGACCAGGCAGACGCCGGCCACCCATTGGTCTGGCCGGGGATTGTGCACCGCCAGCGCAGGCGGGGTGGCCAGGCGCAGCGCAACGTGGCTGCGCAACTGGGGCAAGAGCGCATAGGCGCGGTCGCCGGGGCATGTCGTCTGGCCACAATCCCGGTGCCCCATGATGTTGGGGAAAACACGATCACGAAGCCAGCCGCTCCCCTGAGGGTTGATCCCGTGCGCCTGGCACTTCCAGGCCAGGAACGCCTCAAGCCCCGCCACAGCTGCCGCCGGTACATAGCTCGCGGTATAGTCGCCCAGGATGGAAACGCCGATTGTGCCCGAGTTGTAGGGAGCCGCATGGCCTCCGATAACCCGGGTACCTCCACAGCGGCCCTCATAGATACGCCCTTGCCGGTCGATCAGATAGTTGTAGCCGATATCCCCCCAGCCCAGCGAATCGGCGTGGTAGATATAGATAGCTCGGATAAAAGCGGCGGGGTCGCTCTCGGCGAACGCATTGCTGCCGGTCGTGTGGTGGACGACAATATGCGAGACAGGTGCATATGCGGGGGGCCAGCGAGAGCAAGCGGAGTCACCGGCACCCCACTGTGCGCGGGTTATCACGGCTGGTGCTCCTTCCGGCGCGCCCACTGAAGGGGCGCCGGCATCCTCAATGCTAGGCCCGCTGCCGGCGTCGATGGCGACGAGTCTCAGCGCCGTCAGGGCGGGCGCCAGGCTGGCCGTGCCCCGCTCCAGGTCGACGCGGCATTGCACGTACCGTCCCCAACCAAACAAGAGCTCGCTATGGAACCGCCCCGGCTCGGGAAGCAGATCATCGACCACCAGCGCCTGCCACGGCCCCCAGGAGGCGCCGTCCTCACTCACTCGCACAGACAGGCGCAAGCCGGCCCCATCGGGCAACACCGCTTCCCACACGGCGCCAAGAGCCATGAAGCGACGCCCCATATCGTGCGCCGGCGTGGTAAGCGAACCGCTCTCCATGCCGGCAGCCAGCGTCACGCCTACGCTGCCGGCAGCGGGCGACAGCCCACTGATGGCCCCCTGCGCCGCAGCACCAGGCCCAAGGACAGTCCACGATCCGGCCCACGAATCATCGCCGGCAGTGTCAGGGGCTGCACGCACCGCATCAGCCGGCACGCTCATCAGCACAAAGAGCGCAACCAAGAGCAACGCCAGACGAGGCGGCACATCGCGACGCCCAAAGACCCCAAACGCCATCAGGGCAGCTTCCTTCCACGGTGAGAGAGTGATGCAAATCCTCTACAAATTTGTAGAGGCAGAGCACCCCTTTCCTTCTCTCCACGTGGCCGGAACGTTGAACTGCCGCCCTATGCTGGCGTTGAAGCATAGATTGCCAGAGCCGGCTCTGCGTCACTGGGGCGTCTACCGCTTTAGCGACCAGCACACCGGTTGTTAGTGCCGCTTGCCGCTCGCAGCCTGATGCGCCCGGCGCGTGGGCTCGGGCAGGCGATAACGGGTTGTGCAGCCGAGCACCAGTCGGACAGCACTCGGTAAATCAACGCGGTGGCCGACCGAGACGTAGACCGGCTTGACATCCTGCCGTGTGCGCACCACAGCGCCGATGATCTCGTCACCCGCCATCAGCGCCGCCTGGCTTCCTTTCGTGCGGCAGGGCTCGTCATGGGTACCGGTCAGGCGCGACTTGGCACAGCCTACAGTCGGCCGGTCCAAGAGAACACCGAGGTGGCTGGCCAACCCCAGCCTTCTTGGATGCGCGTACCCCTGCCCATCACAGATGAGCACATCCCACGGCGTCCTCAAACGGCTCAGCGCCTCAAGCGCCGCTGGCCCCTCTCGAAAGGTGAGCAGGCCCGGCACATAGGGGAACTCGATGGCCCGCTCGGCAGTGACCTCCTCCAGCAATTCCAGTCCCGGGTAGCTCAAGACCACAGCTGCGGCCCGCGCCTGCTCACCGCGCAGACCCACGTCCAGCCCGGCAACGGCCCGCACCTGCGCGATACCGTCGCTCCGGACCACAAGCCCTCGCAGATGCTCTTGGATCCGCACAGCCTCCGCCGGCGTCACATCCCAACGGTGCGTATGCCGTAGATGCAGTGTCATATCTCTTCCTCCAACGCCTCGGGCTCCAGCCGGCCCATCGTTAAAGCATCAGGCTCCACCCCATTAGCAGGATGGAGCCTGGCGACCGAACGTGGCCCTACCCCAGGCCGTGTTTGCATGCTGGCCGAGGTGCCTCTCATTCCTGCCCTCCACTACGCTTCGGGCAAGGATGGGAGCCACCTCGACTGGTTGGGGAACACGTCCGGCGGTTAGGGTTGCCGGAAAGTATCCCCGCCCTTGAGGTAGTATGCCGTCTCCCGCGTGTTCTCCTCGATGGCCAGAGCCAGGTAGATCGCGTCGCCATAAGCATACAGGCAGAGAAAACCGAGCACGGAGAAGATGATGGCCGTCACGCCACCCAGCAGGCCGGTGAACAGGCCAGCGATTGTCGCCAGCCCGGTGGCGTTATCCCCAAGCGCCGACCCACCGGCAAACCCGGTAGCAACACCGCTGACGACCATGATGATGCCGCCGATAACGCCCAGGACGAGTGTTATCCAGGCCAGGATCTTGAATACAGTGCCGATGATGCGGAGCGAGCGAAAACGCTTTTCCATGATGAGCCTCCTCGTCTGCCAGAGCGCCCGAGCCCAGGGCCGGAACGCATGGGTAGCGGCCCTCCACAAGGCCGCATTAATTGCATTATACAGCCACTCCGCCGCCCATGCAACGCTCTGCGACTCAGA
>DAOUGZ010000087.1:0-33764 GCA_034428955.1 Anaerolineae bacterium | reverse complement strand
GGCTGTTGACGGTGTTCTGGCGCCCGACGGTTGGCCCCTTGCGTCCTGGGAAGGTGCGGGTGCGCCGGTCGCCGGGCGGATTGCCGAGATGGCCGGCACCGGCAAGCTGGCGGTGGAGGATGTGCAGGCGCTGCTCGGCGATAACGCCGGCTTGGAGCAACCGCTGCTCCCGCTGCTCCTGGATCTGGAGCCACAGGGATGGAGAGCAGAGCGAAGCGTGCCCTACCTGCGCCAGTGGGACGGCGCCTACGACCGTGAGAGCGCAGGTGCAGGCATCTTTGAGGCCTTCTACTGGCGGCTCGCCCACAATATCCTGGATGACGAACTTGGGCCGGAGCTAGTGGATGCTTATCTGAACGCCAACCGCGGCCGGCGCGAGGTCATCGAGGCGCTGTGCGTGCCCCCCGATAGCGCCTGGCTCGACGACCTGCGGACGGCCGAACGCGAGAGCCGTGACATGCTCATGAGCAGGAGCCTGGTCGAGGGGACCGATATGTTGGGCCGGCGCTTTGGCGATCTGCCCTATGAGTGGAACTGGGGGCGGGTGCACTGCGTTACCTTCCGGCATGCCCTCGGGCAGCGCTGGCCGCTGACCATTCTGCTGAATCGAGGCGCTATGCGTGCCGGTGGGGGGAGGCTCTGCATCAACGACGTTCTGCCCGACTATGAAAGCCGCATGGTGGTGGGGGCTGCGCCGACGTACCGGTTGGTGGCCGATCTGAGTCGCCTTGACGGTTCGGCAGCCATCAATGCGCCGGGGCAATCCGGCAACCCCCTTAGCCCGCACTATGCGGACATGATTGAGCCCTGGCGCGAGGGGCGCTATCACCCGTTGCTCATGGGCCACGAGGCTGTGGGGCAGGCTGAAGAAGGCCGGCTGGTGCTTACCCCGACCGCTCAATGACAGTACCTGTGCGGTCGGCGCCACCGCAATCCCAATTGCAGCGAGTGCTCCGGGAGCGTGGCGCCGCGCAAGTACCGTCAACAAGAGGCAAGCAAAAAGGGCTGCCGCACGCAACAGCGCGGCAGCCCTTTCGTGTTCACGAGACCGCTACGGGGAACCTGATCCTCCGTAGCGGGGATTATTCTAGTAAAAGACCTCTGCCAACTGGTAGAGCGCCGGGTCCACCGTTTTCATCTTGGACATGGCCTCGGTCAGCGGCACGTCTACGATCTTGTTGCCCTGCAGGGCAGCCATGTAGCCGTACTTGCCTTCCTTGATCATGTCGGCGGCGCGTACACCGACGCGGGTAGCCAGCAGGCGGTCGAACACCGTCGGCGAGCCGCCGCGCTGCAGGTGACCGAGAACGACGGCCCGAGTCTCGAACCCCGTCTGCCGCTCGACCTCGTTGGCCACCGTCTCGGCCAGGCCACGCCGGTCCAGGCGCACATGCCCAAAGGCATCCGTCTCGCCCAGTTCTTCTTCAGTGGGCAGGTCGGCCAGATGCGCGCCCTCGGACACGACGATGATGCTAAAGCGCTTGCCCATGGCATAGCGGCGACGCAGGTGCTCGCACATCTTGGCGACAGTGCAGGGGACCTCGGGAATCACGATAAAGTCGGCGCCACCGGCCAACCCGCCAACCACGGCCACCCAACCGGCATGCCGGCCCATGACCTCTACGACCAGCGCGCGGTGATGAGCGCTCGCCGTCGTGTGCAGCTTGTCCAACGCATCACTGACCGTGGTCGTTGCGGTATCAAAGCCGATGCAATAGTCGGTGCCCCACACGTCGTTGTCCATGGTCTTGGGGCAGCCGGAAACGGGGATGCCGTGCTCGCGATGGAGACGTTCGGCAACGCCGAGCGTGTCTTCGCCGCCGATGGCCACGATAGCGTCCAGGCCCGCTGTGCGGATGGTAGCAAGCGCCTTCTGCAGGTCTTCCGGGCGCTTGAAGGGGTTCGTGCGCGACGAGCCGAGCATCGTGCCGCCGACATGCAGGATCCCCGAAACACTCTTCATGCTGAGCGGGTCCATCTGGTTCTCCACCAGCCCGGCCCAGCCGTTGCGGATACCATAGACGTCAAAGCCATATTCCAGGCTCCGGCGGGTAACCGCACGGATCGCCGCGTTGAGGCCGGGGACATCCCCGCCACCAGTGAGAACGCCGATTCGAGTCATGAGAACCTCCTAACACTTGATAGTGGCAGGCCCATTCGGGCCCGCCACGGATGATGAGGGAAAAGCTATTCAGCTTCGCCCAGGTCCACACTGCGGAACTGGGCCTTGCGGCTGGCAAAGCCACCGGTCGAGTTGATGGTGCCAGCGCTGCCGAAGAGTCGTATCTTTTCGCGCGCGGCCTCTTTGACCGCGTCGCGGCCCAAGACCAGTATCTTGCGCGGGTCGCATTCCTCCGGATCCTCGGCGGCGGCGCGGCGAACGCCATCCATAAAGGCCTGGTTCAGCGTCGTCGCTACGTTGACTTTGGCGATGCCGTTGGCAATGGCCTCTACAACGCTATCATGTCGGACGCCGGAGGAGCCGTGCAGGACGAGGGGGGTGGTGGGCACACGTGCGTGGATGGCCTTGAGTCGGTCAATGTCGAGGGTTGCCTCACGGGACTTCATGGCGTGTACGGAGCCGCAAGCGACCGCGAGCGAATCGCAGCCGGTGAGATCGACAAAGTGCCGTGCCTCCTCGGGGTCGGTCATGGCTGCTTCGACATCGGCCCGGGTGACGTTGCCGGCTACGTTGAGCACCTTGCCCAGCTCGGCCTCCACAGGGATGTCCACGAGGTGGGCGATCTCGACCACGCGCCTGGTGACGGCTACGTTGTCTTCGAAGGATTGCTTGGAACCGTCGTACATGAGGGAGGTAAAGCCCGCGCGCAAGCAGCGGACGTTCTGCTCAAAGTCGGTGCCGTGATCGAGGTGGAGGACGATGGGGATGTCGGTGATGTCGGCTGCAATCTTGACTAGACCGGCGGCGAACTGGAGGCCCGCATAGCGAATAGCGCCCTGGCTGACCTGCAGGATGACCGGTGCGCGCTCTTCCTGTGCAGCCTCGACGATTGCCTGCACCTGCTCCATGTTGTTCGCATTAAAGGCGCCGACTGCAAAGTGACTGCGCAGCGCTTCCTCAAGGATAAGCTTGCTGCTGACCAGCGGCATTGCATTCCTCCTGCCTGTGCCAGGCACCATAAGGCGGCCCGTGAAACGGAGCCTCCGGGCCGGCGTAAGTGGAGGGCAAAGAATGGGGGCTATACCCTGTGTGGGCTAGCCCCGCTCCTGGCCGTCGTTGGTGGCTGCAAAGGCGTACCGTGGTTTGTCAGAAACCGCCATGCTAATATACAATGGAATGCCGAAGGTGGGATTCGAACCCACACGGAGTTTGCCTCCAACGGTTTTTGAGACCGCCGCGTATACCGTTCCGCCACTTCGGCGCGTGACGGTGCAAGTATAGGCGAAGATGGGCTCCAAGTCAAGTGGCCGCGACCGTTCGCCCCGGCACGGCCTTGCCCCAACGATTGATGCGGCGGCAAAAGTGCGGCGCCCTCTTCACCCGGCAGCCATGGATGGGCAGGAAGGCCTGGTACGCATGGATGAACAAGCCCTGATTGCCAGGGCTCGCACAGGGGACCCCGATGCCTTCAACGTGCTTGTCCGCACCTACCAGGACATGGCCTACAATGTGGCCTACCGGGTGCTGGGCCGGCCCGATGCGGCTGCAGACGCCACACAGGATGCATTCCTCTCGGCCTATCGGGCTCTTGCCGCGTTCCGCGGTGGGTCCTTCAAGGCCTGGTTGCTGCGCATTGTCACCAATGCCTGTTACGATCAGTTGCGCGCCCAGAGAAGGCGCCCCCAGACGTCCCTCGAAGATGTGAGCGAGGATCCCGACTATGCCGCCCCACTGACGGATCGTGCTGAGAGCCCTGAAGAGGCGGTCATGCGTCAGGATCTGGCCCAGATTCTGGAGGCAGGCATAGCCAAGCTGCCGGTTGCGCAACGGCTGGCGCTTGTGCTTTCTGACGTGGAGGGCTTTAGCTATGACGAGATTGCTACAGTTACTGGGGTCTCATTGGGCACGGTCAAGTCGCGGCTGAACCGCGCTCGTGCCAAATTGCGGAGCTATTTGACCAGTGGACGGGAACCCTGGATGGGTTAGCGGCGTCTAAGTGGTGAGGTGCACGCGGGTTACCTGCCGGCTGGAGCGTGACCGGCCAGCAGTGAGCGCGCCTGCCGAGGCGCCCGCCGCATTGGTGATCAACCCACGAGTTTCTAGTAGAGATGGGGAGCGGCATGTTTCCATTGCTGCGACATAGCAGAAAGGCAGAGCACCGGTTCTGCCAGAACAATCTGTCCGCTTATGTGGATGGACAGTTGACTGCGCGTGAGCAGGAGCGGCTCAGAGGTCATCTGGCCGAGTGTGAGACATGCCGGGCGGACCTGGAGGCCCTGCAGCGTACTATTGCCCTGTTGCGGCAATTGCCGCGATTCAGGGCGCCACGCTCGTTCGCTATACCCCGGACGGCCCCTGCCCCATCACTGCCCATCTGGCTGCGGCCGTGGACCTATGGTCTGTTGCGCGCAGCTACCGGTGTGGCTGCTTTGCTGCTGGTCGTCGCGTTGGCGGGCAACGTCCTTGCGCTACCGGGCCATGCACCATTGTGGGCTGTGAGCACCGACTTGGCCACGCGACAGATGGCCAAGAGCGTACCGGCAGAGGGAGTTGCGGAGGCGCCCACATTGCCGGAACAGGAAGGCGGCGCGCTGCAGGCGGAGGCGATGCCGGAGCCTCCCTCGGTCGCTGCGGCGGCACCTCAAGCAGAGGCCTATGCGGTGGATACTGCTGAGCCGGCGTCGCAACCGACACTCACAGCAGAGGAGGCCATGCGCGCGACCTCCGCGCCACGGGGGATGGGGGGCGGCGGGCCGGAGCCCAGCGAGAGAGCACCGGCTGAGCCCATCGCCGCCGGAGCGGCCGAGCCGGCGGACGCCCCGGCACTTGATGCCCCTGAGGCGGTAGCGGGCGCAGAGGCCGGGCCCGAGGAAGCGGCGCCCGCGGGCGGGGAAGAGTGGCTGGACGCCCCTGGCGTGGGCGAGAGCGAGTATGGCACGCCGGAGGAGAAAGATACGCGCCAGCCGGTCTATGTGCTGCCACAGCGGCCACGCATCTGGAGCAACCCGTGGTTCTGGTGGGCGGTGGGTAGCAGTGTACTACTGACGCTGTTACTGACGGCGACTCTCTGGGTACGCGGCAGGCGGTCTCGCTGGCTGTAGGTACTGTCTGAATAGGGCCCAAGGGGTGCACGTTGCATCCCTTGGGCCCTATTTGCCTTGCGTTAAGCCGCCTTGTAGCTCCCTTCTGAGCATGGTATAATGGGCGGTCGACGATTGTCATTATCACAATAATGGGGAAGAGAAGAGTGCTTTTTAGGAGACCAAAGAGCGTTCAGGAGAGCCTGACCAAAACACGCCGGACGTTCTTCGGTAGGCTGGCGACGAGCCTGTTCGGCCATGGCGATGTTGATGAGGCGTTCTGGGAGCAGTTGGAAGAGTCGCTAATCCTCGCCGATGTGGGGATCGACGTGACCCTCGAGGTGGTCGGCAATGTGCGCCAGCGTGCCGAGGGCCGGGCCATGCGCAAGACAGCCGATGTGGAGGCTCTCCTGCGGCAAGAGTTGGTGCGCATCCTGGCAGAGAATCAGCGCCCGTACCTCGAGGGGGAGCGCCAACTCTCGGTGGTGCTGGTTGTGGGGGTCAACGGCTCTGGCAAGACTACCAGCATCGCCAAGCTGACTCGCTATCATCAGGAGAAGGGGCATAGTGTGCTCCTGGGTGCCGCCGATACCTTTCGCGCTGCGGCTATAGACCAGTTGCGAGTGTGGGGCGAGCGCCTGGGGGTGGATGTAATCGCCCACCAGCAGGGATCCGACCCGGGCGCTGTTGTCTTTGACACGATTCAGGCTGCCGAAGCGCGGAGGGCCGACGTGGCGATCATCGATACCGCGGGCCGCCTCCATACCAAGCATAACCTGATGACCGAACTGCAAAAGGTAAGGGGTGTCGCCTCCAAGCAGGTGCACCAGGCGCCGCACGAGACGTTGCTGGTGTTGGATGCGACGACCGGGCAGAACGGGCTCTCTCAGGCGCGGGTCTTTCGCGATGCCGTCGGTGTGACCGGCCTCGTCATCGCCAAGCTAGATAGCTCGGCGAAGGGTGGGGTCGTCTTTAGCATTGCGCGCGAACTTGGGTTGCCGATCTATTTCATCGGTACGGGCGAGCGGTTGGATGACCTGGCACCGTTTGACCCCGACGCTTTTGTGGATGCCTTGTTCGCGCCAGAGCACACCGAGGCTTGATCGCGAGACCATGAGCGGCAGGGATGCCAGGGCACAGAGAAGAAAGGATAGGTGAGATCATGGTAGATGAACTGATCAATACATTGAGCGAGTTGCAGCGACGCATCAACCAGATTATGGTGCGTCTTTGACGTCGCCGGCCAAGAGCAGCAGATTGCCAAGCTCGAGGAACAGTCGGCGTCGCCGGATTTCTGGGGCCAGCCCGATATCGCTCAACAGGCAATGCAGAGCCTGGCCGAGCTAAAGAGCAGCGTTGAGCGCTGGCGTGGGCTTGCCGCTCGCATCGGTGAGGCGCTGGAGCTTTTGGAGCTGGTCGATGCCGATGAGGATTCGGCCCTGATCGGACAGATCGCTGCGGAGGTCGAGGCCATCCGGACTGAGATCGAGGGGTGCGAGTTCCAACTTCTCCTCTCCGGCCCGCACGACAAGCACGATGCCCTGCTCTCGATCCATGCCGGGGCGGGTGGCACCGAATCTCAGGACTGGGCGGATATGCTCCTGCGCATGTACTTGCGTTGGGCTGAGAGCAGGGGCTTCAAGTCCGAGATTCTCGACAAGTCCGAGGGCGAAGAGGCAGGGATCAAGAGCGTGACCGTTCAGGTTCGTGGGCAGTATGCCTATGGTTACCTGCGCGCTGAGCGCGGAGTGCATCGCCTGGTCCGTCTGTCTCCGTACGACTCTGCCCATCGCCGGCACACTTCGTTTGCATTGGTCGAGGTAGTGCCGGATGTGGGCGAAGAGATCGAGGTGGAGATCAACTCGGACGATCTGCGGATCGACGTGTTCCGCGCTTCCGGCCATGGCGGCCAGAACGTGCAAAAGAACTCGACGGCTATCCGCATCACGCACCTGCCCACGGGCATTGTGGTTTCCTGTCAGAACGAGCGCTCGCAGGCGCAGAACCGCGAAATGGCCATGCGCGTCCTGCGGGCAAGGCTCTACGACCTGGAACTCTCCAAGCAGGAGGAGGAACAGGCCCGCCTAAAGGGCGAGCACGTTGCAGCGGGCTGGGGCAATCAGATTCGCTCCTACGTGTTGCACCCATACCAGATGGTGAAGGACCTGCGCACCAATTTTGAGACGGGCAACACGGGCGCTGTGTTGGGCGGGGACATTGACGGTTTCATTGAGGCGTACCTAAGGTCGCAGGTCGGCGAGCCTGCAACCGAGTAATGAGGCGCCGTTCGGAGGCTCAGCAGCCCGCTTCCACCCCGGAAGCGGGCTCGGACTCACCGACCGGCTTGGGCGAGCATACGCAGTTGATCTTCCACAGTCGCGCATTGGCTGAGGTCGATCTCCTGAAAGGCCTCGGGGGGCAGGTCGCTCTGGGCACGCACCCGTGCGACCAACTCCTCAAACAGCTCCTTGGAGAGCGAGGGAACGCGGATTACATCGCGCTTTTCCGAATGCCTGCCGGCTAGCCAGGCGTTGTAGCTCACCATCTCCAGCGAGCCGTCGGCGTGCTCCTTGGCGATGATGCGATGCTCGACGCGCTGGCCGGGTTGGGCGGCCGGCTCGGTTAGGATGAAGAACTTGTAAAAACGTTCTCCCGGCGCCAGACGCATCAGCAGTTCATCCTGAGGCGCCGCGGCATTCCGTTCCTGCTCGGGGGCACCACTACGGGCGACGCCTTGGCTTTGCTCTTCTCGCACCATCACTCGTTCCTCAATTCCGCACTGTGCGACTCCTTCTCCGACGGTTACTCTACCATGTGGCTGAGGTAGTGTCAAACCCAGTGCGCTACAGGCGCTTGGTTCGGTCGGGCTGGGCGCTACCGGCAGGCCTGGATCGAGACGTCGTCGATGAACAGGCGCGTGATGCCGCCGCTGCCGTTGTTGTAGCAGCCGACCCAGAGCTTGAGGTACTGGCCCCCATAGGCCGATATGTCATATTCGACATAACGCCAAGCCTGTTCGTTGCCGGCTGGGGCGAGGCGAAGCACCCAGGGCTCGATTGCTTTCTCTGTGCCGTCGGGCAGCACACGGTACAGCACGATGTATTGCTGGTCGTCCCAGTCTCCGGAGTGAGCGTAGTACCAGAGGCGCAGCGTGGCCGAGGTGAGGCCGGTTGGTATGTAGACCCATTGGTAGGCGTTGGAGTAGGAGGGGGTGTTGTCCCACCAATTCTCGATGCCGACACGGAGGGATCGGCTGCCGCTATGAGCAACCATCGTCGAGTAACCTGACGGGTAATCGCGCGACATCAAGACCCAGCCCAGGTCCGCCTCCATTCCGCCGTTGACCACCAGGTCATCGCAGTCCTCGGGTGGGGTTGGCGTCAGGGTTGCAGTGGGCGTGCGACTCGGCGTGGCCGTTGGGATGGCGGTGGCCGTAGGCACCGCGGTCGATTTGTAGATCATCGTCGGCGTGGCTGTGGGTGGTGGCACCGTCGCAGAGGCGGTTGGTTCGGCGGGGAGGGTGCCGACCGTCACCGTGGCATTACGGGTTGTGTGGGGAAGCACTGCGGCGTCGCCGGCCGTCAGCAGGGCATGCTCACAGGTGATGCTCGTGGTGCCCGGAGCTATGCCGCGCAGGCGGATGCTGGCCAGCAGGCCGTTCCCCGAGAAGCCGGGCGGCTCGGCGGCGATGACCGCGTAGTGGATTTCGCCGCTGGCGTTGTCCACGCGGTTCAGGAATGGGCGGCCTGGTGCAAGGATGCTCCCCGGCAGGATCTCGATGGTGGCCGGTGTTGTAGGCTCTGCATCGACCACCTCTACGATCACCGGATCAAAGCTCAGATAGAGCTCGACGCCATAGAGGTCCGTGGCGCCTTCTATGCGGATTTCCACCAGAGCTTCCGACTCCAGGGCTATCTCTTGACTGGCTGGGGTCAGAGTGAGCGAGGCCGGCGCCGCCTGCGGCCAGAGTGGAGCCAGGATGGCGGGCGTGGCCAAGAGTGCGCAAATGAGAGCGCGTAGCGCCGTGTGGAGCACAGATTCCCTCCCTGCAGTCATGGCGAGTGAGAACGGCTGATAATGGGGGCAGATCAGCCCCTGGCCTGTTGTCGTAGCAGCGCAAAGCTGATATAATCGCTTTCGGTGTAAAGTTGGCTTAGGTCCGTTCGCCATAGAGCCGAACGCGTCTGGTGTATATAGGTAGCGATTAGGGGGCCATATCATGCAGCGCCGCAATCCTTATCAGCCCGCTCTGGACAAGGCCAGGGCCGATCTTGGCCGGCTCGATCCCCACGTAGTGGCTTTGTGCAGTGGCGGTCAGGTAGGCAAGCGGCCCGAAGAGCCTGCGGTCGAGTTGATGTATTGGGGCCGGCCCGTCGAGATATGCTGGGCCAGTGGTGATGTCCACACCCAGGATGCGGGTTCTGCTCTCCCCCTGGCCACACAGCTCCTCATATTGCATTACCTCATCACGGCAGACGGTACGCCCTTGGCTGACCGTTGGGCGGCTTTCCGCGAGCTTGCTGACGGCCGAGTCTACGATGCGGCCTTCCGCAGACGCGCCTGCCTCCCTCTTGCCCTTGCCTTTGGTGACAAACCGCATGCTTTCGTGGCTGCCGGCCAGCAGTTGGGCGGCCAGCGCCTCAGCTATGGAGATGCATCCTTCATGTTCCAGGTGCTGCCGCGTGTGCGTGTGGCGGCTATCCTGCACGCCAGAGACGACGAATTCCCCGCTGAGGCGAATGTGCTATTCGATGCCTCCATGCGTCACTATCTGCCTATTGAGGATGTCGCTGTGCTGGGCGGGCTCGTGGCGGGGGCGCTGCTACGAGCGAAGGCGACCGAGGCCCTCCGCTAGTGGTGCAAAGAATCTGACAGATAAGCCTGGTTCCAAGTGACGCCATGGTGTCCAAATCCTGTGTGTTGCAGCACTAGCGTTGCAGTAGCCGGTTCCCAGCAGTTCCGTGCCAGAAAGAAGGTGGATATGCTGGACGAGATGGGTCGGATCGAGTTCCAGGGCGAGGTCTTGAGCCTGGTTGAGCGGCTATGGCAGAGCTACCAGGAAGCCGAAGGCCCCCCTAAGGAGCGGGCGGCCCGGCTTGCGGGCCTGGCCTACGTGGTGGCTGCCCTGCGGCAGGATGTCGAAGCCCTCTGGGACCAGATTCAGGCTGATCCCGAGCTGCAGGATGTGGACCTGGAGAGACTGGTGGCGGAGGCCCTGGGCCCGCTGGATGAGGAGAGGCGGGCTGCTTTCAGGGCCAGGCTCGAACGGCGGGGCTTGCTGGACTAGAGCCCCGCTTTGGATCCCCGTGAGCGTCGCCTGTGCTCGCCTCATTGAAGCTGCGGCAGGTCCGCAGCCCGGATAAGAGACTGGCCGCGCTGCCCCCTGAGGCGCATGTCGCCGGTTATGGATATCCTGCAGTCCGTCACTGGGCGGTTCCCCTGCGGCGTGGTGGCTGTGCGCACCCCGGCAGGGGTGGTTGGCGTTACCTGGCCGCCGGCCATGCTATAGGTCTCGTTGTTGCCGCAGATGACGGCCGGATCCAGGTTGCGGCGGGCGGTCTAGGAGGCCTATTGCGCCTACCTGCGGGTTGATGAAAGGACGCAGCCGCCGGATGCCTTGGCACCCGGCGGCTGATATCCACCGCAGCGGCGTGGGTAGAGACCTACCTGACGACGGCCTCGCGGGCGATGACCAGGTTCTTTACAGGTATGTCCGAGGGCACCGTACAGCCCGCTCCGAGCATAAAACCGACCCGCCCGGCCTCGGCGATGGCGGCCTGCACCTCGGCTGCGATTTCCTCGGGCGTTCCGTCTACGATCGGCCCTCGCTGGTCCACGCCTCCGACGATGGGGCGGCCAAGCAGGGTTCGCCCCTCCGACAGGCTGGGATTCCCCAGTTGCGGCGCCCAGTTCACAGCATGGGCAGGGTAGGGAGCATAGGCCGCGAGCCGGACGTTGGCCCCGCAGATGTGCAGGAGGTTGAACTCGGCACTGGTCTGTGCTGTGGCGCAGAGCACCATCAGGTCGTGGGGTTTGACGTAACGCTCAAACTCCTCATCGGTGAAGCGGTCTCGCTCGCTACCCTGGGCGGAGAAGTAGATGCCTGCGGCGCCCGCCTCGATGCATGCACGGGCATACTCGGCCAGGCTTTCGGCGATGGTAGCCAGGCCGGCGGAAACGGCTTCGGGGTCAGCTTTGAGGTGCTCAGTGACCAGGCCGTTGCTGATGTGCTTGCCGGTCGCGTACGGGTTAAAGATGGTCGTTATTAGCAGTGCCTCGCCACCGATAGCGTCGGCGATACGGCGCAGGCCGTCCAGTTGACCCTGGTACGGCCCGGACGCGAGCGGCGCCGGGCGCAGCTTGCGCCAGTCTGCCACGGTGCGAATGGCCTCTACGCCGGTGAGGGCATAGCCGTTGTCATCCATCACCTTCAGAAAGTCGGGGTCGGCGGCGCGGTAGTAGTCCAGGTGCGCCTGGGCCATCGCCCGGCCGGCGCGCTGCTCGGGCGGGAAGTGAAACCAGAAGCTGGCCGGAACACGGTCTACCGGCTCCGAGCGCAGTGCCGCCCGTACGCGTTCGATCTTGTTCATGCCGTTCCCCTCTAAGTCCTGAGATACGAGTGGGCGTAGATCGTTTCGTTCTTCAGGATGCGGATGGTCTTGTAGATGGCCACCTGCTCTGGGTCGCTCATGTCCACGACGGACGGATCAAACTCTTCCATTGCTGCGACGGTGTCATACAGGTGCAGTAAGAGCCGGCCTACAGGTGTGGAATCGTCCCGGTTCTCGATGATGCGGATGACCTCGTTCTGCGCCTCGTCCAGAGGGTCGGCGATGGCTGCATCGAGCCCGGCGGCCATGAGCATCACCAGGTAGGTGCGGTTGATGAGGCTGCGGTTCTCGGCCGGGACGCTGTTAGAGACGTTGGAGAGCCCGACTACGGTCATCGGTGCCGGGTCCATGATCTGCTTGAACATGCGAATGGCCTCGATGGCGTTTGGCACATACTCCTGGGTGCCGGCCACCGTGAGGACCAGGGGGTCGATGTAGAGGTTCTCCATGGGGATGCCCAGCTCCATGGCTCGCGGGATGAGCTTTTCCATGGCCAGCTCTACGCGGCGCTCGGCCTCCACGGGGATGCCTTCCTTAGCCATAGTGAGGGCAATGAGCCGCGCCCCGTATTGGGCGGCGACGACGGGTACCGTTTCCAGGCGTTCCTCCTCGGCCGATACCGAGTTGATAAAGGCCGGCGCCTTGGCGCGCTTGAGTCCGGCCTCGATGGCCGCCAGGTTCGTCGTATCCAGCGATAGCGTGGTGTCGCACACGGCCTGGACAGCATCGACCGCCCACTCCATGATCTCGACACCCGCTTTGCGCTGCGGGCCGATGTTTAGGTCTACGGCCTGGGCGCCGGCCTGCACCTGCGCCAGAGCCATCTCCTGGATCGCCTTGGTGTCGCGCTCGGCAATGGCTTGCTTTACGCGTGGGGCGATGATGTGGATATTCTCTCCGATGATGTACATGGCTTCCCCTTCCTCTAGCTCGCTATGGTCCTCTCCAGTATCTCGACGATTGTCTGGTAGGCGGCACTCTGATCACTCAGCTCGACTAGCGGCCGGCCCTCTACGTCCAGTTCGGCGATTGCCGGGTCTGCAGGCACGATGCCGGCAAGCGGGACACCGAGGCCCCGCACGGTCTCCATGAACTGGGGCGGCAGGCTTCCGGTTACACGATTGATGACGAGATAGCTATGCTCGATGCGCGTGCCCAGCTCGGCAATGAGGCTGACGATGTGCCGAGCGGCACCAAGACCACGGACTGTGGGGTCCGATACGATGAAGAGATGGTCCACGCTGCGGGTTGTTTGGCGGCTGATGTGCTCCATGCCCGCTTCGTTGTCGATTACGACAAAGGGATAGTTGTCGCCAAGCCGGTCAATGCTCGTGCGCAGCATGTTGTTGGCCGCACAGTAGCAGGTGGGGCCTTCGGGGCGGCCCATGGCCAGGAGGTCGATATTCTCCCCTTCTACCAGGCACTCGTTGACCTTGTAGGCAAAGTACTCCGGTTTGGACATGCCGTCCAGGAGGCCGCTGCCGGTTACCTGGTCGCGTGCATCCTCACGAATGCGCCCGATGGTCTCCTCGAGGGGAAGGCCCAGGGCCAGGTTCAGGTTCGATGAGGGGTCCCCGTCGATGGCCAGGATCGGCGCACGGCCGGTGGCCAGCAGGTGCTTGATGGCCAGTGCACAGAAGGTTGTCTTGCCGGTTCCTCCCTTGCCGGCTACGGCGATGGTAATCGTCACTGCTTGCCTTGTACCTTTCCAGTATTCAAAGTACGACATGCCACCCAGGCGCAAGTGCCCAAAGGCCGGTACTCACTCTTCCTTGACGCCTTTGCGTCCTGGTGGCTCCTCCGATTCTCCATCCTGCTCAGCCTCTCGCCCCAGCTTGCTGCCTCAACAATCGCGCGACGGATGGGAAGGCCGCTTCGTTGGTGTGCGGCAGGAACAGCGCCGAGGTGAACGCCTCCATAAAGCTGTTGTCTGCCGAGAGTTCCAGATAGGTCATGCGCCGGGCGATCTCGGCGGCCTCGCCCCTGAGTGTGCGCGAGAGGAGGGCCTGGTAGGCCCCGCGGGCTGATGTGTTCCCGAGATAGCGGATGCGGTCCCAGGGCATGTCGGGCAGCAGTCCGATAACGATGGCTTTTTCGACGTTGATATACTTGCCGAAGGACCCGCCGATGAGCACCTCTTCGACATCGGCCATATCGATGCCGACGCTGCCGGCCAGGACGGTGAACCCGGCATAGATAGCCGCCTTGGCGCGGATCAGGTTGGCGACATCGACCTCGGTGATGACTACATCTTCCGGCACGCCGTCAGCCGGGTCCGCCGGCGCGATCAGATACTCGGGGCCGTGGGGGCCACTGCGCAGGCGGGGCGTGCCCAGGCTGCGGTTCAGGCGCCCGCTCTTGTCGATGATGCCGGTGACGAGCATCTCAGCGAGCAGGGAGATCATCCCCGAGCCGCAGATGCCTTTAGCCGGCCGATTGCCGACGGTGCGCCAGGTGGGCTCGCCGGTTTGGGGATGAATCCATACCTCGTCGATGGCGCCCGGCACGGCGCGCATGCCCGAACGCACGCCGGCGCCCTCAAACGCCGGCCCTGCCGAGCAGGCGCAGGAGATGAGCCAATCCGCGTTCCCCAGGACCATCTCTCCATTAGTGCCGACATCGATGAACAGGGTCAGCTTCTGGCTGCGGTACATGCCGGAGCTAAGCACTCCGGCGGTGATGTCTGCCCCCACGTAAGCGCCAACCCCAGGCAGGCAGTCTACCTGGGCCTCGGGGTTGACGCCCAGGCCCAGCTCGCGAGCACGTACCGGCGGGACGTGATTGGCGGTGGGTATGTACGGCTCGAGCCGAATATGCTGCGGATCGATCCCCAGGAAGAGGTGGATCATCGTCGGGTTGCCGGCTACGCAGAGGCGCACCACCTGGCGCGGGTTGACCCCATTGCGTGCGGTGACCTCATCGAGCAGACCGTTGATCGTGTCGATGGCCAGCTTTTGGAGTTGTGCCAGGCCATCGTTGCGCCGGGCATAGATGATGCGCGAGATGACGTCCTCGCCGCAACCGATCTGGCCGTTAAAGGTCGAGGCCGAGTCCACGATCTGCCCGCTCTGCATGTCTATGAGGTAGACGACGTTGGAGGTTGTGCCGATGTCCACCGCTGCGCCGAACAGCCGGGCACTGCCCTGCCGGACCACATCCAGCAGGCGAGGAGCGGCGTTCTCGCTAATCGAGGGGCCCCGCTCCAGAAGAGCGTCAACCTCCCAAGCGGCAGCACGCATGGCCTGGCCCAGCGACTGCAGGACCGGCAGGCCGACGTCCAGGTGTTCGATACCGTGGGCGAGGTTCAGGTCGCGCTGGAGGCGATCCAGGTCGTTGGTGTTATCCTCCAGGCTCGGCGGTTGCACGTTGACGGGCAAGATGTCGATCCAGGGATCTGTGCGCCAATCGCTGACTTCCTCGGGCATGGTGCTGCCTGCAGCCGCCTTTTCGCCGGCAACAGCGTGAGCAACGACCTCCTGCGGTGGGATGGCCACCACCAGGTCACTCTCGACGAATGCCTGGCAGGCCAGAGCATAGCCCTCGGCGATTTCTTCCGGCGTCAGTTGCGCCTCGGGGCGGCGCCTGACCGTCCCCTGACGGATAATGACGCGGCAGCGTCCGCAGCGGCCCTGGCCGCCGCAGGGCAGGTTTAAGTGCACGCCCGCTTGGGCTATGGCATCGCTCAGGAGCGTTCCCGGCGGCACCTGTACCCCCTCACCCCCGGGCTCGAACCGGATCTGGTACATCGATATCCTCTCTAAGCAAGGAACAGCAGCCTGGCCACGGCGCGGACTCCACGGACCAGGGGATCCAGAAAGCGACCGAGGCGCCAGACCAGCAAGACGGTGCCCGTTCCCAGGAGCGCCCCGGCCACAATGTCCAGCGGATAGTGTACGCCGCCAATCACGCGCGCCAGGCCCAGAATGCCGGCCAGGCAGATGCCCAGGATGCCCAGGCCGCGGCTACGCTCAAGCGCCCCGATGGCAAAGACGAACCCAACCGTCGCCGAGTTGCTGGGCAGTGACGAGTCGGAAGGGTAGTAGAAAAGCAGGTTGACCTCGTGCTCGGTAAAGGGACGTAGCCGGAAGAACAAGAGGTTCAACCCTTTGAGCAGCACCGACGAAACGAGCAGTGCTACGATGGTATAGACGACGGCGCGCTGGTCGGCCTCGCGCTCTTTGGGCGTGCGGCCGCGCAGCCACAGCACGACGAGCAATGCCGAGAGGGCTGTAGTCAGCGCATAGTCGTTCATCAGGAACTGGATTAGGCGGTCGAATGCGGGCCAGCGCCCGGCCAGCCCGTTCAGCATTTGGAACAGAGCCCAATCAACACTCATTGAGCTTCTCCGTAAGCCATTGTGCTACGGTCTCTGCAGCCCCCGGACTGGAAACGAGAGACCAGTGCCCCTCACGGGGGACAGTGCGCACGTCGACGCGGGTGCTGTCCATCTGGGCCGACACGTGGAGCGGCGACAGCAGCGCATCGTGGCCGCCAAAGACGATGAGCGCCGGCGGATGTGAACCCTGAGCAAGGGCTGCTGCCGCATCGATCTCGCGTGCCAGTGGTCGGCGACGGCCACCCAGACACCAGGTGATGGCTTCGGCGTAGGTCATCTCGCGGAGCAGGCCGAGGCTAGGCAAGGCGTTCCGCTCGGAGAGCAGCGGGCTGAGCGCGACGGCAGCGGCTACCTTGCGGTCGGCCGAGGCAGCGCGCAGCGCCAAATCTCCCCCGAGGCCGGCACCGACAATCGCCAGCCGGTTGCTATCAACAAGCGGGTGCTGGCTGAGATAGCTCAGCGAAAGCGGCGATAGCACCATGGCGTCGGGGTATCTCTGCAGCCGGGACTCCCACTTTGGCACCAGGACGACCATCCCGCTGCCGACTAGCGCCGCCGTCAGCATGCCCAGTTGATCCTCGCGCATAGCTGGGTCTGGGATCAGGCAGATGCCGGGGCATTCCTTGCCTAGGCTGCCGGCTCCGCCCGAGTACAGCGTGCCCATCTGGCCCTGGCTCAGCTCGACACTCTGCGCCTCGATCTCGCTCGGAAGGGGCGATGCCTCCTGCCGGTAGGGGCGGAGCAAGCTTGCCCCGGCCAGAGTCAGGGCGAGGGCTAGGAGCACCCCCCCGCCGAACAGGATGACCAACTCGGTGCCCGCCGGCCCCGGGGTCAGGATCTCACGGCGAGTGCCAAAGAACCAGGCATAGGCCAACACAACCAGCGCAGGGCCCACAGCGTGGTGCCAGACGGTCATTCGCCGATAGTCAAAAAGGGCCAGCCCGACGAATGACTGCCGGGCAGCGAGTAGCTGCAAGACCCCCACGATTCCCAGGGTAGCGAATGCCAGGTAGCTAAGGGCCAGGTAGCTACTGACGAACTTTAACACGATGATGGCCCTTTCTACAGTGGGCTGGCAGCAGAGCTGAGCCCGTGATGAGGGGGCGGCGAACTGCGCCACCCCAGGTTGCGTTTGCATACTAGCGCTGCGCCGCACAGGTTCTGATGAGTAACGTGGCGCCGCATGAGGCAAGTCGCGCTCATCAGCATCTCTGCGGTGCACTACTAGCCGAGCGGCTCCCACGCCGCTAAGGGTTTGGCCTGCAAGCCGCACAGCGAGGCAAGAGCCTCGAAGGGCCGCCGCATCCGAGGGATCGGCGGCGTGGGAGCCGCTCGGCTGGGTTGGGAACACGTCCTGGTGCTGCGTCACAGATACCGACAGTAGCCATGGCGCCGCCCGGGGCCAGGCTTACCTGTCAGAGCCTCTGTAAAGCACTGCTAAGCGTTCGCCCGCAGATAGGCCGGAAGGTCGATGGCTTCCCGTGGCCCGACGCGAATCTCCCAGCCCGGCAGTTCTTCCTCGACTTCACCGGAAAGCGAAGAGACAAAGCCGGGGAGCACAAGGCTTTGGTGGCTTAACTTGGAGGCAATGCCCGACGACTTGACCGCTTTGGCGATACGCTCGGCATCGAACTTGCCTGCCGCCCAGGCCGTCAGGACGGACATGCCCTCGGCATCTACGATCAAAAGCCATGCCGGGAGCCCCGCACCCTCCACTTCGCCGGCCACACTAAAGTAGGTCAGCGAAAAGTTGGTTGTGACCAGGAGCGGCGACTCCGGCTTGGGATTGTTGATCTCGTACAGACCCGGGCTCACCTGGATCGGTCGCTGCGGGTCGGTGTAGATATTTTGCCGCAGGGCCAATAGCGGGTAGACCTGGGCCGGTGAGAAGCGATCAAGCACGATGAACCCGGCATACTTGGCGATGGCCTGCGCTGCCGCTACAGCTTCAGCGGCCGCCGTATCTGCGCCATCACCGGCAAAGACGATCAGCGGGTAACCCACAGCGCGCAGGTTCTGCTTTAGGGCCAGCCGCCGCAGTTGGGTCTGGGCAGCAAGCGCCGCCGAGAGGCTGCGAGTGCCCGGGTCAAGGACGATGTCCTCCACGCCGGCGCCCTTGACATTCTCGGCCAGTGTGGCCAGTTGGCTCAGGTCGCCCGTACCGCGCACCGCCAGCGGTGCCTTGGCCGCCGCGGCAACGCCGGCCATCTCTTGCCAGTTGGCCTCGCTTGCCGCATAGACCAGGGGGGTGAGGCCCTCGGCCTTGGCCAGGGCCGCCTTCATGGCTGCCGGATCGTCGCTGATGAGGATCAGCGGCAGGTCGCCGGCAGATCGCGCTTGGGCTACGGCTGCCGCAAAGGGCTCGGCCTGGCCCGAGGCGTTCTCAATGGCCAACCCGTCGACGCTGAGCTGGATGCCCACGCGCTCTATGCTGTATTCCGCCACCTGGGTGGCGATGTCCCGTATCTCGTCGGGACTCTGAGTATCGCGAATGCGGACAAAGAGGCCGGGCTCGTGGAAAAAGGTCTTCTCGTGGCGGAAGAGCACCGTCTCGTTGCCGGCCTCCACCTTGCGCTCGCCTCCGGCGACTGTAACAAGCCGGATCGGCGGCGCGGAAGCCGCGGCCAGCTTGGCCTTGGACTCCTCACTGACATCGGGGCAAGCGCTCAACTCGGCCTGCTTGGCGGCCAGCTTCATGGCGAAGGCCAGGCAAGTCGGCTGGCCGCACTTTTTGCAGTTCGTCCGAGGGAGCAGTTTATAGATTTCCAGGCCGCTCAGTGCCATTACTCTGGTCTCCTTCGTTCTATGCCATGAGCCGGTCGATGGTCTCGGCAATCCGGGCAATGCTCTCCGGATGCCGCAGGACGACGATGCTGGCGCCCGCTTCGAGCAACGATGTGGCTGTCAGTACCTCCCAAAGGATGGAACGCTCTTGCCAGTCTCCCCAGGCGGCGGGCACGCCGGTGTTGACCTTGGCCTCTTTGGTGCGCCAGGCCTCCTCGCCGACGGTGCAGATCATCGGCTGCTGCGTCATGCCGTCGCCGGTCAGCGCAGCCAGCCGCAGGCGCTCCATTACGCTATACGTATACTCGAGACCGTAGCCCAGGGCACCTGTGGTTGGATCCATCAAAATGCGGTCCATATCCAGGCGCATGTCGCTGATGAGAATATTCAGTTGCTTTGCCAGGTTAACATCGATGGGGCTCCTGGCCACGACCAACTGGCCGTGGGCCAGCGCTGCGGCGACGATGGTGCGATAGTTCTTGTCTTCGCAGTTGCCGAGGGCGATGCGCTCGCCCTTGGCCGCCTCGGCAGCGGCGACGAGCACCTCGTTATCCTTCTCGGCCTGACCCGGCCCGTAGACGATCAGGGGGAGCCCGGTAGCCTGGAGCACGGCTTGCACGGTAGCCGCAGCTTCGGTAGCCCCGGTGTTCTCGCCTTCGGGTGAGGCGCTCTTGAGTGAGAGGGCGATGATGTCCGCTCCGAGGCTCTCGGCCTTTTGTGCCCAGGTTGCCGGATCCTTGGCGGCGTCGCCCCAGGCTTCCAGGAGGAGTGGCGACCAGTCGGTGGGATAGCGATCCTGGATTTCGACCGCGATAGCCGGCCGGTGCGGGGTTGCGCCCTCAAAGTGCAGGAAGGGCAGCGTCGTATCGCCGCCGACCACGACGCTCTTCTTCCGCGTTCCACCCGCCTCGCTGGTCGCGCCGAGAGTGACCTCGCGGACGTGGCCAGTCCACTTCTCTTTGGGGATTGTGACCGTCACTGGCATGGAGCTGTACTCCTTCTCTGTGTGTATGCTAGAACAGCGGGTCCATGGTCAGCGCCGGATGTCCTTTCTCCTCGAGGAAAGGCAAGAGCTCTTCGACCGTCGTGGCTGAGCGCTCGTCGGCAATCTTATCGAGCAGGTCGGGGTCACCTTCGCGCTCGGCGACCGCCCTGAGTTCCTCAGCCATCGATTCCTTGAGGAAGCTGGACATCCAGACGACGCGCTTGAAGCCGCCGTCCGCGGAGATGAACTTGTTGCTGACCAGGTAGTACTTGCCGATGCCCATGACTCCCGGCGTTTGCAGCCCGCCGCCCGCCATACCTGCGAGGGTCGAGAAGGTCATGCCTGCCGGTGTCATGCTGGGGTCCTCTCGGGAGACGACCATAATGCCGTTGGCCTCGGGAATCAGCATGGCGATGCACTCAAAGCAGCCGCAGGCCGTCATGGGATCCTGGACGATCGAGTACATGGTCACCTGTTCGACCGTCTGATGCGAGTTCTGGTAGACGAACTGGTTGATGCCGTCGAACACCCCATAGTTCGGGTCGAGGCATACGCCCTTGCGGATAGGCTGGTTGGGTCCGGTCGCGTTGATCTGATGCGATGCTTTGCAGTCCAGCCAGTTGTACGCTCCGCAGAGGCCGAGGCGCTCGGGCGAAACGACGCATACATGGTTCGGCGCAAAGCTCTGGCAGAGGGTGCACGAGTAGAACTCGTCTACCGACTCGTCGGTCATGTCGGCCAGGCGGACGTTGCGCTGGGTGTAGGCCTCGCGCGCCTTGGCCAGCCACTCCTCGACCTTGGCCGGGTCCGTGTAGATGGTGACCTGCAACTTGTCTACGATGGCTCCAAAGTCCGCCATGAAGCGAGCATACAGGATCCGGCCGAAATGCTCAAGGGAGAATCCCTTTTCGGCCGCAGCCTTGCTGATGCGTATCCAGGCGATATCGCGCTGGCCGATGTGCTGGATACCCGAAGCGCCGTTGACGAAATAGTGCACCTGGCGCTCGAGGACAGGCTCAAAGTCCTCCTGCATCTTGCGACCGGCGACTTCGATGACGATACCCATATCCATCGCGCCGCCCACAGGCACATCCTCGAAGGACGGCCCGACGACCGTCACCTTGCCATCCTCCACAGCATCGAGGTCGGCCATGCGCAGATACTCGAAGCAGCGGGCGTTCTTGCCGCCGAACTCGACCCGCATGTCCTGCTTGCGCACGCGCTCACCCTCGAAGGCGCTGCCGTAGGGCACAGGGATAGGCACTTCGGTGATCTTGACCTTGACGCCGCGCACCTCGATGGCTCGCTGCACAAAGCGGCGAGCACGGTCGGTATCCGTTTCGCCGGGGATGTCATCCCAGGGCATGCTGACAACGTGCTCGTAGCGGGTGATACCGGTTGGCGTGATTTGCGGGATGACCGTGTCGGCAATCGTCGGGAAACCATAGTTGATGGCGCCGGCCGCCGTGGCATACTTGAGGTCATCGACCTCACCCAGAGCCAGGACGAAGGCAAAGACGCGGTACTTGTTGTAGAGCAGGATGTCGCGCGATTGCCCGCCCTTCATGCCTCCAAAGGTGAGGGCAGAGCGGGTGGCGAAACCGAGAGCATAGATGGCCGAGATCGTGTCGGTGCCAAAGGGGACGATATAGGTATCGTACCCCATTTCGACGCCTTCTTCCATGAGCTGGTGGATGATGCTGCGCCCGTTGACATTGCCGCTCAAGAAAACGAGGATATTGCGTTTTTGCAGCTCCCGCACGATCTGGACGGCTGCCTCGTTGCTGCGGGCGGCGCCGACGATAGCGGCAAAGCCGGGCATGCGACCATCGACCAACTGGATGCCCCAGGCGCGCAACTGGATATCGTCGATGGGGCCATTCAGGCGAGAGCCGTTGGCGCTCTCGGTGGCGTCTTCCGGTGAGGTAAAGCTGGTGCTCATCCCGTATTGGCCGCCCCAGGTGATGGGCTGTGGTTCGAGGCCACGCACGAACCGGATTCCCTCGATGGCTTCCTCGGCCAACAGCGTGGCTACGCCGGAGTCGAGGGTCTCACCCAGGTAGGGCAGCCAGTTGCGCTCATCAGGGACCGGGTGCAGCAGGCTCTTGGCATAGTCGATGACCTGCGGCAGGTCGCCGAGCTTGGCTACCTCCATGCCTGTGAAGCCCAGGATGGTCGGTAGATAGTAGGCTGTGTTGGTGAAGGCTACTGGCGTGTCCGGACCGAACTCTTGCAAGGCCTTTTGCAGCATCATGTCGGCTTCTTGCACAATCCGGTTCGCCCCGCGGATAGCGGCTGTAGCGATATGACGAGACATGCGTCGCTCTCCTTACCCGTGCTACGCCCCAGGCATCCTGGGCGCGCGGTACAGATCCTCGGATGCCTGCTGCCCGGTGGCCAGGAACTCGCGGATCGGCGTATCGCCACTGGTCCCGAAACGGTTCGGATCCCAGGCCGCCAGGCCCAATGCCTCGCGCTTGGCATCGATGTGGGCCAGGGCGCGGCTGAGAATCTCCTCGTGGTTGGGCACGAACTCTAGTTTGCCGCCGACCTTGGCCTCCCAGGCCTCGGACATGATGCGTGTCACCTCGCTGCTGGCGCCGATGGGAGAGTTGACGCCAAACAGCACGTAGGCGCCAGAGGCCACAAAGTAAGTGCCGATGGCCAGGGCCTTTTCGCTCATCCACTCGGGGCAGATGCCCACCGCGGGGAGATCTACGATGTCTTCGCCCAGACCGCCTTCTTGGGCCATCTGCGTAAGGACGGTCAGGATGCGCGAGTTGTCCACGCACGAGCCGAGGTGCAGCACCGGCGGGATGCCGATGGCCTCGCAGACCTCGCGCAGGCCCGGGCCCGCAGCAGCCATGACCTCGGGCGTCAGGTAGCCGTGCTTGCCGGCGCCGATGGCCGCGCAGCCGGTCATCACGACCAGGACGTCCTGGGCAATGAGCGACTTGACCAGGCTGATTGTTGCTTCGTCGTGGGTCACTCGGGCGTTGTTGCAGCCCACGATGCCTGCGGCGCCGCGGATACGCCCCGCCATCACAGCATCGTTCAGCGGGCGGAAGGAGGCGCGGAAACGGCCTCCCTGCATATAGTTGAGGTATTCGTGGGAAAAGCCGGCTACGATCGGGCTGGTGATCTGCGGGACGCAAGTCGCCTCTCGGTTCGGATAGTTGTCGATGGCCAGGCGAACGATCGCCTTGGCATCGTCGAGGGCGCTGTGTTCGTTGAACTGCATGTGTGTGGCACCCTTGATCTTGGCCTTGGGCGAGGTCGTGATGAGTTTGGTATGATAGCGTTCTGCCAAGGGAGCCAGCGACTGCATGATGCATTGGACATCGACGATCATCGCCTCGACTGCGCCCGTAATCACTGCGAGCTCTTGCATCAAAAAGTTGCCCGCGGGTGGGATGCCGTGGCGCATGAGGATTTCGTTCGAGGTACAACAAATGCCGCACAGGTTGATGCCCTTGGCCCCTTTTTCCTGAGCGTAGGCGATCAACTCGGGATCCTGGCTGGCAGCGACGATCATTTCCGAGAGGGTGGGCTCGTGCCCGTGGACGATGATGTTGACCTGATCCTCTTTCAGCACGCCCAGGTTGGCCTGCGATTGCACCGGTGCCGGGGTGCCGAACAGAATGTCCGAGAGGTCCGTGGCCAGCATGGAGCCACCCCAGCCGTCGGCCAGGGCAGTGCGCATAGCCTGGTCGAGAATGTGCTCGGCATCCATGTCGACACCCATGTGGGTGCGGTGAAGAGTCTCCACGACTTCGCGGTCCACACCACGGGGTGTAAGACCGTGCTCGCGCCAGATCTGTTGCCGCTTGGCGGTGGCCCGCTTGGTGTAGACGATGTCCCCACGTTGCTGGCCAAAGGCCGCCAGGGCCGCGACGCCGACGTCATAGGCCACGTCTTCGATGGGGCGTCCCTGAGTCGCTATGTCCAGATAGCCGGCAACCTGCATGAGCTTCTGGGGGTCTCTGATTGTGTACCCCTGGGCCTCGCCCTTGGCTACCGCCTGCAGGGTGAAGGCCAGGTCTCGGCCGTGATCCGAGTGGGCTGAGGCGCCACCGGCAACCTGGCGAGCAAAGTTGCGCGCTGCCACGGTGCTGAGGTCGGCGCCACAAACGCCGTGCATCTCTTCGGCGGCCTTGCCGACGAACCGGCAAGGTCCCATCGAGCAGACCTTGCAGCAGGCACCTGCCGAGCCGATGGGGCATGGCTTGGCCGTTTCCGCGCGGCTAAAGGCCGTAGGCGTACCCTCCGCTTCAGCTTTATCCAGCATGGCCTGAGCGGCCGGGTCAATGGTCTTGGGAGGCATTGGCCAAAACTCCTTCCCGATAGTACTGCGTCAGCCCGGTTCTGATGGGTATGGTGCTGCTCCCAGAGCGGACATACCTATCGGAACCGTCATGGGATGCCGGCTCGCCGGGCGGCCGGCCGGAACGAAAGTAAAGATAACCCTGCCCGTCGGGCAGATCGGAGGAGGCAAAGGCCCTCGCCCCGTCTAATATTTTCTAAAGTCGCCGGACATCTCTAGATCCAGCCGGTTGGTCTGCGTCATTCGAACTCCGGCCGCGAACCAGGCCGACTCGCGCTCCTTGCTCGCCAGGGGCTGGGGAAAGGTCACAACCTGAGAAGGATCGTAGCCTGCCTCCACAAGGGCTTGCAGGATTCCATCCTGACCGACAGCCGAGGGATCGAAGGCGAGGCGCACTGTGCTGTTGGCCGCGCTTGCCATGATCTCTGTGATCCCCATCCCGACGAGGACCTCGCGTACTGCCAATACGTGATGGTCCGCCCACATGCCGGGAATGGTCAGGGTCAGTTCCTCCATACCGGTATTGCTCCTCTTTGCATGATTCCGGCAGTGCACCGCTGGGGACCTCTGGTTTGCGCATGGGCGCGGCCGCGCTTGCCCTGCTCAGCGGAGGGGAGCGTCAGCTCCCCTCCAGAGTCCCTGTTAGATGCGCCTGCTTACGGCGGCGTGGGCTAGAAGAGGCCCAGAATCCTGCCGTTCTCCAGATCGATATCGACGTCCACAAAGGCCGGCCTTGAGGGTAGGCCAGGCATGGTGCGCATGGCCCCGCAAAGCGGGTAGAGGAAGCCCGCACCCACGCTGGCGCGGATATCACGGATAGGTAAGCGCCAGCCACGCGGCGCGCCCTTGATCGCCGGGTCGTGGGTGAAGGAGAGGTGGGTCTTGGCCATACAGACCGGCAGGTGTGCCAGGCCCATTTCTGTGTAGAGCTTGACCTTGCGCTCGGCTTCCGGCTCATAGTCCACGCCGTCCGCATGGTAGATCTTGGTGGCGACGGCCTCGATCTTTTGCTTGATCGACCAGTCATCGGGGTAGAGGAAGTGAAAGTCGTTTGGCTTGTCACAAGCGGCCACGATGGCCTCGGCCAGTTCGGCGCCGCCTACGCCACCCTTGGCCCACACGTCGCTGACGAAGGCGCCCTCAGCGCCGGCCTTGACAGCCGCTTCCTGCACCATTTCGATCTCGCCGGGGGTGTCGGTGGTGAATCTGTTGATAGCCACGACGACCGGCACGCCGAAGAGGCGAGCGTTGCCGATGTGCTGGGTCAGGTTGGCCAAGCCCTTCTCCAGTAGGTCGAGGTTCTCCTCCTTGTAGGCCACATCCAGCGGCTTTCCGGCAACGACCTTGGGGCCACCACCGTGCATCTTGAGTGCGCGGATTGAGGCGACCAAGACGATGCAGTTGGGACGCAGCCCCGAGATTCGGCACTTGATGTCGAGGAACTTTTCCATGCCGCAGTCGGCGCCAAAGCCGCTCTCCGTGACCACATAGTCGGCCAGCTTGAGGGCAATGCGGTCAGCGACGATTGAAGAGTTGCCCTGGGCGATGTTGGCGAACGGCCCGGCATGCACAAAGACGGGGGTGTGCTCGAGGGTCTGCATCAGGTTCGGCATGATGGCGTCCTTCATCAGGACGGTCATTGCACCTGCGACCCCCAGATCCTCGGCGGTCAGGGGCTTGCCACTCCGATCCAGGCCAAAGATGATGCGGCCCAGGCGCTGGCGAATGTCCTTGAGGTCCGAGCAGAGGGCGAGAATGGCCATGATCTCGGAGGCTACAGTGATGTCGTAGCCACTCTGGCGGGGGCGGCCGTCGCTCTTGGCGCCCATACCGAGGATGATGTTGCGCAGGGCACGGTCCGAGACGTCGACGACCCGGTTCCACATGATCGAGTAGGGATCGATGTTCAGCTTTTTGCTGCCGGCACGCTTCTCGAACTCTTCATCCGACAGCGCATCTTCGTGCATGATGCGATTGTCGATTGCTGCTGCCAGCAGATTGTGCGCTACCCCAACGGCATGAATGTCGCCAGTGAGATGCAGGTTAAAGTCCTCCATCGGCACGACCTGAGCATAGCCACCGCCTGCCGCGCCACCCTTGATGCCAAAGGTCGGCCCCATGGATGGCTGCCGGATGCAGGTCATGACCTTCTTGCCGATGTAGCCCAGGCCCTGGCTGGCGCCGATGGTTGTAACCGTCTTGCCTTCGCCAAGTGGTGTCGGGGTGATGGCCGTGACGTCGATGTACTTGCCGTCAGGGCGGTCCTGTAGCCGATCGAGGACGTCGAGGTGGACCTTGGCTTTGTACTTGCCGTACAGATCCAGGTCATCCTCCGAGAGACCAATCGCAGCCGCGATATCCTTGATTGGGTAAAGCTTGGCTGCTTGGGCGATTTCGATGTCGCTGAACATCTGAGCCTCCTCCAGTTCTGGAACTGCAACACTCCCCACCAGTTGCGCACGGTAATGTACCATTCGGAACCTATGCTGTCAAAAAAGCAACAGCGGGCTATCGTCGCGACTCGGCCAGCAGTTGCTCGGCTGCCTGCAGCGTGTTCCGCATGAGCATTACGTTGGTCATGGGGCCGGTTCCTCCGGGTACGGGCGTAATCGCGCCCGCTACGGAGACGGCCGACTCCCAGTCGATATCGCCGACCATGGCTCCATCGGCAAAGTTGACGCCGAAATCGATCACGATGGCTCCCGGCTTGATCATGTCGCCGGTGATCAACCTGGCCTTGCCAACTGCGGCCACGAGGATGTCCGCCTCGCGCGTGACGGCAGGCAGGTCGACTGTGCGCGAATGGCAGATGGTCACCGTAGCATGCTGGTGCAGCAGCAGGCAAGCCATCGGTTTGCCGACGATGTTGCTGCGCCCCACGATGACTGCCCGGGCGCCCTTGATCGCCGTGCCGTGACGCTTCAAAAGCTCCATGCCGCCTGCAGGGGTGGCCGGCACAAAGTACTCGCCTGCATCCTGCAGCAACCGCCCGGCATTCTCCGGGTGCACACCGTCCACATCCTTGTTCGGTGATAGGGCGCTGATGACGGCGGCACCGTCGATACTTTTGGGCAAGGGCTCCTGAACCATGATCCCGTGCACTTGCGGATCGGCGCCAAGCCGACGGACCAGCTCGGCCACCGACTCCTGCGACGCGTCTTCGGGCAGCGTGTGCAAGGCGAACCTCATGCCTGCGCCCTCAAAAGCCTTGGCGATGGCCCGGGCATAGCTCACCGAAGCGGGATCCTCGCCTACACGCACCACGGCAAGGCCGGGTACGGCGCCCCACTTTTCCCTGAACTCGGCTACCGCCTGGCTCATTTCGGCCCGCATGGCTTTGGCGAGCCCTCTGCCGTCGAGAATTTTGGCTGTCATGTCGATACCTTTCCTCCGAGCCTGGGCCAACGGCCGCAAGGGTGCTCAGCCCGCGATGCTCTTGTTCACAGTCTCCATGACTTGCGTCTTTGTCTCGGCAGCCTTGGCCACGAGCGCTTCGGCTTGCTGCCGCATGGCAGCCACATAGCCGGCATCGTGGATGCTGGCCAGGTTGATATGGACGTTGAGCAGGGCCGAGCGCAGTGCGGCCTCACCAAGTAGAGCGCCCACGCCGGCATCGCTGACTGCCCACTTGTTACCCATCTGGGCTGCCGGCAGCGCCAGGGCGACTATTTGCCCGCACTGCTCGGCAATTCGCAAGGGCACCTCGGCAGCCTCTTTGAGGCGCTGCTGGATTGCCTCGTTTCGCGCCTGCTTCTCTTCGTCGCTCGCGCGCGGCAGGCGATAGGCGGCCATGACCTGGCTGTATGCTTGCGTATCGGCCTCGAGCAATCGCGGCAGCTCGATCCGGATGCGTTCGCTCTGAACGAGGATGGCCTCCATCTCTTCCTGTACGGACTCGTAACCCTTCTTACCGATGGTCAGGTTGCAGACCATGGAAACGAGGGCGGCTCCGAGAGCGCCGGCCAGGGCCGCTCCGCTGCCGCCGCCCGGCACCGGCTCCTTCGATGCCAGGGCCTCCAGGAACTGCTCGACGTTTAGGTCGGTGAACATGTGCTCTTTCCTCTCTGCTCCTTTTGTTTTACACGCGCAGCCGGCCGCGCGCCGCGCGAGCGGCAAGGGAAGACACTATTCGGCTCTACTGGGCGTTTCAAGTGCGCCCCAACGCCCAGTGCTGCGGCGCAGGACACTGGCGGCCATCAGAGGAGTCGCATAGCCTTTGGCGTGACCCTATGCTGGGCAACCCCAGGCCAAAGGACGGGCTAGGCCAAGCAGGGCACTGCGTTGCACATACGGGCATAGCGGCCGCACGGGGACAAGGGAATTCGGGGACCGGCCTAGAGCCTTCTCTGCCGCCCGCGGGGTGGCCCAGCCGGCTTCCACGGTTGCGGTCCAAAGGCCGACGCTAGTCCAAATAGTCCCGTAGTTTGCCGCTGCGGTCCGGCCGGCGCAGCTTTCCCAAAGCCTGGGCTTCTATCTGCCTGATACGCTCGCGCGTCAGGCCGAACCGGTTTCCGACCTCATCCAGCGTATACGTATGCCCATCACGCAGGCCGTAGCGCATTTGCAGAACGCGGTCTTCGCGGGCGGTCAGAGCCGCCAACGATTCTTCCATCTGCTGTCGCAGCAAGTGTGCCCATGTGATCTCGGAGGGTAGCTGGGTACTCTCGTCCTCCACAAAATCGCCGAGGTGACCCTCCTGGTCTTCGCCCACCGGCACATCCAGGGAAAGTGGGCGTTGCGACTGGCTCAGCATGGTCTGGATCTTTTCCGCGCTCATGCCCACGCGGGCGGCAACCTCGGCCAGCTCGGGCTCGCGGCCGAGTTCCTGGGTCAGGTCGCGCGTGGCACGGGCAATCTGGCTGAGGTGCTCACAGGTGTGAACGGGGATGCGGATCATGCGTCCCTGCTCGGCCAGTGCCCGAGTGATGGCCTGGCGAATCCACCAGGTGGCATAGGTGCTGAGCTTGAGGCCGCGACGGTGGTCGAACCTCTCGACGGCGCGCATGAGGCCGATATTGCCTTCCTGGATGAGATCCGGGAGCGAGACACCCAGGCCCGTGTAGCGCTTGGCGATACTGACGACGAGGCGAAAGTTGGCGGAGATGAGTTCCTGCCTGGCGGCCTCGCCAGCAGCGACAACGCCCCGAAGCCTGTCCTGCTCGACGCTATCGACAGCGGTCTCGGCCTGCAGGCGCCGGCTGGCTCGGCGGCCGCATTCGATGGCTTTGGCGAGGCACCTCTCTTCTTCGACAGTGAGGAGGGGGGTACGGCTGATCTCGCTCAGATAGAGAGCTATTACGTCGTCGGCGGCCGGCTCTCTCGCGTCTTTCCGCGGCCGCCTGCTCGCACGCACAGCAGGATGGGGTACACTCTGGCGCTGCGCGTTGGCTGGCTTCCGAGCCGGTTGTTTCGAGGTCGAGCCCCTTCGCTGCGCCCCATTTCCCATGGCCCCCCCTATCAGGCGTGAACACCCATACCTATAGACGGTTCCTTGTTCATTATAACACAAACACAGATTCGGAGCAATAGTATATTTGAGTGTTGACAGTTTGTGTATTGCGGTTAATCCGTACAGATAGCGCTACGTTTGGGGGAGCCCGCATCCGATGCCGCCACCTTGCCTTCTCTGGCCACCAGGTCGCCTTGCATCTGTTGCCAGGCCTGCTCGGCGCGCTCGACTGTGCTCGGGCTGGGGGGATAGAGTCCATAGCGCGCTTCGCCGTAGGCGTCGGTAATCGTCGCCAGAGCCTTGCCGGACTGTGGAAAGGTTGCCTGGAGTGCATCGCGATATTCGGCAGGCGTTTGTGCTCGGGATCGCGGGCAGCCGCGCGTTGCGGCGATGGCCAGTAGCGCCTGGTAAAGGGCTCGGATGGCCCGACGGGTGGGCGGCTCGCCCTCCAGGGAGAGGAATGGCAAGCGCGGGGCCGGTCTGCGGCGACGTAGGCGCCCCAGCCAGCTTTTCCACATCTCAGAGAGCTGTGCTTCCAAGAGGTCACGGGAGAAGACGGTCTCGCGCACCTCGGCTGTCTCCTCCTGCCGGCGCTGATTCAGGCGCGCAAGGGCCAGGGCAAAGGCCAGGCCGGTGGCGACCAGAATCACGCCCAGGCCCAACCAGCGCATGGCCTCAGGGGTGTCGGCGGCCGGGGCACGCTCGCCGGCCAGTTCGGCCAGTTGCTCCTGGATGCTCTGTAGTGCCCCTGTTTCTTCGCGCATGGTGCCCTCCGCAGGGAGGCTCTGGAACCAGGCGATCAGGGGGCTGAGGAGCCAAAAGGCTACATAGGCGAGGGCCAGCACGACCATCCCCAGTGCTTGCCCAAGGAGCCTCCAAACCGCAGCCAGCCGGTTGAGCACCTGCGTCAGCGTTTGCGGGGCGATCAGGGTGCCGAGCGCGAGCCCCAGCCCGAGGAGGGCGATGACGACCCCGGCGACGGTGGCCAGCCAGTAGCGATTGATACTGACCTGGGCATCGCTGTGCGCCAGACCCGCGCCGCGGCCGAGTTGCAGGCTGGAGACGGCCAGAGCGATCATGCCGGCAGCGAAGAAGATGAGCAGCAGCGGCCCGGTGCTGCTGGGCAGGCTGTGCCCGTCTACCGTCAGTAGAACCAAAGCGACGGCAAAGCCGGCGACCCCGGCCGCAAGGGCGCGCTGCACGTGGTCGGTGTGCAGTTCCTGCCGGCCATCGAGCAGCCCCCGCAGCCACAGCCAGGCCGTTGCGAGTAGCACGACCCATTGCGCCGGCAGCTCATGGTGCCAGTGGGTCAGAGCGGTCGCGAGCCGGGCCAGCCAGCGGACATCCCAGGGGTGGTAGTCGCCGGCGTAGAACCGTAACCAGAGGACCAGCGCCAGAGCCGCAAAGCCCAGAGTGACCGCCACGAAGCGGCTCCGGCGCAGGTTATCTTCCTGGGTGGGCATGTTGAGCGCTGTGGCGATGGCGACCAAAAAGACCACGACCATCACCGGCCACGGAAGCAGGGGGCCGCCGGCCGAGGGTACGAGCCAATAGCGTACCCACTCGAGGTTCGGCCAGAGCCAGCAGGTGCGCAGTAGCGAGAAGGCTATGGGCAAGAGTATGCTACTGGGCAAGGTGAAGCGTTTCGAGTCCATGCCATGCCTCGTGGGCCCCGATGTAGTAGTACCGGACGCCAGGCAGGGGCGTTTCCAGGCGCCCTTCGCCGAGGGCAATCAGCGCCACGGCGTATTCCCTTCGCCGCAGCTCTGCCAACGTGCGGCACAGACGATCGTTGACTATTGCCGTGATGACGACCAGGGTGGTTCCATAGGGCAACTGGCGAGCCTCCACATCCAGCAACGCCTCGATGCCCCACCGCCCATACTCGGCCACGCCCGCCAGCGCCTCAAAGATGCGCACCAGTTGCTCCGGGTGGTTGCCCGGGCGGATGCGTACCCGCTCTCCATTGGGCCAGGCTACCGAGTTCACGTACAGCCCCACGTGATGGCCCGCCTCGTGAGCGTGGCGGGCGACGGAGGCGGCTGCAGTGATGGCGTATTCCTGCAGGTCGCGATCCAGGCCCTCGTAGATGCGTTCGTAGGTGTTGACGTTCAGAAAGATGGCGAGGGGCCGCGAGGCCGAAGGCTCGAAAACCTTGGTCTGCAGCGCCGGTTGCCGGGCTGTGGCCTTCCAGTGGATGTAGCGATAGCTGTCGCCTGGGCGGTAATCGCGCGTGCCCATCAGGCGCAGCGGGTCGGCCAGTACCCGTTGCCGCGTGGAGAACTCACCGAACGGGTGCTGGGCGGGCAGGCCCAGCGCCGTGATGGGCACGTGTTTGGGATAGACGACGAGCGTTTGCACTGTCTCCACGCTCTCTCGCCTGACGCCCAGCCCAAAGACGTCCCCCGAGACCAGCGTGGCCGGACCCAGCCGCCAGACGCCGCGTCGTGTGCCGCGCAACCGGTAGCGGCGCGTGACCCGCTCGTACCAGCGCAACGACACGAGGTGGATCAGACGCCGCCGGCCGGCCAGGTAGGGGCGCAGCCGCCCACCCATCAGATGCAGAGCTTCGGGAAAGGTATCCTCGATGCGCAACCAGGCCAGAGGCAGCGGCTTGGCGTTGGTCATTTCGATGAACAGGTCGGTCTCTTCGCCCCAAAAGATGCGCGCGGTGCCCAGGCGACGCCCATAGCTGACCCGGGCCAGGCAGTAGCGGGTCCAGAGGTGAGAGGTCGCGCCGATGAGGGCGAGGAGCAGGCCCGTCAGGAAGAGCAGGTCGTGATGGAGGATTGCGCTCATCCCCAGCAGGATGGCAACCGCGGCCCACCAGCCTTTGCCGATCATGCCGGCGAGCCCTCGGACCAGACTTCCTCAACGGGCACGGGGATTTCTTCGACCAAGGCGTTCAGCACTTCCTCAGGCCGGCGGCCGCGCAACCGGGCGTCGGGCGATAGGAGGATGCGGTGTGCGAGGATCGGCAAGGCTAGAGACTTGATGTCATCCGGGATGGCATAGATGCGACCCTGCACGGCGGCCAGGGCCTGCGCCGCCCGATGCAGGGCCAGGCTACCGCGTGGGCTGATGCCGAGTTCTATGGCAGGTTGCGAGCGAGATGACCGGACAATATCGAGCAAATAGTCCTCCAGGGCAGGGTGCACGAAGACCTGACGGCAGGCGTCGCGCGCCTGCAGGATCTCGGCGCCGGTAACCACCGGCTCGAGTGCCGCGAGGGGGTCATCGAGGCGGAACCGATGCAGGATCTGCCTCTCCTCCTCGCGCTCCGGATACCCGAGCGATAGGCGCATCAGGAAGCGGTCGACCTGCGCCTCGGGTAGCGGGAAGGTGCCCTCGAGTTCAACGGGGTTCTGGGTGGCCAGCACCAGAAAGGGTCTGGGCAAGGGGCGAGTGATGCCGTCAACAGTCACCTGTCGCTCTTCCATGGCCTCGAGTAATGCCGACTGCGTCCGCGGGCCTGCCCGGTTGATCTCGTCGGCAAGGACGACCTGAGCCAGGATCGGGCCGGGGCGAAACTCGAACTCGGCAGTCTTTTGGTTGTACACGCTGACGCCGGTGATGTCTGACGGCAGCAGGTCCGGCGTGAACTGGATGCGCTGAAAGCTGCAGCCCAGGGAGCGCGCCAGGCTTTTGGCGAGCTTGGTTTTTCCGATGCCGGGCACGTCCTCGAGCAGTACATGCCCCTCGCATAGGAGCGCCACAAGAAGCATGTCGGTGACGCTCTCCTTGCCGACGATGACCTTGGCGACGTTGACTCTGACGGCTGATGCCAGGCGCTGTACTTGGGTGATATCGATCAAATCTGTTGCCTCCCTACGAGGTCATACTCTTTCCCATTGCCGGATTATACACCCTGGAGTGGGGTGGGGCAATAAACCCGCGGGAATGACCTGCCGGGTATGGAACAAAAGAGTCGGTAGCCACGGGCGGTTTGGTGCAGCGTGCTGAGGGGGGCATAATGAGCAGAGTGATAAGAGAAGGATTGGGCACATGATACCCCTAGAAAGCAGAGAGAGTAATGGCACGCCTCATGTCTCGGGCGGAGCGCATTGAAAAGA
>DAOUGZ010000086.1:0-6837 GCA_034428955.1 Anaerolineae bacterium | reverse complement strand
GGGCGCGACCAGGTGGAGGGAGTCGGCAAGCCCGGCTGGAAGAAGACCTGTAACGCCGAGGATTTTCTGTGGGACCTGGAGGAATACGACCGTCTGCTGCGGCGCTATCCGAACGTCGTCGGCGCCACGGCCTTTACCATCGACCGCAACTGGCCCGACTTTGACTTGTTCAGCATCTGGCCGCAGGTGGTCTACCGCTACTCGCTAACGCCGACGCTCGAGCCCGGGCAATGAACCGAAGAGGCCTGGCGGGTCTTGAAGATCCGTCAGGCCTCTGACGCTCTCAGGCCGGGGCCGCCCCCACATCGCATCCGTCGCCGGCCGGTGTCGCCGCCGGCAGTCGGCTGATGAGCACACGGTCCACCCGTCGCCCATCCATATCGACGATCTCGAAGCAGTACCCGCCGGCCACGACGCGGTCCGCCGTGCGCGGCAGGCGGCCGAGCTGGGAGATGACGAACCCAGCCAGCGTGTTGAACTGGTAGCCGTCCTCACCCGGCAGCTCGTCCACGCCCAACACATCGCGCAGCTCGTCGGCGGGGAGCATGCCGTCGATCAGGAACGAGCCGTCCTCACGGCGGACGATCTCTTGCTCTTCGACATCGTACTCGTCTACGATCTCGCCCACCAATTGCTCCAGCACGTCCTCGAGCGTGATCACTCCCTCGGTGCCCCCGTACTCATCGACCACGATGGCAATCTGGCTGTGCGCCGCCTGAAAAACACGCAAGGTGTTGGAGATGAGCTGGCTTTCGGGCACAAAGAGCGGCTCGCGCAGGATCTTGTGCAGGTCGATGTCCTCGCCCTGGGCCAGGATATCCTTGGCATGCGCGATGCCCAGGACATAGTCCAGATCCTCCTGGTACACGGGAAAGCGCGAGTAGGTCGCCTCGAGAGCAAGCTGCCGCACCTCCGCCGGCGAGAGCGCCATATCGATGGCCACGATCTCGGAGCGCGGGCGCATCACCTCACCCACCCGCAGGTCGGCAAAGCGAAAGACGCGGTCCACGAGTTCTTCCTCGGTGCCCTCGAACACGCCCACGCGCTTGCCCTCGGCCATCAGGTACTTGATCTCTTCCTCAGTCGCCGGCGGCGGTTCTTGCATCCTCTGGCCGGTCAGGCGCAGCACCAGCTCTGTCGAGTGCGAGAGCAGCCAGACGGCTGGCCGCGCCATCGCTGCCAGGCCGGCCATGATCGGCGCCATGCGACGCGCGATGGAATCGGCGTGAGCCATAGCGATGCGCTTGGGAGCCAATTCGCCCAGGATCAAGCTGAGATAGGCGATGCCGAGGACGACGACGACCAGCGCGATGCTGCCGGCATAGCGGCTCATCCCAGGCAGCGGGATGCGGGCGATGAGCGGTGCGAGATACTCGACAATCGTGGCACCACCAAAAGCGCCGGCCAGTGTGCCAATGAGGGTAATGCCGATTTGGACGGTTGAGAGAAAGACATCCGGGGTTTCGATGAGGGCGAGTGCCGCCTTTGCCTTGGGGTCGCCCTCCTCTGCCAAAGCCTCCAGGCGTGACCGCCTGGCGGAGATCATGGCAATCTCTGTGCCGGCGAACACCCCGTTGGCGAGGATCAAAACGAGGATAATGATCGGTTCGAGAACCAAAGCCTATTCTGTTGCCTCCAGCGCGGGCCACCATGGTCTGACATGGTACGCAACACGATACTCATCAGGCGAGCAGTGATCTGCGCTCCCAGCCCTGTCAACCGGTGAACTGATCGCTATAGCGGCATGCGCTCCGCTAGCGCACGGCTCGCTGTAGCGGTCCATACTCCGACCGGTGGTACGCAAAAGGCCCCCCCTTTCCACCCACTAAGGATAGCGGGGAGGCCTCGTTTTGTCAAGTGGTCCCGCGCCTCTATGCCCGGCCGTGGAGCATGTCCAGGAGCCGGCCCAGCAGGCGCTCACCATCGTTGCGCAAGCCGCTGTGCTCGTATTCGTTGGTGACCCACAGCCGGATGCCGCGGATGACCTGGGCTGCTTCCTCGGAGTAGATGCGCGCGACGTACATGTCGTCATAGTACACGGCGGCAGCGCAGGGCACGGTGTTTGCCCGCAATACGTCCAGGTCGTAGAGGCGCGGCCAGCCGTCATACTCGGCAAGCAGGTCTGCCGCTTCGCGCAACGGGCGCAGGCAGGCATAATCCTCAAACATCCAGGGGTAGACCATCTCGCCGGTAAAGTAGAGCGGGCGGCCGGGCGCCGGGTCGAACTCTGCGAAATCCCCCCGCACGCGCTCGGCGGACCAGCGCGAGGCGTCGTTTTGACAATACTCGGCCTCGTGGAGCAGGGCATAGATGGGGTTGGTGTCAAAGCTGTGGGCATTCTCGACGCCGCGCAGGAACTCGTAGCTCAGCGCCTGGCCCCAAGCGCCGTCGACCCAGGCGCTCTCCAGCAGATAGTGGACGCGCTCAAAGCCCCCTCTTCCGCCAAAGGCCATGCCGAGGGCCTGGAAGCGCCGCGGTGATAGCCGGCCGCCACCGGGCAACTGGACATCGTGAGTCGCCAAATAATCGGCGATCTGGCGCGCCAGTGGCTGATCCTCGGGGTAACGCTCAAAGTAGCGGCGGTTCCGCTCCAGCAGGCGGGGGTAGGCCACGCGATAGATGTCATCGGTCGGGCGGTCCAGAGCCGGCAGGCCACCGGTAATCAGCGCGCCCGCCAGCCCCTCGGGTGCCGCCGAGAGATAGTGGGTCACACAGAAACCACCAAAGCTCTGGCCCAGCGCCGTCCAGCGGCCCTCCGGCCCCAAGAGCTCACGGCGGATACACTCGGCATCCTGCACGATAGAATCGGCACGAAAGTGGGTCAGATACTCGGCCTGCGCCTGTGGCGAGGCAAAGCGAGCCAGGGTCTCGTGCGTGACGGGGGTGCTGCGGCCAGTGCCGCGCTCGTCGAGAAGAAAGACACGATAGTCCTGCAGCGCCCGCTTTAGCCAGCCGGAGCAGGTGTCGGGCCGCGGAGAGGGAAAACCCGGCCCCCCCTGGAAAAAGACCAGCCAGGGCAGGTCTGCATCCTCTTTGCCGGGGGCGACCACCTCGCGGCCAAAGACGGTGATTTGCGGGCCGCCGGGGCGCGCGTGGTCCAGCGGCAGGGTGAACTCGTGGCCGGTGAGCACGAGCCCAGGCAGGCGATGAGTCTGGGTACGCATCGGAGTCTCCTTGTCATGGGGCGCCGGCAATGCCGGGTCAGTGAGTACCTACAGGAAAGCACACTTTTCGCTCCCTGTCAATTCACAGAGATACTGCGAACCGGTCTGCCGGTTGGAGCGTAAATTGCCATAGCCGGTTGGTGCCACGGGAGCGCCTGCCGCCTGCGCGCTCGGCGCACCGGTTGCGAGGGGGGCATGGAGGGCCGGCAATGCGATAAAAGTCGTAGACAGGTCCCTGCCCCTGCTGGTATACTGGAGATGTAGACTGGCCGATTCACTTTTAGGAGGTAATCATGGAGATCATCACCGCGCTGGCGGCCCCCGAGGTCGCCAACCCGCACAAGGTGAGCGTGCGCCAACTGCTCGATAGCGAGCATGCTCAGGTGAACCTGGTCTCGTTGCAGCCCGGCGAGGCGCTCAAGCGCCACATCACGCCGGTCGATGTCTTTTTCTACATCCTGGAGGGCCGGGGGACCGTCGAGATCGGCGACGAGAGGGAGGTGGTTCCGGCGGGCACGCTAGTCCCGAGCCCGGCACGCATCCCTCACCGCCTGGCCAACGAGGGCGACGAGGTTTTTCGCGTGCTCGTCGTCAAGACCCCGCGCCCGACATCGCGAGCCCAGGTGCTGTAGGGCCATAACCTAAACGAACGCACACGACGACAGGAGGAAGTAAGGAATGTTCTGTTACCAGTGCCAGGAGACGGCCAAGAACCAAGCCTGCACCCGCCGCGGGGTCTGCGGCAAAGACGAGACCGTAGCCGCCCTGCAGGACCTCGTCATCTATCTGGCCACAGGCATCTCGCTCTACGCCGTCCGGGCGCGCGATCTGGGCGTGACCGACCCGCAGGCCGATCTCTTTGTGGCCGAGGCGCTCTTTTCAACCGTGACCAACGTCAATTTCGACGCCGAACGCTTTGTCGAACTGGCCCGACGGGCGCTGGACCTGCGCGACGGGCTGCGGCGCCGCTTCCTGGCCGCCTACGAGGCCCAGCACGGCCATCCGTTCGCCGAGAAACTGCCCGAGCCGGCAACCTGGCAGCCGCGCACCGGCAGCGACGAGGAACTGGTCGCCCAGGGCATGCTGGTTGGGATCATGGCCGACGCACAAACGGATGAAGACATCCGCTCGCTCCGTTCGCTCCTGACCTACGGGCTCAAGGGGTTGGCCGCTTACACCGACCATGCCTACATCCTGGAGCACCAAGACGACGACATCTTGGCCTTTCTGGAGGAGGCATTGGCCCTCACCGTTGATGACGAGGCCACCCTCGAGGACCTGCTGGGCATGGCCCTGCGCTGTGGCGAGGTCGGCGTGCGCGCCATGGCCTTGCTGGATAAGGCCAACACCTCTACCTACGGCCAGCCGGAGCCGACGCAGGTATCTCTGGGCGTGCGCGAAGGGCCGGCCATCCTCGTCTCGGGCCACGACCTGCGCGACCTGGACGAGCTCTTGCAGCAGACCGCCGGCAGGGGTATCAACGTCTATACGCACGGCGAGATGTTGCCGGCCAACGCCTACCCGGGCCTTAAAAAGTATCCGCATCTGGTCGGCAACTATGGCGGTGCCTGGTGGCGGCAGCGCGAAGAGTTCGAAGCCTTTGGCGGGGCCATCCTGATGACCACCAACTGCCTCGTGCCGCCCAAGAATAGCTACGCGGACCGCCTCTTCACCACCGGGCTGGTCGGCTGGCCGGGCGTCCGGCACATCCCGAACCGGGCGCCGGGCGGGCAGAAGGACTTTGCGCCGGTCATCGAAAAGGCCCTGGCCCTGGGTTCGCCCCGGGCACTGGAGCAGGGGACCATACCCATCGGCTTTGCCCACAGCACCGTGCTCTCCATCGCCGACAAGGTCATCGAGGCCATCCGGGCCGGGGCGATCAAGCGCTTTGTGGTCATGGCGGGCTGCGACGGGCACCAGAAGGAGCGCGAGTACTTTGCCGAGTTGGCCAGGCGCCTGCCGGCGGATTCGGTCATCCTCACCGCAGGCTGCGCCAAGTACCGCTACAACAAACTCGGGCTCGGCGACATTGGCGGCATCCCGCGTGTGCTGGATGCCGGGCAGTGCAACGACTCCTACTCGCTGGTTGTTGTCGCCCTCAAGCTGGCGGAGGCGCTGGGCGTGGAGAGCGTCAACGACTTGCCCATCGAGTATGCCATCGCCTGGTACGAGCAAAAGGCCGTTCTGGTGCTCCTGGCGCTGCTCTCCCTGGGTGTGCGGCGCATCCGCCTGGGGCCCACGCTGCCGGCGTTCGTCTCGCCCAACGTGCTCCAGGTGCTGGTGGACAAGTTTGACGTCCGCCCCACCACGACCGTGGAGGAGGATCTGGCGGCCATCGTCGCCGGCGCATAGCCTGCAATACCGCAGGCACGGTTGTTGTTGGGTCCCCACCATCAGACCGCCGGGTGCGCCGTGCATCCGGCGGCTGGATGAGGGGGGGCCGATGAAAGAAGACATCGAGCGGGGCAGACGATTGGTGCTGGATGCCGTGGACCTGCTGTTCGACGCCTGTGTGGTGCCGCACAGCGGCCACGGCAACCTCTCGGCGCGACTGCGCGGTGAGCGCATGATCCTCACCGGCCAGGGTAACCTGCGCACCGTGGAGGAGAGTAATCTGGCCATCGTCTCCTTCGACGGCCAGGTGCTGGAGGGCGAGGTTGAGCCCGGCGTGGCCCAGGTGATACCCATGCACGCCGCCATCTATCGCCTGCGTGCAGAGGCCGGCGCCGTCATCCACACCCACTCGGCTTCTGTGACCGCCTTTGCAGTGGCCGGCAAGCCGCTGCCTGTCGCCTACGAGCCGCTCCTGCGCTTTGGCATCGACGAGCCGGTGCCGGTAGCCGAGTGGGCACCGCGCGGCTCGGAGGAAGCGGTCGCCAGCCTGCTCAGCCGGCTTGAGCCGCGCCCGATGATGCCGGCCGTCCTGCTGGGCAACCACGGGCTGCTAGCCTTTGGCCGCGATCCGCTGGAAGCGGCACAGCTCGTGGTAACGCTGGAAGAGGCCGCCCAAGTCGCCCTCGACGCTGTGACTCTCGGCGGCGCAAAGCCGCTGCCCGAGGGCGCCCCGGCGCGCGAGAGGGAGCGGCTGCAGGCCGCAGGCAGCAAGGCCTAGAACCGACACACCGATTTCCCTACGCGACCGTAGGCGGTTTCCGATTGGCAAAAAGTCGGGCGGGCCATCCGACGCCGCCGTCTGAAATCCCATCTGGCTTCGGCTAGGTGAACCCTCTCCAGAGGCGACAGGGCGATGGAAATTCCCTCTCCCCCTGGGGCCGTGTGGTTCGGCGCAATGACCAGAGACTTTAGCCCCACTGGGGGAGAGGTCAGGGTGAGGGGGCAGCCTCACGTCCAGGGGCCCGCCCTCCATAGGCGGTAACTTTGCGGGAGCTGGAGGAGCGGCTCACTCGCCTGAGCGTGGACCCCACCCCAACCCCTGGCGCCCACGCGCACAGACCGGCCTCGCGCCCCCATGGAATATCACTCTGACCGCCCGTGCACACGGGGGGCCTGGGGGCGTGTGCCGGCGGAGGCGCTCCCCCTCTCCCACGCTGTGTTGGAGCTAAACCGCTCCAGCGCGGGGGAGGGGTCTTCTACGCCGACAGCTCGCCATGTCCTGCTCAAGTCACCGCCTATGCCCCCGCCCTCTCCCTCGGGAGGGAGAGGAATGGAGGGG
>DAOUGZ010000085.1:0-2662 GCA_034428955.1 Anaerolineae bacterium | reverse complement strand
GATCAGAGGCATATCGGTCTGTTGAGGTTTCAAGGCAACCTTCCTGGGTCTCTGGGCCCAAATACCGAAACGGGAGACGGTTTTACCGCCCCCCCATACTGAAGGTAAGTCAGGGCACCACCTCGCAGGCGGTGCCGGGCGGCTCGCCGGAGGACACCATCTCGTGCCCACCGAATTCGTGGCGAACCGCCGAGACGACTTTGCCGGCCAAGGCATCCTCCTGGCGCGAGCGCAAGCGCATAGCCAGGGCAGCCGCGGTAGCCGTCATGGGCACGCCGGCCCGCCACCCCTCTTCAATGGCCCAGCGGCCGGTCGCCCCGCCGCCCACCTCACCCGTGATCGCCGCCAAGCGCGGATCATCGGAAAAGGCCCGTGCAGCCAACTCTATGAGCCAACAGCGGATCACGCTGCCGTGCTGCCAGAGTTCGGCCACCTGCGGCAGGTCCACCGCAAAAGGTCCCTCGGCCAACAGCTCGAACCCCTCGGCAATGGTCTGGAGCATGCCATACTCGATGCCGTTGTGGGCCATCTTGACAAAGTGCCCCGCGCCGCTGGGACCGACGTGGGCGTAGCCGTCCTCCACCGCCAACAGATGCAGGAGCGGCCGGGCCAGGTCATAGGCCTCGCGCTCGCCCCCCACCATCAGGCATAGGCCGTTGCGCGCACCCTCCAGGCCGCCGCTGGCCCCTACGTCCAGGTAGTGGATATGCCGGTCTTTGAGCTTGTCGGCCCGCCGTATGGAGTCGCGATAGAACGAGTTCCCGCCATCAATGATCACATCGCCTGCGTCGAGGTGCTCGGCCAACCCGTCGCCGCCAAAGAGGGTTTCGTCCACCGCCGTGCCCGCCGCGACCATCAGCCAGACCAGGCGCGGGCGCGAGAGCAAGCTCGCCAGTTCGCGCACCGACTCGGCGCCCACTGCTCCCTCGCGCACCATCTCATCGACCCTCTCGTGCGTCCGGTTGTAGACCACCACCCGCTGGCCCTGGCTCAACAGATTGCGGACCACATTCCTGCCCATGGCCCCCAGGCCGATAACGCCATAGCCTGTGTTCACCGCCCGCAAAGCCACGCCTCCTGTACGTGAGATTATTGAGAGCATTGTACCGGGCGGCCGGGACCTTGCCAAGCAGAATCCAAACAGCATGGCGGGTTTGAGTGGGGGGTTGGGCCGCCCCCCACTCAAACCCATGAACTACCACTCCGTATGAAAGCTGCCCTCGCGGTCGATGCGCCGATAGGTGTGGGCGCCGAAATAGTCCCGCTGGGCCTGAGTGAGGTTGGCCGGCAGGCGCTCGCTGCGATAGGCGTCATAGTAGGCCAGGGCGCTGGCCAAAGCCAGGCCGGGGATGCCGTGCAGGGCGCTTTCGCTGACGATGCGGCGCAGCGCATCCTGCCGGCGCTGCACATCCTCACCGAAACCCGGGTCGAGGAGCAGGTTGGCCAGCTCGGGCGAGCGCGCGTAGGCATCGCGGATGCGGTTCAAAAAGCGCGCGCGGATGATGCAGCCGCCGCGCCAGAGGGCCGCGATCTCGCCGTAGCGCAGATCATAGCCATACTCGGCGCTCGCCGTCCGCAGGAGGGCCATGCCCTGGGCGTAGGCACAGATCTTGGCGGCATAGAGAGCATCGCCCACGGCCGCGATCATCGCCTGTCGGTCGCCATCCAGGCGCGGCTCCGGGCCGGAGAGCACTCTGCTCGCCGCCACACGCTCGGCCTTGTAGGCGGAGATGATGCGGCTCTCGACGGCGGCGTTGATGGTCGGCGTGGGCACACCCAGGTCCAGCGCGCTCTGGCTCGTCCACTTGCCGGTGCCCTTTTGCTGCGCCTCATCGAGGATGACATCCACCAGCGGCCGGCCGCTGGCCTCATCGATGTGGGTCAGGATATCCGCCGTGATCTCGATCAGGTACGACTGCAGTTCGCCGCCGTTCCAGCGAGCAAAGACCTCGTGTAGCTCCGCCGCCGTCAGCCCGAGGCCACGGTGCAGCAGGTCGTAGGCTTCGGCGATGAGCTGCATGTCCGCATACTCGATGCCGTTGTGCACCATCTTCACATAGTGGCCGGCGCCCCGCGGCCCGATATAGGCCACGCAGGGCTCACCCTCGTAGCGGGCGGCGATGTCCGTGAATACGTCCTCCACAAGGGCGTAGGCCTCGCGGTCCCCACCGGGCATGATGCTCGGTCCCCAGAGGGCGCCCTCCTCGCCGCCGGAGACGCCAACACCGAGGAAGCGCAGCCCCTTGGCCTCCAGCTCGCGGGCGCGCCGCTCCGTATCCTGGAAGAACGAGTTGCCGAGATCGGCGATCAGGTCGCCCGGCTCCAGCAGCGGCAGCAGTTGCTCGATCACCGCATCCACGGCCGCCCCGGCCTTGACCATGATCAGCACCCGGCGCGGCCGCTCCAGGGCAGCCACAAACTGCTCCAGCGTTGCACAGCCCATCAGGGGCGCATCAGGGTGCTCTTGCACGAACCGGGTCATCGTCTCCGTAGTGCGGTTGTAGACGGCCACACGGTAGCCGTGCCGGGCCATGTTCAGAACGAGGTTCTGGCCCATCACGGCCAGGCCAATCAGGCCAATGTCGGCTTGGGTCATGTCTGTCTCCTGAAGGCGCGAGTTCCATGTCGGCTTGCCATGCCCGCTATGGTAGCACGTCTGTGC
>DAOUGZ010000084.1:0-12625 GCA_034428955.1 Anaerolineae bacterium | reverse complement strand
CTTGGGCACTCGCCCGACAGAGCTCCCTTGAGCCAGTCGATCCCGCCGGCTCATCACCTGCGGCTTAGACTCGCCTATCGACGTCGGCGAACTGCACCCTGCTGTGCATGTCGCTCATCCCCGGGCCAGCCGGGTCCACTCGAGGCGAGCGTGATCACACTAGGTGATCAGAGCGTAGTCTACACTCTCTGGCTACGGATTAGGCAGCCATGGCGTAGGCATACGCCGGAGTCTGTGCTTTGTTGGCACTTGTGTTTTGCCTCAGTTTAGCGAGGTTGAGGCACCTCGGCTTGCAATCGCAGACCAGCCCTCCCTGTCGAGACCAGTCATCCCCTCTGACATCGATTATAGCACAGGCTCGCCGCAATGTCCAGGGCAGATCGTTCAACGCTCAAGGTCAGCCCTCCACTTCGCGGCGCCGGGTTGCACGCTGCATAGCTCGCTCAGCTTCGCGCTCAGCCAGGGCAGCTCGCTTGTCATATTGCTTCTTTCCTCTGGCCAGGGCAATTTCGACTTTGGCCAGACTATCGCGCAGGTAGAGCCTGAGCGGCACGATGGTGAAGCCCTTGGCCTGTATAGCTCTGTTCAGTTCGTGGATCTCTTTGCGGTGCAGGAGCAATTTCCGCTCCCGCCGTGGATCGTGCTGAGCGTAGCCTGCCATTTCGTAGGGTGCGATATGCACGTTCACCAACCAGGCCTCTCCGCCGCGGATGGTGACATAGCCCTCGGCCAAGCTCACGCGCCCTTCACGCACAGATTTGATCTCGCTTCCCTGCAAGGCCAGGCCCGCCTCGAAGCGCTCGTCTATATGATAGTCGTGGTAGGCTTTTCGGTTCACAGCGACGTTCTTCTCGGCCATATGCGTCGCGCCTTCACCTCTACTCGTAAGCCGCACCGTCGTAGCGGGCCAGGGCCCGAGGATGACGCGTCTAGCGGCTGTCCAGGTATTCCACAGCTTGTCGCAATACCACATCGTCGCCTGCCGCCTCGCTGTCGGCAGGCACGAGGATGTCAGGGGTCAACCCATCACTATCCAGTACGCGTCCTTTGGGGGTACTCCAGCGGGCAATCGAAACACGTACAGCCGATCCATCACTGAGGGTGTGGGTGACCTGGACGGATCCTTTGCCGTACGTTGGCCGGCCAACGAGCACTCCTCGCTCCGCATCCTGAATAGCGCCGGCCACAATCTCGGTTGCGCTTGCACTCCCTCCATCAACAAGAACAGCGAGGGGGATATCTAGGGCTAGCCCACTGCCGTCAGCACGGTACTCGACCACCTTGCCCCGGGCATCCTCCTCAGTTACGATGAGGCCATCCTCGATGAATTGGCTAGCTACCTCGACGGCGATATGCAGATAGCCACCAGGGTTGCTTCGCAGATCAAACACCAGAGCCCGAGGATTTTGCGCCTGTAGTTCGGATAACGCTGCACGGAGCCTCGACGTGGCTTGGCCGTTGAACTCGGCCAGACGGACATAGGCGATCCCATCGTCTAGCATTCGATAAGTCACCGTAGGCAGGTCAATGCTTGCCCGCGTGATCGCTACCTCGAGCGGCTCAACTAGGTCCTCGCGAAGGAGGAGCAGGCGTACCTCTGTATTCTCAGGACCGCGGATAAGAGCAATGGCATCCATGAGTTCCATGCCAGCAATAGAGTGCCCGTCGACCTCCAGCACGACATCCCCCGGCAGCAGCCCTGCATGGGCAGCAGGCGAATCCTGCAGAGGCTCAATGATCACCAGGTAGCCGTCGATCATGTCAACTGTTGCACCGATGCCCTCAAAAGAGCCCGCTAGGTCCTGACTGAGAATCTCGGCCTGAGCGGGCTCGATAAACACTGTATGAGGATCACCCAACGACTCGATCATCCCACGGGTTGCCCCGTAGACCATCTCCTGAGTATCCAGGGGAGAATCGCGGTTAAAGTCTCGCTCGATGATATCCCACGCTTCCCAAAAGACACGGAACTGCTGTTGGATATCAGCCTGGCTTGCTTGGGTGGGGGACGGCCGCTGCACTTCAGGCGCTACATACCAACCTGCGGCAAAGCCGGCGCCAGCCGAGACCACCACGATCATGAGCACGAGGACAACCACCAGTGCCGTCCGCGTCCAGTCCCGACGAGTCATGTGGACCTCCAGGAGTAGGCCAAAGGGTAATCGTCTTGATAGTCAACATAACCACCTTGAGTTATGCTTCATTCTAGCACAGCGGCGAGGGTGTGGCAAGTTGACCTGGCAGCCGGCAGCTGGGTATGGAACAAAAGAGTCGGTGACTTGGCCAGGAAGACACCGGAGAGCTTGGGGCGCGGTCTACACCGCCATTTTTGCCCTGTTGTGAGCTAATCTAGCTGCCCTGTACTCTGGCAGCTGACAGCCCACAGGCTGTTGGCTGCCAAACGCCGGTCAAGTGGTCGGTGATACCTCCTGGAACACCGACTCTCCATGGAGAATCGGTGTGGGAGCCGCACCGGCTCAAGTATCGTCTTTAGCGACGGCATTATGTCGACCACTGGGTGATTCGATGACTAGTTCACATAACACTTCTAGTGCGAAGTTAAAGAAGAGGCTACACAGTCTCCGAAAGGGGCTTCATCAGGCGCCAATCACGCCGATAGTCCGCGACGATCATGCCGTGATGGCACAGGTCGCCGCGCCTACGAGCTGCGCGTGTGAGCTCAGAACGACGTGCACTGGTACGCGTTCGACGACGTGAGACAGGCGTCCCTTATTATGAAAGGCGCGCAGGAATGTTCCGTCCTGTAGCTTGGGCAGGATCTTGGGTGGAATGCCACCTCCAAGATATATGCCGCCGGTGGCCATTAGCGTAAGCGCCAGGTTCCCTGCATAGGCGCCAACAATAGAGACGAATATGTCAAGTGCTTGACTACAGACAGGGTCCTCTCCCGATAGAGCCAGAGCCGAGATGGCAGCGCTGGGATCCCCTGCAGCGAGTTGCGCTGTCGTCTCCGCCGGTTCGGGGCCCTGCTCCTGCCGTAGGAAGCGATATAGGGCGTGCAGACCGGGACCGGAAGCCAACCGCTCCCAGCTCACATGGCCATAGTGTGACCGTAGGTGGGTCAGTAGCCGGGCCTGCAAGTCGTCAGACGGTGCAAAGTCAGCGTGTCCACCTTCGCTGGCTCCAGGGCGATAACGAGTGCCGTCCCAGCACAGATACCCTACTCCCAGGCCGGTACCAGGGGCCACAATACCGATAGCACCACGTGGATCGGTATTGCCCTCCTGGAGGGTCGCGAGGGCAGCGCGATCCAGTGCGGGAACAGCGTAGGCCAATGCTGTGACATCATTGATCAGACGTACAGGTACCTGCTGTAGCTTGATGTGAAGGTTCGCCTCGCTGATTACCCAGGGCAGATTAGTGATCGTTGCCTGGCCATCCACTACCGGCCCAGCAACCCCAAAACAGGCGCGGTCAACGAGCACTTGAGCGCTGGCTAAGTAGCTATCGACGATGGCCTCCAGGCTATCATACTCTTGGCTAGGATAGCTGCGGATGCTCTCCATGCGCAAGTGGCCGTCGCTCATCGCCGCCAAGGCCAGGCTAGTCTTTGTTCCGCCGATATCTCCTGCAAGGATCATTCCTTTGACTCCCCGTTGCTGGTAGGAATACATGTCACCCGTCTTGGGAACTGACGATCAAGTTGCCCGCAGCTCTACTTGCCGTTCGCGGATGCAGGCCAACAAGCTGTCAAAAGAGGCGGTGAATGAGCGAATCCCCGCTGCCTGCAACTCCGCGTAGACCTGCTGCATATCTATACCAAGCTGAGCCAGCTGGACGAATACCTGGCGAGCGTGGTCCACGTCTTCCTCGATGCTCGGCCGCACACGGCCATGATCGCGGAAAGCATCAACGGTGGCCGGAGGCATGGTGTTCACAGTATCTGGCCCGATCAACTCCTCGACATAGAGAACGTCACGGTAAGCTGGGTTCTTGGTGCTGGTGGATGCCCACAGTGGTCGCTGGACGCGGGCTCCACGCTGTTGAAGCACAGCAAAACGCTCTTGTGCGAATATCTCTCTGAAGTGCTGGTAGGCAACTTTGGCATTGGCAATTGCGGCCTGCCCAAGAAGCGCGTGGATTCTTGCATGCCTGTTGGGCTCGGCCGCCTCCTGCAGGCGAGTTTCGAGCAATCGGTCGACAGCAGTGTCAACCCGGCTCACGAAAAAGCTGGCTACGGAGGCCACACTATGTAGCGGCTGACCGCGAGCTGCAAGGCGTTCCAAGCCCGTTATGTAGCCCTGCGCGATCTCTTGATAGTTCTCCGGGGAAAAGATGAGCGTAGCGTTGACGTTGATGCCGTCTGCAATCAACTCGACCAGCGCAAGCACGCCCTCCTGAGTAGCCGGGACTTTGATCATGACATTTGGACGACCGACGGTGGCGAAGAGACGTTTGGCCTCGGCAACGGTGCCTTCGACGTCATGAGCCAGGGAAGGGGCGACCTCGATACTGACATAGCCATCTCGTCCCCGTGAAGAGTGGTATAGGGGCTCAAGGATGACAGCAGCAGCCCGGATATCATCGGTGCTCAGGGCCTCCCAGATGGCCATGACATCATTCCCCGATTCGGCAAGAGTGCGGATTGCGTCGTCGTACTCGGCGCAACCCGCAATCGCGTTCTGGAATATGGTGGGATTGGATGTGACCCCCTGGATCTCACCTGCGTCAACGAGCCTCTTGAGCTCTCCACTGGTCAACAACACCCGGTCGATATTGTCCAGCCAGACGCTCTGTCCACTATTGTGCAATTGAAGCAGTGGGTTGGTGGGCATGTCTCCTCCTCGCGCATGACTATGATAGATTATACTATTGCGCTGGCGCTAGAGGCAACCAGATAATTGACGTAGGCGGTTATGTCTATCAGCGACCTCTCGCCCCTGACTACAGCCCCAAAGTGGTAATGCAGCAATTTCGCTAGACGCTCGTTCGGTAGGAGCGATACAGCGACAGGAGATGCTCTGGGAGATAGCCGTCGATACGCGTTCCGCTCTGGTCATAGCCCTCGGCCTCAATGATTCCTTGCTTGTGGAATAGGGCCACCAGCGCATTCTCCGCGAAAGGAATCCGCACCCTGACATACACCATCGACTCAGCAAGCGCAAGCTCCAGCCTGGCCATGAGTTGCTCGATGCCCACACCCTGCTTTGCCGAGATGGCTACGGCGTGCGGATAACGCGCGGCCATCTCTACCGCCACCTCAGAATCCGGCAAAAGATCGATCTTGTTGAGCGCAACCACTACAGGTCGATCATCAACCTCCAGTTCACCCAAGACCTTTCTCACTGTCTCCGCTTGCTGCGCCGCGTTTGGGTGTGTGGCGTCCACCACGTGCAACAAAAGCGCTGCATCGCCAATCTCCTCCAAGGTCCCACGGAACGCAGCAACCAACGAGGTCGGCAGCTTTTGGATAAAGCCTACGGTGTCGGTCAACAGAACCTCTGTTCCGCCAGGTAAAGCAATGCGGCGTGTTGTTGGGTCCAGGGTCGCAAACAGCCGGTCCTCCGTAAGCACATTCGCGTTCGTCAATGCATTCAGGAGTGTCGACTTGCCGGCATTCGTGTATCCCACAATCGCAATGATCCGCACACCTTCGCGCTTTCGCTGGCTGCGATACAATGAGCGATGCGCACGAACCGCCTCCAATTCCTGACCAAGCTGCGAAATGCGACGTCGCATTTCACGGCGGTCTACCTCGAGCTGTGTCTCTCCCGGACCGCGAAGCCCGACGCCCCCTACAGCTTGGCGCGAGAGGTGTGTCCACCGGCGCGTGAGGCGCGGCAAGCGATACTGATACTGGGCTAGCTCCACCTGCAGTGCTCCTTCGCGCGTCCGAGCATGCTTGGCAAAGATATCGAGTATCAGCGCTGTGCGGTCCACTACTGTGATATCAAGAGCATCTTCGAGATTGCCCAATTGCCTCGGCGGCAGTTCATCATCAAAGATCACCAGGTCAAAGTCGAGTTCAGCCTGCAGGTCCTTGATCTCCTGCACCTTGCCCTTACCCACGAAGGTGGCAGGGTTGATCGCTTCTAGGTATTGCGTGACCTCCCCGACGACTTGCACCCCAGCCGTATCGGCCAAGGCGGCTAGCTCGTCCAGCGAGTCCTCCAGAGTCCACGGGTTTTCGCTACCTTTGACTTGCGCCCCAACCAGCAGAGCACGCTGTCGCGGCCTTGTTGTCGGGGTTGTGTCGGATTGCTTGTGATTCGTACTTCACCCCTTTCTCGCTAGTGCGCACCCACACCTACATCCGGTGCAGACGGTCAGCCACCTCCCTCAATCGCGAATCAGGCGTAGTCAGCGAGATACGTACATACCCTTCGCCTTGCTCGCCAAATACCGTCCCTGGGGTCAGCCACACTCCCGTCGCCTCCAGAATGCGCATGGAGAAAGCCACACAACTCTCGCCTTGCGGGATGCGTGCCCATATATAGAGCGTGGCCAGCGGTTTCTCTGCGCTCATGCCTGCAAGCGGCAGAAAGTCCAGCACGGCATCGCGACGTGTCTGGTAGATGGCATTGCGCTCTCGCAGCCACGACTGATCCGCGGATAAAGCAGCAGCGGCTGCCTCCTGAATAGGCGCAAAGATGCCCGAGTCGATATTGGTCTTGACTCGGGCCAGCGCATCGATGGCCTTGGCGTTGCCCACTGCCATGCCTACTCGCCAACCGGCCATGTTATAGGTCTTGGACAGAGAGTTGAACTCGATGGCGACATCCTTGGCGCCTGAGATTTGCAGAATGCTAGGTGCAACATAGTTGTCGAAAGAGACATCGCAATACGGGTTGTCGTAGCAGAGGAGCAGATCGTGTTTCCTGGCAAAAGCTACGGCCCGGCTAAGAAAGTCGATGCTTGGCGTGGCTGCTGTCGGATTGTTGGGGTAGTTGAGCCACAGCAGTTTGGCCTGTTGCAGGACGTTGGCCGGCACGGCATCCAGGTCCGGCAAGTAGCCATACTCTGCGAGCAGGGGCAAGCGCACCGGTTGGCCACCCGCCATCAGAATACTAAGCGCATAAGTCGGGTAGCCAGGATCGGGGACTAGCCCTACATCGCCAGGGTCAATGAAGGCGAGGGCTGTGTTAAAGATACCCTCCTTGGAACCAATGAGGATTGCGACCTCCGTATCTGGATCCAGAGGCACACCGAATCGCCGTGCATAATATTCGGCCACTGCCTGGCGGAGAACTGGCAGCCCATAGTAGCCCGCATAGCCATGCTTGCTGGGATCCCGAACCGCCTGATGCAACCGGTCGATGATCCAGTCTGGGGGGGCCAGATCGGGGCTGCCAACACCGAGGTTGATAACGTCAACATCGCGCGCTCTGAGGTTGGCTAGAGTCTGCCCAACCTCAGCAAAGACATAAGGGGGAAGATTGACGATACGATTGGCTACTCTCACGGCATCTCTCCTTCTACTCGCCGCTGAGGCAAACAGCTTCTTTCAGAGCGCGCTCCGGAACGCGTCCCCCCCCCTTCCCTCCCCCACGTCAGATGCGCAGCACACCTTTCGCATAGCCTATGCCGCCCTATCGAGCGAAGAAGCGCATCGAGTGTGGGTTTGAGCGGCCTGACTATGCGAAGGATAGAATTGCAGGCGCACCTCCCGCACGGTTTCAGCGAGGGTTCCCTCGATGTGGGCCAGGCTCCAGTCCCCTTCTGCGACTGCCCACGGGTCGACCTCGACGACGACCAGCCCCGCGAAGCTATCCGCCGCCATGGTCCGCAGCAGCCCCCTCAGGTTCAGATCGCCCTTGAATGGCAAGCGATGCTCCCGGCCATCATAGTTGCTCAGGTGAACGTGGACCGTGCGCTCGCGCTGCTCTGCGTATACCCCCGTCGGATCCACACCAAAAGTCCCCCAGTGTGTGGTGTCGAGGACCAGATAGGGGAAACGAGCCAGTTCCTCTGGCCTTGAGAAGTGGTGAAAGGCCACTCTACGACCCAAGATGCGCCGCGCCGGCATGTTCTCAACAGCGATGTGTACCGGCGTCTGTGCCTGCAAGGCAGGCAAGCACTCACACAGCCATCGATGGTAGCGCTGGCCTTTGCGGTCGTTCCAGGGCAGCAGAAAATCGCGCCGCAACCGCCATTCACCCAAGCCAATATCGACATGCCCCAAAGCCGGCCGCGAGAGCGTGACGCGTGCCGGGTTCATCTTGCTCACAGCCCCTCCACCGTCTCCATAAACCGGTCCAGGTCATCCAGTGCCCGCTTGGCTATCTGCTGATGCCGCAGCCGCTTCGAGCGTACGGGCATATCCAGGTCTGGGAGAAGCCCAAAGTTGGCCTTCATCGGCTGAAAATGCGCGGCTGCCGCCCGAGCCACATAGTGACACAGCGCACCCGCCATCGTCGTGATGGGGAAGCAGAGAGGAGCCAAGCCGCCCGCCAAGCGAGCCGCGTTGAGCCCGGCCAGCAGACCGCTCATCGCTGACCCGACATAGCCCTCAGTGCCCGTTATCTGCCCAGCAAAGAACAGGTCGGCGCGCCCCCGGAATTGCATCGTCGGCTCCAGCAGGGCCGGTGATGCCAAGAAAGTGTTGCGGTGCATCTGGCCAAACCGCACGAATTCGGCGCGCTCCAGCCCGGGGATCAGCGAGAACACCCGCCGCTGTTCGCTCCAACGCAGGTTTGTCTGGAACCCGACAAGGTTGTAGAGGGTGCCAGCCAGGTTGTCCTGCCGCAGTTGTACCACCGCATAGGGCCGCCTCCCCGAATGCGGATCCACGAGCCCCACGGGGCGCAAGGGGCCAAAAGCCATAGCATGTTTCCCTCGCTTGGCGATTACCTCAATAGGCAGACAGCCCTCGAAGAAGCACTCGAAATCATGTAGTGGAGCCGTCTCGGCTGTAGCCACCGCGGCCTCGAACTGTTCGTACTCCTCCTTAGTGAAGGGGCAGTTGATATAGTCCTCATCACCACGGCCATAGCGCCCACCCCGAAAGACCCGCTCCATATTGATCGACTCCAGGGTGACGATTGGTGCCATGGCGTCGAAAAAGTGCAGATAGTCCTGGCCGGCCAAGCGCCGGATGCTCTCCGCCAACGGATCGGAAGTCAGCGGGCCAGTTGCCACCACGACGGGTCCCTCCGAGGGCAATTCGCCAACCTCCTCGCGGCAGACTTTTATCAGAGGATGAGCCTCGATACGGCGCGTTACCTCGGCCGAGAACATTTCGCGGTCCACAGCCAGAGCGCCGCCGGCCGGAACCGCTGTCGCGTCGGCACAGGAAACGATCAGCGAGCCAAGCTTCCTCAGTTCAGACTTGAGAAGGCCCAACGGACGGTCGCTGAGGTCAGACCCCAGCGAATTACTGCACACGAGTTCGGCCAACCCCGCCGTATGATGTGCCGGAGTAAGCACTCGCGGCCGCATCTCATAGAGGCGGACACGACACCCTACTCGCGCTGCCTGCCAGGCCGCCTCCGAGCCAGCCAGGCCACCACCAATGACTATCACCTGCTTACTCATTCCACTGCTCACTCACCATATCACAAACTGCTAGCCGCGCGCCATCGTCTGCAGTTCGTAGAGCTTGCTCAAAGCCTCAAGAGGCGACATCTCGTCGATGCGCAACCCTCGCAGTTCCTCAACAACCGGATGCGGCGCCGTCGCGAAAAGCGACAACTGCTCCGCTGGCACGCCACGACCCTGGCGCTTCCCTATTGCAGGCTGCGCCCTTGGAGATACCGACGAAGCAGATCGCTGTTCGAACTCGGAGAGCAACTCGCGCGCGCGACGTATCACGGGCTGAGGCAGCCCCGCGATTTCCGCCACATGAATCCCATAGGAGCGGTCCGCACCGCCGACAACAATCTTGTGCAGGAAGACCACCTTCTCGCCATCCTCCACCACAGCAACATTATAGTTCCGCACCCGGGGCAGGTACTCCTGCATGGCCACGAGTTCGTGGAAATGCGTCGCAAAGAGCGTCTTGGCCTGAACCCGCGGATTGTTGTGCAGGTACTCTACGACGGCCCTGGCGATAGCCAGGCCGTCGTAGGTGCTCGTGCCCCGGCCCACCTCGTCGAGAATCAGCAAGCTGCGCCGGGTACTCTGGGAGAGAATGAGAGCCGTCTCGAGCATCTCGACCATAAAAGTGCTCTGCCCTGCCGTGATTTCGTCCTGCGCCCCAACACGCGTAAAGATGCGATCTACTACACCAATATGGGCCGCAGTTGCCGGCACGTACGAGCCTATCTGAGCCATGAGAACGATCAGAGCAACCTGTCGCAGATAGGTCGACTTGCCACTCATATTCGGCCCGGTGATGATGAGAATCTGCTCCTCAGGCGACAGCGAAACGTCATTGGGCACAAAGGCAGTCTCGGCAAGGCCCTGCTCAACAACTGGGTGTCTGCCCGCGGTGATCTCAATAACAGGCCCATCATCAAGCATGGGCCGGCAATATCCATGTCGTCTGGCGACCTCAGCCAGGGAGACAAAGGCATCAAGATGCGCCATGGCCGTAGCTGTGGCCAGCATGCGGTTCACCCAAGCCCCCAGCTGCTGCAGGATGTCGCGGAATAGCTCTGTCTCGAGTTCTGCTGCCCTCTCCTCAGCATGCAGTATCAGGGCTTCCTGCTCCTTCAGCTCAGGCGTGATAAAACGCTCCGCATTGACCAGAGTCTGCTTCCGGACATACTCCGGCGGAACCGCAGCCAGATTTGTCCTAGTCACCTCAACATAGTAGCCGAAAACCTTGTTATAACCGACTTTGAGGGACTTGATCCCCGTACGCTCGCGTTCAGTTTTTTCCAGGTCGGCGACCCACTGCTTCGCACTATGCCCAGCGGCGACGATCCCATCGAGTTCCTGTGAGTAACCCCGCCGGATAATCCCAATAGAATGGGTTGATGCGGGAGCATCCTCAGCAATTGCTTGCCCAACAAGCTCGACCACTTCGGGGCAGGCATCCAAGCCAGCTGCCAAGCCACCGACTTCGCCGCCCTCCTCACCACCAACCTCCTGAGCGATGCCGTCAAGCTCGGCGATCGCTGCCGGCACGATCTCCAAGGATGCCTTAAGAGCCAGCAGGTCACGCGGCGTCGCCACCTGCTGCACGACCCGGTTAGCCAATCGCTCGAGGTCCCCAGCTTGGCGAAGGGTTTTCTGAATCGCCGCCGACCGTGTCGGCTGGCCCACAAACGCAGCCACAGCTCGTTGGCGAGCCAGTATTCGGTCCACATCCAGCAGAGGCTGTTGCACCCAACGCCGAAGAAGCCGAGCGCCCATCGGCGTCACTGTTGAATCCAGCACTCCAAGAAGCGACCCCTTGACGGAGCGACTGCGCAGGCCCTCCGTCAACTCGAGGTTGCGTCGCGTTGCCGGGTCAAGCGTCATAAAGCTGGCTGTCGAGTAGGTGACCAGAGAGGCCAACTGCGAGAGCGACGAGCGCTGCGTCTGCTGCAGATACTGGACGATCGCTCCAGCGCACCGAACGGCTGCCGACGCATCCTGACAGCCAAAACCCGCCAGAGACGCCACGCCAAAGTGCTCCAGAAGGCAGCGGCGCGCATTCTCCTCATCCCAGCGCCAGGAATCCAGCACAGACACCCGCTCCGCCAGCCCGTTACGGGCCGCCACCCAGGCCTCAGCCTGCTCCTGCCACTCAGCCGCCACAAGAAGCTCCGCCGGCTGCAGCCGTGCGACCTCTTCCCAAGCGCGTGATGCCGCATCCTCACCTGAGACCTGAGTGGTGGCGAACTCTCCGGTGGTTATGTCTACATACGCCACCCCCGCGACCTCTGCGTCAAGCACAACTGCGGCGAGATAGTTGTTGCGGCGTGCGTCCAGCAGTGCCGGCTCCAGCACGGTCCCCGGTGTCACCACGCGGACTACTTCGCGCTCCATCAAACCGCCTGAGGCCTGGTCACCGGTCTGTTCCACAATGGCCACCTTGTGCCCCGCAGCGATGAGTCGAGCGATGTATCCGTCCACAGCATGGTAAGGAACCCCAGCCAGCGGAACCCGCTCGTTCTTCCCTACCGGCCGCGAGGTCAGGACAATATCGCAGACCTGGGAGACCACCTTGGCGTCATCATCAAACGATTCGTAAAAGTCGCCAAGTCGGAACAAGAGAATCGTATCAGCATAATCGCGCTTGATGCGCAGGTACTGCTTGCGTAGGGGCGTGCTCATCACTTTGCCTCCATGGTCAACCAAAGCCGAGGTATTGTAGAGGATTGCGTTAGCCATGTCAACAGAATACTGCCCCCCGCTAGGGCAATCGCATCTAAAATGAGGAGAGCTTGGTGACAAGGGGCTGATGAGGTATCCTTCGGAGAGGAAGGGAGGGTACTCATGAAGGAACAGCCCATTGCATCGATCGAGCATCACTTCTCAGGATTAGAAGACCCTCGGATTGACCTCACCAAGCTCCACAAGTTGCTGGACATCTTAGTCATTGCCATCTGCGCCGTGGTCTGTGGATCGCATAGCTGGGTGGATGTGGAGGTGTTTGGCCATGCCAAGCAAGAGTGGCTCAAGACCTTCCTCGAACTGCCCAATGGCATTCCGTCCCATGATACGTTCGGTCGCGTTTTTGGCCTGTTGGACCCGGACCAGTTCCAGCGATGTTTCCTCAGTTGGATCAAGGCGG
>DAOUGZ010000083.1:0-19368 GCA_034428955.1 Anaerolineae bacterium | reverse complement strand
GGACTCCTCCCCCGGCTGCCGGAGAGGGAGTCCTCTGCGAGCGGCAGAAACGGCCAAACCGCGCGCCGGCGCCAGGCCAGCGAGCTGAGGGCCGTCCCGAGCTCGCTCAGCGCGTCGCCGATGTGCGCTCGGCCGCATTGCGCTCGCGCGGGACTCCTCCCCCGGCTGCCGGAGGAGGGAGTCCTCTGCGAGCGGCAGGAACGGCCAAACCGCGCGGCGGCGCCAGGCCAGCGAGCTGAGGGCCGTCCCGAGCTCGCTCAGCGCGTCGTCGATGTGCGCTCGGCCGCATTGCGCTCGCGCGGGACTCCTCGCCTGCTGCCGGAGGAGGGAGTCCTCTGCGAGCGGCAGGAACGGCCAAACCGCGCGGCGGCGCCGGGCTAGCGAGCTGAGGGCCGTTCCCCACTCGCCTCCGGCTTGATTCCCGCCACCACACGGATACAGGTGAGCAGGTCGGTGAGGGGCAGGCCGCCATACGACGTTACGGCGATTCGGTCGGTCCGCATTGGGCCGGCGCTCAGCCCCTTTGCCGATGCCACAATGACAGGGATATCGCGGATGCCGGGGTCTTGCGCCTTCTGATGCAGGACTCCGAAGCCATCCACCCCCGGCATGACCAGGTCCAGGATCATGACGTCGGGCCGTTCGCTGCGCAGCAGGTGCAGCGCCCGGGCGCTCGTCGTGGCGCGCAGAATCCGATAGTTCTTTTCGCCGCTGTAGAGGATGCGCGTAAAGAGGCGCAGGACCTCGGGATCATCATCGACGAGGAGGATGGTCCGCAGCGAGTCGCCGATGTCCTCGATGGAGGAGAGGAGCTGCCGGCGCGTCACCGGCTTGGGCAGATAGCGGGCGACGCCCAGCTCGCGGGCGGCCAGGTCGTCACCCGCCAGCCAACAGGTCACGACGGGGGGAGCGCCCGGAAGCCGCGCCAGCCCTTTTTCCAGCGCGGGCAGGTCGCCGTCGGAGAATCCGTCGACGAGGATGGCGCTGGCCGAGACCTGCCTCAACAGCTCCAGGGCCTGCGCCGTCCCCTCGGTGCTATCCACCTGCACATCCTCCAGATAGCGCTCGACGAGGCGGCTCAGTTCCCGGCCCTTCTCAACGACCACAAAGCGCGGCATGGACTGGGGCAAGGGCGCCTTGAACCGCCGCGTGCGCATGCGGAACTCGGCTTCGGCGCTCAGATAGCGCGTTGCCGCAGTGCCCTCGCCGGCAGGCTCAGCCAGGGGCAGCCCCACAGGCAGGCTGAAATGAAAGGTCGTTCCCTTGCCCACCTGGCTCTCCAGCCATATCCGGCCGCCGTGCATCTCGACGAATTGCTTGCTGATGGAAAGGCCCAGCCCACTGCCCCCCTGGCTGCGCCGGATGGAGGCATCCAGTTGGGAGAAGGGCTGAAACAGCCGGGGGACCTCTTCGGCCGCAATGCCGGGGCCCGTGTCGCTGACACTGACTACCACCTGGTCCGGCTGCCACTCTGCCCGGATGTGAGCGCCGCCGCGCTCCATGAGGCGGCCGGCGTTGCTGAGCAGGTTGAGGAGCACCTGCCGTATGCGGGTAGCGTCGCAGTACACCGGCGTCGCATCGGCCTGAGCGTCGATGCGAACATAGAGCCGCTTGGAGTCGTAAAGGGGCCGCACTTCCTCTGCCGCTTCTTCGATGATCGCCGGAAGGGATGCCCAGGCCTTGCTCAGCGCCATGCGGCCGGCCTCGACCTGGCTGAGGTCCAGGATATCGTCTACCAGCCGCGCCAGGTGCTGGGCGTTGGCGTGGATGGCGTCGATATCGGCCAGAAGGGTAGGGGGCAGGCTGCGGCCGTAGACGCGCGGCGCGTTGGTGATGAGTTCGGCAAAGCCGATGATCATATTGAGGGGCGTGCGCAGCTCGTGGCTGACATTGGCCACAAACTCGGCCTTGGCCTGCCGTGCCTCCTGCGCAATCTGCCACATCTGCTTGAGCTTGTCCGAGAGCCTGCTCAGCTCCTGGTTGGCCAGGATGAGGTCCTCCTGGACCTGCTTCATCTCGAGCCTTTGATCGCGGGCCTCTTCGGTGGTCGTGCGCGCCTTCTCCCAACTGTGCAGCGCCCAGTGCACGATGCCGGCTATCGCCTGCGCCGTGCCCCATCCCAGGGCCGCACCGAGGGCGCCGGCGACCGTCACCACAACTCGCAGCGAATTATCCGGCGTGGCGAGAGGGCTGACGGGTTCCAGCAGAGGAGACCAGGCCAATACCGCGACGGCCACCTCGAGCAGCGCCGCCGCAGGCCAGCCGACGCAGAGCGCGGCCGCCATCGGGATCAGGGGCAGGAGGACGGCGATGGCGGGGCTATGATGGATGCCAATGGACACAGCAACCGAGAGGGTCAAACCGGCGAGCCAGACGGTCTGGCCGGCGAGGATGTGCCGGGGCAAGAGCTTGAGCGCGAGCAGGCAGGTGGCGCCGTAGCCGATGCAGATGAGCCAGATGCCGGGCACATGCGCCGTCCACCAGGGGGTGACGGCGATCAGCGCATAGCAGGCGACACACACGGCATACGTCCCGAGGATGAGATAGCGCGTCGTGTCTTGGATCGCCTCCTCCGCCTGGGCTGCCAGGTCGCTCCGTAACGCGAAAAGCGCTCGCAGACCGAGCCACATGAGATCCTCCTCCGGCCTGTCTGTTGCCTGGCCGCAGCCTGTCCCCGTTCTGGCCTGACCCTGTCCTCACACCCAACATATATGCTGCACTCTGTGCTATTATAGTGGTGCTCGCATCGGCCTACAAAAGCTCGAAATGCAAAGGGCTTGGGCCGCCACGATATGGGCCGGGCGTACGCCGGGTTCCCCCGCTTCTACTGATTGCCGTTGGAGGGCAAATCTCCATGAGATGGGCCGCGCGCATGGTGGCCGTCCTGGTTGTCGCCGGCAGGCGCCTGCTCGCACGCCGGGGCCTGGCGTTGGCGGTGACGGCCGGTCTGACAGTGATCGTGGCCCTGGCAGCCAGCCTGCCGGCGTACGCAGAGGCGGTCAACTTTCGCATCCTCATGACCGAACTGGGCACGGTGCCGGGCACCGAAGGCCAGGTGGCGAGGCGCTCGCCCTTTGCCTTCATGTTTCGCTACCTGGGCGGGCTGCACGAGCCCCTCGCCTGGCCGGCCGTCGAGAGGGCCGATAGCTACCTGCAGGGGGCAGCCGTCGCCGAACTGGGCCTGCCCCGCAAGCTCGCCGTCCGCTACCTGGCGACGGACAACCTCAAGCTCTTCCCCGCGGCCGGCTCCGGCTATGCCGACACCCGCCAGCCGCTGGGCTGGGTTTCCTTGGGCGCCATCAGCGGGCTGGAGCCCCACGTTACCCTGCTGGAGGGGCGCCTGCCGCAGCCGGCGCAGGCGCCTGGCGAGCACGTGGAGGTGCTCGTCAGCGAGGCCCTGGCCACCCGCGTCGGCCTGCGCCCCGGCGAGACCTACATCGCCTTTGATGCCAACCAGAGCCTGCAGCAGAGCGGGGAGAGCTTTTTGCAGATACCGGTGCGCATCGCCGGCGTGTGGGCGCCGGTCGACCCCCAGGAAGCCTTCTGGTTCTACGGCCCCTCGGCGCTGGCCGAGGTGCTGCTGGTGCCCACAGCAACCCTGCAGAACGCCATCGGCGCCCATGCCGAGCGGCCCATCTATACGGCGCTGTGGTACCTGGTCCTGGACGGCTCGGAGGTGCGCACCAGCCATGTGGATGGGCTGCTGGGCCGCATCGCGGGCGTGCGACAACGAGCGAGCGAACTCTTGCCCGGTATCAGCCTCGACGCCTCTCCGGTGGAGGCGCTGACGACCTACCGGCTGAGGACGACCTGGCTGGCTATCCTCCTCTATGCGTTCAGCATCCCCATTGTGGGGCTGGTTCTGGCCTTCATTGCTATGGTTTCCGGCCTAGCGGTGGAGCGGCAACGCGGCGAGATTGCCGTATTCCGCAGCCGTGGCGCCTCGGTGACTCAGGTATTCAGCATCACCCTGGCCGAGGGCTTTTTGCTTGGCGTGCTCGCCCTGGGGGCGGGCCTTCTGGCTGGCCCATGGCTGGCGGGCCTGATCGGCCGCACGCGTGGCTTTATGGACTTTGGCGGGGCGCCCAACCTGCGGGTTGTCCTCACCGTCACGGCCTGCCACTTTGGCCTGGCCATGCTGGGCGTAGCCCTCGTGACGCAGGTCCTGCCGGCCATCGGCGCGGCGCGGCATACGGTGATCAGCGCCAAGCAAGAGCGGGCGCGCCTGCTGCAAGCGCGCTGGTGGCAGCGCGCCTGGCTGGACGTGCTGCTCCTGATCCCGGCCGGCTATGGCGCCTACGTCCTGCGCAGGCAAGGCGCCATCGTGCCCACGGCCGTGAACCCGGCCCTGGCGGCGCAGGCCAACAGGTTGGCCGCCAATCTCTTTCCCAGCGATCCTTTCGAGAATCCCCTGCTGCTCCTGGTGCCGGCGCTGACCGCTCTGGCGCTGACCCTTGTGGTGTTGCGCCTCTTGCCGCGGGTCATGGCCGCGGTGGCCTGGCTGGCCGGGCATACCCCGAGTGTGGCGATCCTCCTGACGGCCCGCCATCTGGCGCGCACCCACAGCTACTACGCGGCGCCGCTGGCGCTCCTCATCCTGACGCTGAGCCTCTCCACCTACACCGCTACCCTGGCGCAGACCCTGGACGGCCACGCCTACGACCGCAGCCATTATGAAGTGGGGGCCGACGTCTGCCTGGTTGAGGGGGGGCACCAGACGGCGCGCGGCGGGCTGGTGCTTTCCGGCCTGCCCGGGATGGGAGACAGCGCCCCCGCGAGCGACGAGGCCGAGGAGGCCGGTTGGGAGGCGCTCTTGCCGGTGGAGGAGCATCTGCGGGCGCCCGGCGTGCTGGGCGCCGCGCGCGTGGGGCGCTACCCGGCCGCCATCTACCTGGGCGCCGGCCGGCCGGCGAGCGTGCTCATCGGCATCGACCGGACCGAGTTCCCGCAGGTGGCCTATTGGCGGCCGGACTTTGCCCCCGCCAGCTTGGGTGGGCTGATGAATGCGCTGGCCATCGCCGATGACGGCGTGCTGGTGTCGCGGCGGACCATGGCCGAGTATGGCCTGCAGATAGGCCACCGGCTGCATGTCGTCGCCATGGTCCTGGGCAAGGAATGCGAGCTGGACTTGCAGGTGGTCGGCTCTTTCGATCTGTTCCCATCCTGGTATCCTCAGGACGGCCCGCTGCTGGTCGGCAATCTGGAATACCTGTTCGAGCGCTTTGGCGGCCATGCGCCCTATGACGTCTGGCTGCGCACGGACCCGGCGTACGAGGCGGAGGAGATTGCCGCCGGCGTGCGCGAGTTGGGGTTCCAGGTCTCATCGGTCGCCGATGCTACGGCGCGCGTGGGGCGCGAGCTGCGGCGCCCCGAGCGCCAGGGGCTCTTTGGGCTGCTCTCCGTCGGCTTTGCCGCTGCGGCGCTGCTGACTGTGCTGGGCTTTTTGCTCTATGCCCTCTTTTCCTTCCGCCGCCGCTTTATCGAGCTGGGCATCCTGCGCGCCATCGGCCTCTCCGCGGCCCAGATGGTCGGCGTGCTGGCCTCCGAGTTGGCCTTGCTGTTGCTCAGCGCGCTGGCGGTCGGGACGGCACTGGGCGCCTGGATCAGCCGCCTGTTCATCCCCCACCTGCAGGTAGGCAACGCGCCGGCGGACCTGATCCCGCCGTACCTGGTGACCATCGGCTGGCCCACCATCGTGCGCATCTATGCGCTGCAGGGGCTGCTGTTCGTCGTCACCCTGGCGCTGCTCACGGCCATGCTCTGGCGCATGCGCATCTTTGAGGCCATCAAGCTGGGCGAGACGGAGTGAGAGCCCTACCGGCTCCAACGCCCGGCAATTCGAAAAGCATCGCCGCTAACCCTGCACGTTTATTGTAGCTGGTGCGGGCAGGGCCAGCCCCGCCGCCACTTCCACAGCCTTGATGATCCCCGCCGGCACGGGGCAGCCGGGGTGGTGCAGGGCGCGGGCCAGTTCGAGGATGCGTGGCCCCTCGCCGCGGTAGGTGATCTCGCGGAAAGCATCGACCTCGGCCAGCTCGGCCGCCAGCTTGCGCACGGCGGGGCAGTCGCTGCTGATCGTGAGGGAAACATGCCGCCCGTCGGCGGAGAGCGTTGCCTCGACATGCGTCGTAAAGCCACAAATACCCGAGTGAATCTCTGCGTGTGCCATGGGTTCTCCTTGGTTGGGGCTGAGGACTAGGGATTGGGGGCTGGGGACGGGCGCGTAGCTACGCCCGGAGAGTTCGCTTGGCGGGATTGCCTGCTCGGCAATCCCCAGCCCCTTCGAACTGATCCGCACGGGATCAGCACTTGCGATTGAGCCCTCAACCGCCTCCGCCGCTTGAGCGCATCCACAAAAAGACTGCGATCACAACGGCAACGAGCACGAACGGAATCCAACTGCCCATTGCCAGACCTCCCAATCTTGGCCATCATCGAAACCCCGTGATACGGGGTGGGGGTATATCCCGAGTCCATTATAACCGAAAACGCGCGCCTTGTCGAGAGCCCCTTCCTCGCTGGGGTGCCGTTCAGTTTCGGGGCTGATTGCGCATGGAGGGGAGTCCTCCGCGAGCGCAGTTGCAGCCAAATCGCACGGACGGACCTGTCGAGCGAGCTGAGGACCGGCGCAGCTTGGCGTTTTCTGCAACACGTCCCGAGCTCGCTCGATACTTTGACTGGCGTGACTTGGCTGTGATTGCGCTCGCGCGGGATTCCCCTTTCGCCCCCAAAGTGACTGCACACTTCTCGCTTGTCTCCCTCGCCGAGCGGCGCTATACTCAGCTCGTGCATTGCCCTCAGGAGGTGACGATGACGCAGCGCGGCAAATGCCTCATTCTGCTCTCCCATTGCATACTGAACCAGAACGCGGTTGTCCAGCCGCTGGCGCGCGAGCGGGGGGCGCTTGCGGGGATTGTGCGCATCATCCTCGATGCCGGGCTGGGCATCATCCAGCTCCCCTGCCCCGAACTCGCCGACCGCGGCCCCGAGCGGGCGCAGGCAGAGCGCCCCAGCTACGACACGGCCGAGCACCGGGCGCTCTGCCGGGCGCTCATCGAGCCCATCCGCAGCCAGGTGGCGGCCTATCGCCGCGCCGGTTACGAGATCGTCGGCCTGCTCGGCATCGGCAATAGCCCCTCCTGCGGCCTCGATACGACCTACGAGGGCGGGCCGGTTCCCGGCCGTGGGGTGTTCATGGAGGAACTGCTGCGCGCCCTCCCCGAGTTGGAGGGGCGCTACCTGCAGGTGCCCCGGCGCTATGCCGAGGACCCGGAGGTCACACAGCGTTTCGAGGAGGATCTGCGCCGCTTTGTAGCGGGCACAGGCGCGTAGCTTAGCCCGGGGCGTCACCCAGCGTGCCCCCCATGAGCCTGGCCGCTTTCAGCTCCGGGCCTGTGGGTCTTGCCCCGCCCCTTTGTGATTCCCGTACTCTGGGCACCCGCAATGACGGACGGTGTTACAATACTCAGGAGGTTCCCATGAAGATCGGATGCTGTGTCGGGCGTGAGCGGATAGCGGCGGCGCGGGAGGCCGGCTTTGCCTTCGCCGAGGTGACGGTGGTCGAGAACCTGCGCCCCCTGGAGAGCGATGCCGCCTGGCGGCCCATCGCCCGCGAACTGGAGGCAGCCGCCCTGCCCATCGAGGCGACGAACGTCTTTTTCCCCGGTGACCTGCCGCTCATCGGCCCGACGGCGGACCTGGGCGCCGTGCGTGCCTATGCGGATACGGCGGTGCGCCGGGCGGCCGGGCTGGGCGTGGCCGTGATGGTCTTTGGCAGCGGCCGGGCGCGCCGCGCGCCGGAGGGCTACCCCCGCGAGCAGGCGCTGCAAGAGCTGTCCGCTGTGCTGCAAATCCTCGGCGATGCGGGCGCCCGCTACGGGGTGACCATCGCCCTGGAGCCGCTGCGCCGGGCCGAGGCGAACCTGGTGCACACCGTGGCCGAGGGCGCCGAGTTGGTGCGGCCCCTGGCTCATCCCTCGGTCGGCGTTCTGGCCGACTCCTACCACATGGCCGAGGAGGGCGAGCCCCTGGCCAACCTCCTGGCCGCACGGGACCTGCTGCGCCATGTGCACATCTCCGACGCCGACCGCGGTGCCCCCAGCGAAGGCGGCTACGACCATGCCGGCTTTCTGGCCCATCTGCAGCAGGCCGGCTATGCCGGGCGCATCTCGGTCGAGTGCCGCTGGGACGACTGGGCGCGCGAGAGCCGCGAGGCCGCGGCCTTGCTGCGGGGCCTGGCCGGCTAGAGGCCTCCCGTGGGATCCTGCATCAAGCGCCGTCTGCGGTGAGCCCTCAGTGGCGCACGGCCCCTGGCAATCGGCTGGAGTCGCTAGTTCGGCAGGCTCCCCAGCTGTGTCGTAGCGTAGTAGCGGGCTTTAGCCGCCCAAGCAGCAACTAGCAGGCTTGTCCGCTGAGAGGGACTCTTGCTTCTATGTCACTTGGGCGGCTCAAGCCCGCTACTACGCTACGACATGCATGCAGGAGTCGCGCTCAGTGCGCAATAGCCGGAGTCGAATGGCGCCCGGCAGACCCTCCGCGCTAATCGTCGCTCCCTGCGTGAGCCTCGGCCTGGCCTCCAGGCCAGGGGGCATCCCCGCCTTTGGACTAGCCCCACATTTGGTCTTCTGGTGGGCGCGGCGTGGCCCCTCTTGTGCTACACTTGTCGCAGCAGGGTGCCCCCTGGTGTTGCCGAGCCCATGGGGGCTGAGTACCATGTCGGCAGGTATGCCCATCACTTTGTGTAAGGGTGTCTGCTCAGCAGCACTCGTAAGGAGCGCGGGTATGGAGACAGAGGTCCTGTACCGCCCATCATACTCGCTGGCCGTAGTGCGCCTGGCCGCCGGCGAGAGCATCCAGGTCGAGGCGGGCGCTATGGTCAGCATGACCCCCAACCTGCGGTTGGAGACGGCGGCGCGCGGCGGCTTTTTCCAGTCGCTGGCCCGCTCCCTCTTTGGCGGTGAGAGCTTTTTCATCAATACCTACACGGCCCCCGAGGGGGGTGAGGTGACCCTGTCGCCGGCCCTGCCCGGCGACATCACCGTGCTGGAGCTAAAAGGGGAGACATTGCTCGTCCAGTCCGGCGCCTACGTCGCCTCGTCGCACGGCATCACCGTGGATACAGCCTGGGGCGGCGCCAAGACCTTCTTTGCCAGCGAGGGCTTGATCATGCTGCGCATCTGCGGCACGGGCACGGTCATCCTCTCCAGCTATGGCGCCATCCATCCCATGGAACTCGCCGCGGGCCAAAGGATTGTCGTGGATACCGGCCACCTGGTGGCCTTTGAAGAGCACCTGGGCTTTGAGGTGCGGCGGGTCGCCGGTTGGCGCAGCACGCTGTTCAGCGGCGAAGGCCTCGTGGTCGAGCTGACCGGGCCCGGGCGCCTCTCCCTGCAGACGCGCAGCGAGGAAGCGCTCCTGGCCTGGCTGATACCGCGCTTGCCCAAACGCTCGGACGATCGCGGAAGGTAGAGCGCCCGGGATGAGTAGCCGCCATCCCCTCTCCCCCGTCGGCGCCGCAGCGCCAATGGGGGAGAGGGTTAGGGCACAGGCGCTAGCTTGACGGAATCTGGAGGAGAGGCTCGCTCGCCTGAGCGTGGACCCCTCCCCCTGCCCCCTCCCCGGCGCTGTCCCATCGCCACGTTCGTCCAGCGCCGGAGAGGGGCCATGCCCCTGGCGCCCACGCGCGTACAGACCGGCCCCGCGCCCCCATGGAATATGACTTTGACCGCCAATGCACACGGGGGCTTGGGGGCGTGTGCCGGCGGAGGCGCTCCCCCTCTCCCGTGCTGGAGTGGTGTAGGTCCAACACAGCGCGGGGGAGGGGTCTTCTACGCCGACAGCTCGCTATGTCCTGCTCAAGTTACCGCCTATGGAGGGTTAGGGTGAGGGGCATTCCTTTGGCCTGGCAGGCGCCTCGCCCAGCGGCGAGCAAGGTAGATCATCCGGAGTATGCAGCCATCATCCCCCTCCGCGCGGGAGTGGACCCCCCCAACACAGCGCGGGGCAGAGGGGAGGAGTCCTCTACGCCGGCGCTTGGTAGGGTGTTGCACAAGACGAGGTGAACCGATGCGCAAGAAACGGGGTCGGCGTCTACTCGCTTTGCTCTCTGCAGGGCTCTTGTTTGCCTGCATCGCCGCGCTGGGCGTTTCGGCGCTGGCTAACCGCGGCCTCCCAACGCACTCACAGGTGGTGGACCGGCTGCCGGAGCTGGAAAAGGCGCGCGCCGCGGAGGCACTTCACCTGCGGGCCGAGCTGGGCGAGGCCATCTGGCCGGGGTTCGGCCGGGCGGATGTGCCCCTCCTGCTCTACAACGAGGCCAACTCTTTCCTGCTGGGCTACCCCGACCCGGCGGGCTGGGCGCCGGTGAACGGCGACGCCTTCGACGGCCGGCCGTATTACTGGCAGCCCAACCGGGATCCGCAAGCCTTTGCCGTGGATGTGAACGGGCGCTGGGTGGGGAGCATGTCTACCCAGGAGTACGCGCGGATTTACCTGGTCGAGCAGGTACGGCGGGACCTGCCGGGCCCCCTCGCCGCAGTCTTTCCCTACCGGCTGGCGATGCCCCTCTACAGCACAGACTGGCACATCGCGGCCATCATCCACGAGTCCTTCCATGCCTTCCAGGCGCAGACGGCCCGCGAGCATTTCGACGCCGCCAATGCCAGCCAAAAGCGCTGTGCGCCGCGCTACCCCTGGGGCGATGAGGCTCTGCGGCAATCCTGGCAGGTAGAGCTGGACCTCCTGGCCGATGCACTGCAAGCGGAGACGGACGAAGAAGCGGCGGCGCTGGCCCGGCAGTTCGTGGCGCAGCGCGCCGAGCGGCGCGCCCGGCACGGGCTGACCGCTGAGCTGGCGGACTATGAGCGCCGGCGCGAGTGGCAGGAGGGCCTGGCCAAGTACGTAGAGCTGGAAGCCTGGCGGCGGGCGGGCACAACGCCCGGCTATGAGCCACGGCCCGAGTTGGCGGCGGACGCCGATTTCAAGGGTTATGCCGCCTTCCGGCAGCGCTGGTCGTCGGAGGTGACCCGGCTCCGCCGCGTGGCCGGCGAGGAGGGCGACGGTCGCTTCTACTATACGGGCATGGCCCAGGCCGTTCTGCTGGACCGGCTGGCGCCGGGCTGGAAGGCGCGGACCATGGCCGAGGGCCTCTCGCCGGAGGAACTGCTGGCCGAGGCGCTGGGGAGAGGCTAGTGCTGCGTCACACAGGTCTTGGCAGATACTATGGCGCCGCTTGGAGCGAGCTTTACCTGCCAGAGGCTCTGTGAAGCACTACTAGGGGGCGGAATCTGGGCTTGGCGGTAGACCGTTGCCGCGCGCGTAAAGGCTGCGCTGCATGACGTACGCGGCCAGGGCGTGCAGGGAATCGCGGCAGTCGCTCGGCGCCAGTTCAGTCAGCGCCTGCTGTGCCTGCTCGGCGTGAGCATTGGCCTCGGCCAGAGCCTCCTCAATGGCCTCCGAGGCGCGGATGGCGGCGAGGGCGGCCTGCAGGCGCCCCTCGTCCGGCAGGCCGGCCAGAGCGGCGCGCACGGGGTCGTCGCCGCCGGCCGGTGTGCGCTCCAGGTAGCAGAGGATGGGCAGGGTGATCAGCCCCTGGCGCAGGTCGCTGCCGGGGGGCTTGCCGAGGGTGGCCTCGTCGCCGGCCAGGTCCAGCACATCGTCGATGATTTGGTAGGCCAGGCCCAGCTCGAGCCCATAACCGCGCAGGGCCGTGACCTGCGCCGCGGCCGCGCCGGCCAAGTGAGCGGCCATCTCGCTGCAGGCGGCGAATAGGGAGGCTGTTTTGGCCTCGCTGCTGCGCAGGCAGCCCTCGCGGGTGGGGTGCACTCCCTCCCGGCGCGCGAGCATCTGGCCGATCTCACCGCCGCACAGGGTGCGCAGTGTGTCGGCCAGGACCTGCACAAGGCGCGGCCGGCCCAGCCCGGCCAGCAGGTCGATGGCTTCGGCCAGGAGGTAATCGCCCGCCAGCACGCCGGCCGCCGTGGGCCAGAGGGTGTGCAGCGCCCGCCGGCCCCGGCGCGTGGGCGAGGCATCCACCACATCGTCGTGGATCAGCGTTGCGGCGTGGAGCAGGTCCACAGCGGCGGCCAGGCTGCGCAGGCCCTCATCGCCGCAGCCGAGCGCCCCGCCGGCGAGCAGGACCAACGCCGGCCGCAGCCGCTTGCCGCCCGCGACGGCGCGCCAGAGCGCCGGGCCCAGCGGCTCGCCGATGGCTGCCGTCCGCTCCCGGAGCAGCCGCTCCACACCCTCCATCTGCGGCCGGATGGGTGCCAAGAGCGCAACGAGGTCCGTGTGATCCGGCATAGGATAATCCTATCTGTGCACGAACTAACCAGCCGAACAGCTGGGACGCGGACGAGCGCGGATTAGGTCGTGTTCGCAAACCTTTGCCGACCAAAAGTCGGGGCTAGAGGGCCTACGGCCGGTCGTCCGCCTGCGCGGACGCGTCGACGTAGGTCGACGCCCGGCGCCGCAGCGTCTCCAGGGGTGATTTTCAATCGCCGGCTTCCCTATGGATAAAGCAGGATGGGTCCTCAGCCATATAGTTGCCGGTGACGGCCCAGGCGCGGCCGCGGCAGCCGCCGCAGAGCCGGCGATACTCGCACTCGCCGCAGCGGCCCTCGAGCCGCGCCTCGCGTTGGCGCAGGTCCGCAAAGACGGGCGAGCCGGCCCAGATATCCTGGAAGGGGGTCCGGCGCACATTGCCGCAGCTCACCTCGACAAAGGGGCAGGGCCACACCTCGCCGTTGGGCTTGACGTAAACAAAGCCGCGCCCCGCCGAGCAGCCGTGAAAGACCGCCTCCGCCAGGCGCAGGCGCAGCCCTCCCTGGATGCCCGCTTGCTGCAGCAAAAAGGCCCAATACTGCGGCCCGGCTACCGGCTCCATAATGGCCTGGCTGCTGCGCTGGGCGTGAGCCATGGTGCGGATCAGCCGCTCGTTGGCGCCCAGGTCGAGGGCGGCCTCACCGATGCGCCGGCCGCGGCCCACGGGCACGAGTTGGTACATGAGCAGGATGCCCGCCCCCAGCTCGTCGATCAGGGGTATCAGCGCCTCCAATTGCTCCAGGTTGTACTCCATGGCCGTGATGTTGATGTGCAGCAGGATGCCGGCGCGGCGCAGGGCGCGCATGCCCCGCAGCGCCTCTTCAAAGGCACCGGCCCGGCCACGGACATAGTCGTGGGTGGCGGGGTCGGGGCTGTCGAGGCTCACGGCGGCGATGACCAGCCCGTAGCGGGCCAGGTCGCGGGCGACGGCATCGTCGATTAACGTGGCGTTGGTGGCCATGGTGTTGGTAAAGCCCAGAGCCTGCGAGTAGGCCAAGAGCTCAAAAACGTCCTCGCGCACCAGCGGCTCGCCGCCGGTGTAGGCCATCATGCGGAACTCGCTGACGGCGGCCAGTTGCTCCAGCAGGCGCTTGCCCTCGGCGGTGGAGAGTTCATCGCCGGCGGGCTTGCCGCCCGAGGCGTGGCAGTGGATGCAGTGGAGGTTGCAGGCCGTGGTCATCTCCCAGACGGGGTGGGCCGGGAAGCCGATGCAGCCCATGCCGCGCGAGCCGGCGGCCCCCGGCAGGCAGCGGAAGCCGTAGCGGCCGATCCAGCGCCAGAGCCCCCGCCAGTGGGTCAGTGAGCCCAGGTAGAGCGCGCTGCCCACCTGCCGCAAAAAGAGGTCCGGCGGCCACCAATACGGGGTGACCTGCCGCCGGGGGCGCTTGCCCCACTCCACGGGCCATTCGGTCATCTACCCCTTACCCCTTCAGGAAAGCCAGGATGTAGGCGGCGGTGGTGCCCAGGTTCACCAGCAAATTGGCGCCGCAGAGCCTCTCCAGGGTGGCCCGGCTCTGCCAGGCGCCGGCCAGCATCAGGGCCGTCAGGGCCAAGGAGAGCGCGGTAACCGGCGCAAAGAAGACCAGGGCGCTGCCCGGCGCCCCGTGCCCCAGGGAGAGGATCATCCCTGCCCAACTGCCGGCGCCGGCGAGGGCGTAGAGCCAGGCGGCGCGCCGCAGGCCGAGGCGCACGGCCAGGTTGCCCTTGCCCGCCGCCCGGTCGGCCGGGTGGTCCGGGAACTCGTTGAGCAGGATGACGTTAAAGATGGTCAGGCCGATGGGCACGGCCAGCCAGTGGATGACGGGAGGTACGTGCCCCACCTGCAGGTAATAGGCGACCGCCGGCGGCAGCCAGCCGTAGCAAAAGAGGATCCACAGCTCGCCCACACCCAGGCCCACCCAGCGTACCGGCCGCGCCGAGTAAAAGAACCCGGCCGAGAGGCCGATGGCGGCAAAGGGCACCGTCCACGGGCCGCAGTGGTAGACAAAGCGCAGGACCAGGGCGACGGCCAGGGCCAGGGCCACGCTGACCAGCGAGCCGTAGAGGGCCGTGTTGCGGGGCAGCGCGCCCGCCTGCAGCACGCCCGAGCCGCCGGAAAAGCGGCTGCGGCCCATCTCGCCGCAGAGCGTGTCCTCCGCATAGTCCCAGTGCTCGCCGGCCAGGTAGGTGGCCAGCATCACCAGCACCACGCCCGCCGTGCCCCAGAGGGCGATGTCCCAGCGAAAGGTCCCCGCCAGGCGCCAGGCCAGAACGTTGCCCAGGACGAAGGGCAGCACACCCACGGAGTGGAAGGGCAGCCGGGCCAGGGCCAGCCAGGCCGAGACGCGCTTGACCACTAGAGACATGCCGGGCAACCCTCCTCCCTGAGCCCGGTCTCCCGGCTCAGAACCCGCCAAACAATCGGCTTATCAGGCCGAGCTGCCTGATGAGCAGAAACTCGACGATCACAAAGGGTATCGTCCGCAACCGCTGCGCCCAGCCCGCCGGCAACGCCACAAACAGCAACGCTGCCGCGAGGCAGGCAAACCCCTGCGGAATGCCAAGCGTATAGTAAAAGGGATACCCTTCCGCCAGAAGCAAGGCAACGGGAAGCGAGGCGCACAAAGCGGCCGGCCAGCCGTTCCCGCGGGCATACCAGGCCACACAGGCGGCGATGGGCGAGAGGAGGGCAACCCCACCCCAGAACGCCAAGTAGTACCGGGGGAAAAAGCCGAACAACACCGTCGAGTAGGCATAGTACGCGCCCAGCATACCCGCAAAGAAGGCGAACACGTGCAGTGCCGCGGCCTGGGGGGAACGGCTCCAGGCCGCCAGTACCGTGGCCGTCAGAACCCATATGCCCAGATGAGTTCCGATGTCGCCGACCACGGACACGCCATCCGTGCCTTTCGCCACGAGCCCCATCACGGCCCCAAACGCAAGGGCCAGGAACACGCGCAAGAGCTGCTGCTGCCCGGCCAGGTCCGTGCCGGCTCGCGTCCTGATCCGCTCCAAACGACCGCCTATACTCATCCAAATCCCCGCCTTCAACAACCCCTCAAAAGGCTCCGTGCCGGGCCTGCGCGAAGCAAAAAGCCGGTCTCCGGCCTGGGCACGTTCCGATGGGCATATCCCAGAGTCGTCGGTGGGCGAAGAGGCACATAACCACCAAGGATCATAGGGAGTTGTCAAGGATCGCATGGCCGCAAACGCCCTGCTGACGACTCCCGCCCGATAAACACGGCGATAGGCCGGTGACCATAGCCTGGAATTGGGCCGGGCGTTCTGCCCATTCATCTTGCCGACGACTCTGGGATGCACCCCGCTCCGATGCCGCTATTGCGGCATGATCCCATTAATGGTAAAACACCCATGTCGCATACAATATACGCCCATGGAGGAACGATGACAACTAACCGCAAGCGGCTTTGGGCCGACCTGGCCCTGGCCACCGCGGCCTTTGCCCTGCTGGTGGCCGGCGTCTGCCTGTTGTGGCGGAACAACCCGCTGCTCTTCACCGTCATGCTGGCCGGCTGCCTATTGGCCCTGTGGCGCTGGCACGACCGGCTCGAGCTGAGCTTTTTCCTGATCATCGCCGTGCTCGGCACCCTGGCCGAGGCGGTCTTTGTGCGCTCTGGGGTGTGGCAATACGCCAACCCCAGCTTCCTGGGCCTGCCGCTCTGGTTCCCCCTGGCCTTCGGCACCACCGGCCTGGTTGGCGCGCGCCTCGCCCGCACCCTGGCCGCCCTGTGGGAGCACCACCGCCCTCCGGCGTGCCAGAGGCCTAAAAGCCTCGTATGAGACCTTGCCTCAAACGTCGCCTGCTGCGGCCTTTCGTGGCGCATGGCCTCTGCCCCTCGACAGGCGCCCCAGCAATGTCGTAGTAGCGGGCTTTAGCCGCCCAAGTGGCATAAGGGCAAGATTCCCTCTCAGCGGAAGAACCTGTCAGTCACTGCTCGGGCGGCCAAGCCCGCCACCTCAAACGTCGCCTGCTGCGGCCTTTCGTGGCGCATGGTCTCTGCCCCTCGACAGGCGCCCCAGCAATGTCGTAGTAGCGGGCTTTAGCCGCCCAAGTGGCATAAGGGCAAGATTCCCTCTCAGCAGAAGAACCTGTCAGTTACTGCTCGGGCGGCCCAAGCCCGCTACTACGACATGCACGGCCGTGGCCCCATAGCAAAAACGGGTTTCGCCAGTTGGTCCGGCGCCCCTACACCTCAGCCAGGGCCTCGGCCAGCGCCTCCACCGTCTGCCGGCGCGGGCGCTGCCCCTCCCGCGGGCGCTGCCGCCCGGGGCTCACCGGCGGCCGTCAGCCCCAGCTTGGTCAGGCCGGGGCCGGTGCTGGTCTCCTGCCCATGGAACTCGGCGGCATAGAGGATTGTGCCCACCAGCCCGGTGGCGACCAACTCGGCGATGGCCACAGCCGCGCCGAGGCGGGCCAGGATGCGCGCCGTCTCCTTGCCGATGCCCTGGCCTGCGCCCGTGACCACCGCCACCCGGCCGCTGAGCGCATCCCGCGCGACATTCGCCTGGTCGATGAGCATATCCCTACTCCTTTGCAGCAGCCAAGCCGGTGAGAAAGCAAAGCCATCTTGCCGGGCCAACCATCACCTCCGGGGGCCCTGCCATCGCGCACACCACCTGCAACTCCAGTATAGCACCACTTCTGCGGCAGTACCACCGTCGGCTGAGTATGTCACCGATGTCCTTGTGCCTCTGGTGGCATCCTTTGACAGTCTACGGTAGTGTGCTACCATATAGCAAATGTGCACATTCACCTCATGATGCAAGCCACACACGTCAGAATCTCTGCTACACTCCCAGATAGCACAGATGCACTCGCATCCCACCCCGGCCCCACGCTGGGGCGGCCGGAGAGGCCCGGGGCTGCCCCAGCGAGTCAAGGGCCCCACCACAGGGCGGCCCACGGCCGGCAGAAAAGGAGACCAACACCGTGAACGCAACGAACCTCAATCCACAGTCGCACCGGCGCCTTCGCCTGCTCGCCCTCGCGCTGGCGGCTGCGCTTATTCTGCAACCGGTGGGCTGCATCCGTAGGGGCACCAAGGCCGATCCCACAGCGCAGGCCTACCTGCAGGGCTTTGCCGGCACGTGGGATACGACCTGGGGGCGGATGACCATCACCGTCAGCGGCAACAAGGTGAGCGGCAACTATGAGTACAAGGATGGCCAATTGGAGGCCACGCTATCGGCCGACGGCCGCACATTGGAAGGCTGGTGGACCGAGTTGGAGACCCGCCAGCCGCCCGGAGACGCCGGCCGCGTGATCTTGACCTTGGTGGACAACGACACCCTCGACGGCTACTGGTGGTTTGGCGAGGATGAGGATGGCGGCGAGTGGGTCGGCACGCGCGTTGACATATCCGGCGGTGAGGAGGAGCCCGAGGAAGAGCCCGAGCCCGAGGAGGAGCCCATTGACGAGCCCGAGCCCGAGGAAGAACCCGAGGAGGAACCCGAGCCCGAGGAAGAGCCCGTCGACGAGCCCGAACCGGAGGAAGAGCCCGAGGAAGAGCCGTCCGCGGGCCCTGTCCGCCCGCCCACAGAGCCCGGGCTGACCCTGAGCAGCAACCCCAACAATGACCTGCTCTTCTACGTGACCAAGGACGACCTTAGCCGTGTCTACTACTATGGCCACGAAGAGGACGGGGCGATGCGCCTCAGCCACATCACGCTCGACGATGGCGACGGCGAACAGAGCATTATCATCTATGACAGCCGGCTCCTGCCGGTGCAGTGGATCCTGCCTACGCTGACGGTGGCCGTCTACCCGACGCCCGACGAAGAGATGCCCGAGGACGAGGAGGGCGTTTGGTTCGATCCCAGCCGGGCCTTCCACGTCGTCATGGGCGAAGAGGAGGAAGCGCTGACGGTCGACATCCGGCCGGGCGACCTGGAGACACTGATCGACGGCATGGAGATGCTGAGCGGCCAGAGCTTTGACGGCGCGCGCGGCTTTTTGGCCGAACACGACGTCACCTTTGACGAACTGGTGGAGCTGGCCGGTGAGCCCGGGCCCGACCAGCCTCTCTACATCGCCGCTGCGGCCGGCTTTAGTAGCGCCGCGGCAGCCCTGAGCCTGGAGCAGGCGGGAGGCACCGCGCGCGCCGTGCTCAGCAAGCCAGGCCTGGCCGCGCCCCACGCCGTCGTCTTTGGCGAAGCGGCCAAGGTCGGCGCCAGCGCCTTGGGCGGCGTGTTGGCCGGTGCCCTGGGCGATAGCCTCGACCCCGGCGACGGCCCGGGGGTGGGCGTGCTCCTCTGCCGTGGCGCAGCCAAGTATGGTGTGTGTCACTACATGTTCTACCACGGCAACCGGCTCAACGACTGTGTGGCCAACTGCCACACCTCGATGGGCTGCTTTACCGACATCTGCATGCCGATGGACATCTCGGCCGAGTTGGCCTCGAGCTTGGGCGGCTGGTAGAAGAGTAGCCATACTTGTCATCCTGAGTACCCCAGGGTTCGCAAACCCTGGGGTACTCAGGATGACACGGTCGGCCACTGCCCCATGTTCGGGTATATCCCGGAATCGCCGCGGCAACAGGTGCATGTTGCACACGCCGCTCCGCCCGAGGCTTCCATAGGCGGTTCCGCTGCGCGCCGGCACTTGTCTATGCTTGTGACGCCGGTCTCGCTTCCCGCCACGACAGCGTTGCCTCGAAGGATGCACTGCCCATGAGCAATACCAGCCCCACAGGGGCTTTTTGCGTAGCCCGAGGCTTCCGTAGCCTCGGGCGGCCGGGCCTCTTCCCTTTGACTCCCCCCACACTCTCGGCTATAATCGAATAGAACACATGTTCTGTTAGAATCCCAACGCCACCCGCAGGCAATCATTAGGAGGTCCGCGATGATCCGCACGAAACGCCTCTCGCCGTTGCCCGGTCGCCAGCGTGGCAAAATGGCTTTCCATCCGTAAAAATTACCAAACGAACCCATTTTCGCGCTCGGCGCGAACAGAGGAACAAGTCATGGTACGCGTCATGCTGTCCCTCTGCCAGAGCCTGCTCGGCGAGCATCGCCCCCCGCTGCTGCCGCGTCGCAGGCTCTGCCCGA
>DAOUGZ010000082.1:0-10119 GCA_034428955.1 Anaerolineae bacterium | reverse complement strand
CATTTTGAATGTCTCTGGTATTAATGCTATAATGGCGCTTGAGAGTCCGCTCATCGCTTAGAGTGACCAAGGAGGACGGCCATGCCGCGGTTTGTCGGAGGATGGGAATGGATAATCATTCTCGTCATCGTCGTGATCATCTTTGGCGTAGGGCGCCTGCCGGAGATTGGCGGCGCGCTGGGCAAGGGGATCCGTGATTTTAAAAAGGGCGTCCAGGGCGGCGATGAAGACGAGCCCGAGGCCAAAGGGGCCGCAGAGAGCAAGGCCGAGGAGCCCAAGGCTTAGTAAGATCGCCAGTTGTGCAGCGCGCTGGCCCCGCTAGGGCAGGGGCCGTTTCTACACAGTCTGTAGTGAGGCCGCAGAGGACGCCGAGGCCGTCGATGGGCGGATAGGTGGGCGTTCTCTGCGGCGCTTTCTACCCCTCTTGCATCACTGTAGCCAGCGCTTGCTCCGAGACGGCACCCTGCCGTCGAATGGCCGGCGGCTCAACCGACAGGTCAACGACGGTTGAGGGCCTGCCGCCTGGGCTGCGCCCGCCGTCGAGCACCCAACGTACCCCCTTCCCCAATTGCTCAACCACTTGGATTGCCGTCAGCGCCTCTGTACGGCCGGAGCGGTTGGCGCTTGTCGTCGCCAGGGGCGCACCTACCGCTTCGATGAGCGCGCGGGCGATGGGGTGATCCGGCACGCGCAGGGCAACGGTGTGCCCGCCGGAAAGCACTGCCGCCGGCACCTGGGGGTGAGCTTCCATGACGATGGTCAGCGGGCCGGGCCAGAAGGCGCGCACGAGGCGCTCTGCAACGGGCGGTACGCCGGCGACGATCCGGCTCAGGCCGGCCGGAGAGGCCAGGAGCAGCGGGATTGCCTTGGCCTCGGGCCGGCCTTTGACCTCGTACAGCGCCTGCACCGCCTGCGGCTGAAAGACGGCCGCGCCCAGGCCATAGACCGTGTCTGTGGGGAGGGCGACGATCTCGCCCTGCCGGAGGGCCTCGGCGGCCACGGCGATGCACTGTGGGGCGTCTGCGGGCAGAAGGTGGGTGGGAGCACCCTCGGGCTGGGCGCCCATCTCCCACTCATCGAGCGCGCAATCGGGGCCGATCTCGATGACCCGGTCGAGCCCGGCCAGGTCGCGCCACAGGGTGGCCGGGCGGTCCGGAAAGTGCGTGCGTGCCAGGGCCAGGGCCCGCGGCCCCTGAGTGGCGCCGATCTCGAGCAGGATGGTGCCGGGTGGCGGATCGAGGGCCTGGGCCTGGGCGAGGAGCCGGGCAACGGCTTCCAGACCGCCGGGGCCGGCAGCGAGAGCTTGCTGCGGCTCGTAGCAGGATACCTCGGGCATGGCCTGGCGGTATTCCTCGTTGGTCAGGTAGGGCAGGTTGGCCACGAGGACATCGATGGGCCCTCGCGCTTCGGCCAGCAGGTCCGACTGCACCAGCCGTACGCGCCCCTCCAGCCCCAGGCGGCGCCGGTTCCGCTCGGCGACCTGCAGGGCGTCGGCGCTCACATCGGCGGCTACGACCTGCGCCTCGGCAAGATGATAAGCCAGGGCCAGGGCCAGAGCGCCACTGCCGGTGCCCACATCCCAGATCACCCTGGGCGCCCGGCGGCGGGCCAGGGCCAGCACGCGGTCGACGATCATCTCCGTCTCGGGGCGCGGCACGAGGACGCGGCGGTCGACCAACAAATCCAGGCCGTAGAACTCGCGGTGGCCGGTGATGTAGGCCACCGGCTCGCGCCGGGCGCGGCGAGCGAGGCGCTCTTGCCAGGCGGCCTGCTCCGCTGGGGTGAGAGGGCGCTCGGGGTGGGCGTAGAGGTAGGCGCGGGTCACGCCCAATAGATCGGCGAGCAGAATCTCGGCATCCAGGCGCGCCTCGTCACTGCCGGCCTCGGCCAGCCGCCGTGTGCCCGCAGAGAGGGCGCTGCCTACGGTGACGGGCGGCAGGGCGCTGCTCATTCCTCGCCGCCGTTGAGTGCTTGCAGCCTCTCCGCCTGCTCGGCGGTGGCCAGTTCATCGATGAATTCGTCGAGTCCGCCGGCCAGCACATCCTCGAGGCGGTAGCTGGTGAGGCCGATGCGGTGGTCGGTCGCCCGGTTCTGCGGATAGTTGTAGGTGCGGATCTTTTCGCTGCGTTCGCCCCCGCCGACCTGCAGACGCCGCGATTCGTCGAGCGCCTCCCACTGCTTTTGCTGCTCCATGTCATAGAGACGGGCGCGGAGGATGGACATGGCGCGGGCCTTGTTCTGGAACTGGGAGCGTTCGTCCTGGCAGGCGACGATGATACCGGTCGGCAGGTGGGTGATGCGCACGGCCGAGTCGGTGGTGTTAACGCTCTGGCCTCCGTGCCCGCTGGAACGGTAGACGTCGATGCGCAGGTCCTCAGGCCGCACCTCAACCTCGACCTCTTCGGCTTCGGGCAGCACGGCCACCGTCGCAGTGGATGTGTGGATGCGGCCCGCGGCCTCGGTAGCCGGGACGCGCTGCACGCGGTGCACGCCGCTCTCATACTTGAGCCGCGAGTAGGCGCCGCGCCCCGAGATTTGGGCGATGACCTCCTTAAAGCCGCCGATACCCGTCGAGTTGGAGCTGAGGATTTGCACGCGCCAGTTGTGGTTCTCGGCATAGCGGCTGTACATACGAAAGAGGTCGGCCGCCCAGAGCGCCGCCTCGTCGCCGCCGGCGCCGGCGCGAATCTCGATGATCACATTGCGCTGGTCGCGCGGGTCGGTCGGCAGGAGGAGCTTTCGCATCTCCTCATAGAGCTGGTCGCGCTTGGCGGCAAGAGTTGCCTGCTCCTCGCGCGCCATCTCGGCCATCTCTTCTTCGAGGGACCCGGCCAGCATTTCCTCCACGCCTTCGAGTTCGCGCACTGTGGCCTGGTAGCGCTGGTAGACGTCCACAATCTCGCCGAGGCCCGATTGCTCCTGCGCCAGGTCGCGCAGGCGGGCAGGGTCGGCCAGAACCTCGGGGTCGCCGAGCAGGCGGTTCAGTTCGTTATAGCGATCAACAATGGCTGCGACTTTTTCCAGCATATGCTTACCCTCTCTTCGGGTCCTGTTTGATCGACAAAGCAGAAGCCACCGAGACCCGTTATGGGGCGGTGGCCCTGGTTCCGGCGCAAGTGCGCCGGTAAAACATGGTCAGGTTAAGCCTGATCGCCGACGATGTGCTCGTAGATGTTTTGCAGTTCCTCGTCGGAGTAGAAATAGATGACCAGGCGCCCGCCGCGCTTGCCGCGCGAGAGGGCGACTTTGGTGCCCAGGACGCCGCGGAAGGCGTCTTCCAGGGCACGCGTCTGCGGCTCGGCCCGAGGCCGGGGCTTTTCCGTCTCGGTTGCTGAGGCCAGGTGGCGGACGAGCTCCTCCGTCTGGCGGACGGACAGCGCCCGTTTCTCCACAGCGCGGAGCACGGCCAGTTGGTCGCCACTGTGCGACAGGCCGAGGATGGCGCGACCGTGGCCCTCGGTGATGCGTCCCTGGCGCAGGGCTTCCTTGACCTCTGCGGGCAAACGCAAAAGGCGCACGGCGTTGGCGATAGCGACACGGCTACGGCCGACGCGCGAGGCGACTTGTTCCTGGGTCAGGCCGAACTCGTCCATCAGTTGCTGATAGGCTGCGGCCTCTTCCAAGGGGTTCAGGTCGGCGCGCTGGATGTTTTCCACCAGAGCCAGCTCCAGCAGCTCGCGGGGGCTGACGGTCTTGACGACTACCGGCACGCGCTTGACCCCCGCCAGGCGGCAGGCCTGCCAGCGGCGCTCGCCGGCGATCAGTTGGTAGCGAGCCTGCCCGGTCTGCTGCTCCTCGGCCAGAGGCGCGACGATGAGGGGCTGGATGAGGCCATGCTGGCGGATGGAGTCGGCCAGCTCTTGCAGTTCCTGCGAGTCCATGCTCTGGCGCGGCTGGTGGGGGTTGGGCATGATCTCGTCCAGCAGCAGTTGCAGCGGCGCCGCTGGTGCAGGCGCTGGGCTACCCGGTGCGCCCTTTTCGCTGGAGGGCGACGTCGGGATCAGCGCGCCCAGCCCTCTGCCCAATCCTCTTCGGCCTGCAGGCATCGTGCCCTCCTTATCCTCCGTACTGCGCAATGCGCACCTTGTGCTATATAATGCGTACTGCTCAAGGTTGCCTTGAGCCGTGCCTGCTGCTATAGCAGAGGTTACGCGGCACGCAGTACGTATTACAGATCATCACCCTCGCGCCGCATTGGCCAGGATTTCGTTGGCCAGGGAGCGATAGGCCAGCCCGCCCGATGAGCCGGGGGCATAATCGATCACCGGCTCTCCGTAGCTGGGCGCTTCGCTCAGGCGCACGTTGCGCGGGATGATGGTGGCGAATACGCGTGCTCCGTAGAACTTGCGCACCTCTTCGACGACCTGCTGTGCCAGGTTGGTGCGCGTATCGTACATGGTCAGGACGACCCCGCGCACGCCCAGGCTCTGATTCAGGTTGTCGCGCACCAGATCGATAGTGTGCTGCAACTGCGAGAGCCCTTCGAGGGGCAGGAACTCGCACTGCACAGGGATCAGCACCTCATCGGCGGCGGTAAGCGCATTGATGGTCAGAAGGCCCAGGCTCGGCGGGCAATCGATCAGGATCCAGTCGTACCTATCTCGCACCGGGGCGAGCGACCGTCGCAGACGGAACTCGCGAGAGATCATGCTGACCATCTCGACCTCAGCGCCGGCCAGCTCCGACGAGGCGGGCACCAGGTCCAGGCCCAGGCGATGGGTCAGCCGGATGACCTGGGCAATCGGCACACTCTCGACGAGGGCATCGTAGACGGAGAGGGTAAGCGTCCGCTTGTCGACGCCGAGGCTGCTGGTGGCATTGCCCTGCGGGTCGACGTCAATGAGGAGTACCTTTTTGCCGCTGGCAGCCAGGTATGCCCCCAGGTTCACGGCGGTTGTTGTCTTGCCGACTCCGCCTTTCTGGTTCGCAATGGCGTAGACTTCACCCATATGGACGCCCTCTGTAAACCGGTTCGTTGCCTCTAGTGCTGTGCCGCAAAGCTCTGATGAGTATCATGGGGCCGCATGGGCGAGTCGCATCCATCAGAATCTCTGCAGTGCACTACTAGCCCGCGCGCAGGATCCCGCTACGCAGGCGCTCTTCGACTATGGCCCGCGCGGCGATGGCGCTATAGCCCTCACCCTCGACGGCGAATGAGGCAGCGGCGCAGGCAAAGCGCGCCGCCTCAGACGGGTCACCCGTTTCGGCGAGGCGGATGAAAAAGGCGGCGGCGAACACGTCGCCCGCGCCGGTTGGGTCCACCTCCTGCACCAGGTAGGCAGGGAACCGGGTGACGCGCCCATCCTGGTGGAGCATGGCGCCGCGCCAGCTATGCGTTACCACAGCCAGGCGGGCGAGGCTCACATAGCGCGCGAGATGGTCCGCATCGTTGCCCACATCCTCTGGGCTGATGACCATGGCATCAGCCCGGGCCAGGATGCGGGCCGCGACGGTCCAGACCTGCTGGCTGACCAACCCCGCCGCATCCCACTGCCGCAGCCAACCCTGGGGTGTGACGCCAATCAGCGTCGTGGCCGGGAAGCAGTCCACAAACCCCGGGTCGACCTCTTGGGTCAGGGGGCCCAGGTGTACGATGCGCGCTTGCCGCCACTCGGGCGGCAGGTGGTCAGGGGTCAGGCGAGCCGCTGTGGTACGGACGTACTGCGAGCGGCGGCCGTTGTGGTAGATGTTCTCGAAAGCGGTGCTCTGGGCGGCCGGTACAACCCGGAGGTCGGTGCCCGCAAAAGCCGTGTCGAGGGGTAGGTCAGCGCCGGCGCTCGTCAGGATACCTACCCGATACCCCAAGGCCTGAGCGGTCATGGCGGCAAAGGTCGCCGTGCCGCCCAGCCGGTAGCCGCCTGCCACTAGGTCGCGCGTCACGTGGCCTATCACCAAATAGTCGGGTGCGTTCACCATTTTCCCGTAGAGATCCAATCTGGCTGCGCCAAGGGCCGGCGCCAGGGCGATGCTGATAAGCAAGGCCCGCCCCAAACACGGCGGCGGGCAGGGTGGATGCGCCGCGGCGGCGACGCCACCTACTGCGACCCGGTGAGGGCTGGGGAACACATTCCCGGTTCCCGCAATCCTCACCGGGCAGACGGCTCAATCGCTCGCGCGTTCTCCCAGGCCCGGCCGGCCGAGCCTAGCCTAGCGGACCCCTGCCGGCGGCACTCTAGGGGTGCCGCAGCATGAGGACGACCTTGCGCGCTTCGCCCTCCCCGGTGCTTTCCGTCATGACGTTGGGGTCATCGCGCAGGGCCAGGTGGATGATGCGTCGCTCGTGTGGCGGCATCGGCTCCAGCGGTACGGACTGCTTGGTCAGGCGGACCTTGTCGGCCATGCGATGGGCCAACTGGGTGAGCGCCTGCTCGCGGTGCCGGCGATACTGCTGGACGTCGACCACAATGTTGGGCCAATGGCCCACTTTGCGGCTGACGATCAGGCGTGTGATGAATTGCAGGTCGCGCAGGGTCTCGCCTCGTCGCCCGATGAGCACAGTGAGATCGTCGCCACCCTTGATGTTGACGATGGCCGGCGGATTGTCTTCCGCGTCCGCTGGGGCACCTGGGGCAGAGACTTCTACCTCTGCCTCCAGGCCCATTTTGCTGACCAGCATCGACACGACGTGCCGCGCCACCTCCTCGTCGGAGGCCCCGGCCGGCAACTCGGGCTCCGGCTCGGGAGCCCGCTGCGGGCGGGGCGCCGCTTTGGGTGCAGCCGGGCGGACGCTCTTGGGCGCCGCCCGCACGCGGGCATCCTCAGCGCCGATACCCCACACGCCGCGCGTTCCCTCGCTCAGCACCTCAATGTCCACAGCTTCGCGGCTGGCCCCCAGCTTGGTCAGGGCATCAAGAATCGCATCGTCGACCGTTTTGCCGCGGCCCTCAACGCTTCTTACTCTTCCTGCTTCCACTCTTCGTCCCTCTCTCCACAGAAGCGGACGGTTGCGCAACAGGGGCGGTGGTGGCCCGCCAAGGCAGCAGATTGCGCAGGCTACCCTGGTTCATAGAAAAGTACTGCACAGCGATACCCACCAGGTTCGAGATGATGAAATAGAGGCCAAGCCCCGATGCCACGTTGACCGTGATGAAACCGAACATCAATGGCATCATCATCTGCATCGAATTGCCCAGTTGCGCCTGTGTCTGATCGCCTCCCTCCTTGGGCGTCGACGGGGTCATCAGCTTTTGCGAGAGCCACATCGTCGCCGCCGTCAGGATCGGGATGATGTAATACGGGTCAGGCACCCCCAGATCTAGCCACAGGAACTTGCTGGCCAACGGCACCAGAGTCTGCAAGCCAGCGAATATCCCAAAGCTGTATACGTGCTTGCTCAGCGCAAGGAGCTGCAATGGCGTGCGGCCCAGTGTCAAGTTGATCGCGTTGTAGAGCGCGATCCAGATCGGGAACTGGGCCAGCATCGGCAGACAGCCCCCCATGGGATTGATGCCTTGCTCCTTGTAGAGCTTCATCTGCTCCTGAGCCAGCCGCTCCTTGTCGTTAGCGTATTTCTTTTGTAGCTCGTTGAGCTGAGGTTGCAGCTCATTCATCTTTTTGGTCATCTTGAGCTGTGACGACATCAGCGGCTGGGTGAGCAGCCGCAGTCCGACCGTCAAGAGCACAAGCGCCAACGCATAGTTCTGCCCCAGTACGGAATACAGGAGCAGTAACAGGTTGAGGATGGGCCTGAGCAGTATGAAGTTAAAGATCTCCCCGATCACCCGGTACTCCTTTTTGCCCTACTTGGGCTGTGGGTAGACCCAGCGCTGGGCGCCAGACTTGGCATCCAGGGCATAGGCCTTGCCGGTCGATGTGGCCACATAGACCGTATCGCCGGCTACGACCGGCTCTGCCAGGATTGGCCCACCGGCGTCAAAGGTCCACTGCGTGTTCCCCGTGTTGACGTCTACAGCGTACAGGTTCTGATCCTCGGAGGCCACGTACAGGATACCGTCGGCAAGCGCTGGGCCAGCACGTACGGCGCCCTTGGCCTCAAAGGTCCAGCCCTGCGCGCCCGTCTTGGCGTCTAGCTGGTAGACCCGATTGTCCAACGATGGGACATACACCTTGCCGTCTGCCACGGCAGGCTGACCCCAAATCCAGCCGTCCGCCGCAAAGCTCCAGACCTGCTGGGCGCTCTCGGCGTCGATGGCGTAGAGCGTGCCGGTCAGATCGCCGGCATAGACCAGACCATCGGCTACCGCCGGCGTGCCGGGCACGGCACCTTGCGTCTGGAAGCGCCAGACGTCCTTGCCGTCCGCCGAGTTCAAGGCATAGACGGCCTTGTCCATAGAGCCAACGTAGGCGCGGGTGCCGTCACTGGTGACGCCACTCCAGACGGCGCCGTTGGCCGCAAACTTCCACTGGACCTGGCCGCTCTCCAAGGAGAGCGCATAGACGTTTCTATCTGCCGATGAGATATAGACTGTGTCGCCGGCCACAAACGGATCACCGACGACCGTGTCGCCGGCCTGGAACTTCCAGCGCTCTGTGCCCGCCTCCGTATCCAAGGCGTAGACCGTGGACACCTTGCCCGTCGCATCGCACGCGCCAAAGATGACCGTGTTCTCTGCGACCGCCGGCACGCTATAAAAGCCGGCCAGATTCTCTTTCTCTTTCGGAAACTCCCAGCGCTGTAGGCCCGTATCGGCATTCAGCGCATAGAACTTGCCGCTAGCGAGGCCGGCATAGACGGTCGATTCTTTGGTGTTGGCGGCACCCCAGCCGGCATCGGCCAACTGCGGGCCGCAACCGACGAGGACGATGCTCGCCAATGCAATAATGAGGGCCAACCTGCCCTTCGCTACCTTGCCCAAACCTTGGTTCCTCCTGTTATCGAACAAACGCACCATCCGGATACCCACCTAGGGTACCGGATCGTACCCGCCAGGGTTGAACGGGTGACAACGCAACACCCGTTTCGTGGCCAGCCACGCCCCCTTGAGCGCCCCATAACGGTCAATCGCCTGGAAGGCGTATTCCGAGCAACTCGGGTAAAAGCGGCAGGCCGGCGGCAAGGCGCGTGAGAGGGTACGTTGGTAACCCCGGATCGCCCACAGCAACAAGGACTTCAAATTAAACTCCACCAAACTGCTGGTAATCTATTCCTTGACAGCCGCCCTCTGTAACATCCACGGACGAGCACGCGCCAGCAGTTGGGCCAAAGCCTCTTCGATATCGGCAAAGCGAGCTGTGGCCAGCGGTGGCCGGGCAATCAGGACAATGTCCCACCCGGGTGGTATCTCTTGCAGACGGCGGCGTAGCGCTTCGCGCATGCGCCGCCGGGCTCGGTTTCGAACCACCGCTCCGCCGACTCGCCGGCTGGCGATAAAGCCAAAACGGCTGTGACCGACGTCGTTCGCGTCGGCGGCGAGTATCAACAACGGATTGGCCCAAGAGCGGCCCTGCTTGCGTACCCGCAGGAAATCGGACCCGCGTACAAGACGCTGATGTTTCTTCATCCTGCCGTCACAGGGCCGGCCTGGCCTTGATCGTGGTGTGCCTGAGGCCCCGGCGGACGCGGAGGCATAATGTGCCTCCGCGCAAGGCGCCGAGCGAATGCCCCGCACCGTCACGATCAGACGGCCAAGCGCTTGCGCCCTTTCATGCGCCTCGCTTTGAGCACTCTGCGGCCACCGACCGTACTCATTCGCTTCATGAAGCCATGCACTCGTTGCCGTCGTCGTTTCTTGGGCTGCCATGTTCGCTTCGGCATCACTCAACTCCTGTTACCCGGTGCTGTGTCACACAGATCCCGGCAGACAGCACGGCGCCGCTTGCGGCGAGCCTCGCCTGCCAGTATCCTTGTGAAGCACTACTAGGTCGCTCCGCCTGTGGCGGGATTGGTCCATTCACAGCCGCAGGCCCCTGTCGATGGCGAATGCAGGCGGCCTGTCAAGGTGCCTATTATACTGTGTCGGGTAACGTGATGTCAAGTTTGCGGGAGGTGGGGGGTAGGGCAATCGCATCTAAAATGAGGAGAGCTTGGTGACAAGGGGCTGATGAGGTATCCTTCGGAGAGGAAGGGAGGGTACTCATGAAGGAACAGCCCATTGCATCGATCGAGCATCACTTCTCAGGATTAGAAGACCCTCGGATTGACCGCACCAAGCTCCACAA
>DAOUGZ010000081.1:0-10875 GCA_034428955.1 Anaerolineae bacterium | reverse complement strand
CCGCCCCAGGGCATACTCGAGCAGCTCGCGGCATTCGGGGCAGAGGTCCTCATTCGCATCATGCCGGTTGCGGCAGTAGAGACGGATCATGGCCTCCACCGTCCGCGCCTCTCCGGCCATTCTCGTGTTCTGTTGCACGGTCTCTGCTTTCCTGGCCTCCTTGTGAGCATGCCGGAGGCAGGGAGATTATACACCTTTTGGACGCAGCCATGGAGTCTCCAGGTAGTGAGGGCTTGAGCCCTTCAGTCTCCAGGCGAGCGTCGCCGATTGGGGCACGAGCGGCTGAAGCCGCCACTACATAGGCGATGTGCCGTTGTCAGTCGCTGACCTGCTGCACCTGCCATTGGGAGTCGACCCACAAACCAATGACCTGCACCGGCAGCCCCCAGCCACGCAAGACCTCCATCGCCTGGCGTACCTGGGCCTGGTGGGTGGCGGGGCAGACCGGGTTGCCGGCGCAGTCGTCGTGGGCGACGATCGCCAGGACCTGGGAGCCGTGGGCCTCGGCCGAGATGCGCGCCATGGCCAGCATGGCCGCGCACCGCGGCCCGCCCTCGGCCAACGTCTTCTCGGGTCCGGGCTCGGTGATCATATCCACATAGTCCAGGCCGTAGGTTTGCTTCAGCCAGCGAGTCACCGGCTCTTGCACCCGACCATCCATACAGTTGATTGCCGTGCCGAACTTGCCGTGAGCCATGCTCTCCTTTCGCAGCCTCGCTGTGATATCTTTGTAGTAAGGGCTGCCCGCCCTCACTCCTCAGGGACGGCGGGCAGGATGTACTCCTCGATCAGGGCGAATTCGGCGTCGTGGCCCTGGGTGGCGCCGGTAAAGGCGACGACGATCCGCTCCTCCGGCCAGACAAAGATCATCTGCCCGTCGCGGCCCAGTGCGGCGTAGGCGCCGTGGGTGGGGTAGGTCCACCACTGATAGCCGTAGCCCAGGTCGCCGCCGGTGTCCACATGCTTGCTCGTCGCCGTCCGCACCCACTCGGCGGAGACAATGCGCTGCCCCTCCCAGACGCCCTCGTTCAGGTAGAGCAGCCCCAGCCTGGCCATGTCCCGCGGGGTCAACTGCAGCCCCCAGCCGCCGATGGGGATGCCCTGGGCATCGGTATGCCATTCGGCGTTGATGCCCAGCGGCCCGAACAGATTCTCCTGGGCAAAGCGCAGGGTGGGCGTGCCCGTAGCCTGCTGGACGATCGCCGACAGGACGTGCGAGGCGCCCGAGCTGTAGTTGAATATCTCGCCCGGCGCAGCGACCATCGGCCGGCCCAGGACGAAGCGCACCCAACCAGCGCTCTGGTACATAGCCCGATAGATGGGGTCGCCCTCGGGCCAGTCCAGCCCGCTCGTCATAGTGAGCAGGTCCTCCAGGGTCATGGCTTCCTTGCGCGGGTCGACAGAGCTCTCCTCGGGGAAGTAGGAGAGGACAGGCTGGTCCAGGCCCGCGATGCGGCCCTGGTCGATGGCGATGCCGATCAGCGTGGCCACAAAGCTCTTGGTGCAGGAATAGAGTTCGTGGCGCCGGTCCCAGTCGTAGGCGCCATAGTAGGCCTCGGTGACGATGTGACCGTTGCGCACGACGAGGACGCTGTGCAGGCCCGGGTTGTGCTCGTCGATAGCCACAAGCATAGCCGCCAGGGGCGCTGGGTCCAGGCCCTCTTCCTCAGGGGTGGAGATCTGCCAGGAAGAGCCCGAGGCCGGGGCCGCAGCCGGCCGGGCGCAGCCCAGCAAAAGCACCACCAGGAGCAGGAGTAACAGACGCCTGAGATACGGAGGATGCACAGCTGCCCCTTTCCGGCGATGGTGCGGCCGCCGGAGCCGCTCCGCAGACCTGTTGCCGCTGCAAATGTTCATGGTTGTACCACAGGTGTGCACGGCGACCAACGAAAAGTCACCCGCTTTAGGGGAACGGCCCGAGCTCGCTCAGCAGGTCGTGCCTGCCCGTATGGCCATAGTACGCTCGCGCAGGACTCCACGGCCCCAGAGCCCGATTTCCAATCGGATGGACAGGAAGTGTCGTTGCACTACTGAGTGGCCCTTGCGGCCAGGGCAAAAAGGCCGTGCTGGGCGGTGGCCTCGTCGCCGGCCAGCGAGGGGTAAAAGGCCACGTCGCCCAAGCCGCAGTCGGCGAGCAGCACCCGGTACTCCTCATCGCTATAGGCCTGCATGCTGGAGGCATAGCGGGTGACCTCGCCGCTCCCGGCATCGACGATGTAGTAGCGGGTCGTCGCCGCGCGGCGGGCCTCGTCCCAGTGCGCTTCCTGCAAGCAGAGGTGCGGGCGGTCCGAGAAGAGGCCGCTCCGGGCACTGTACCAGGAAGCGCGCGCACGGCCCATCTCTTCGACAGCGGCCTGGGTGTGGGGCTCGAGGAGGAGCAGCCCGCCGGGCGCCAGGGCACGGTGGGCCTTGAGCAGAATGGCCCGGACGTCGGCCGGCCGGAAGACGTTGAACTCGCCGTAGATGAGCATGGCCAGCCCATAGCCCTCGCCGTACTCCGCAGTGCGGATGTCCTCGTGCCGGTAGGTGCAAGCCAAGCCCTCGCGCCGGGCGGTCTCGCGGGCGTAGGCGATGGAAGCGGGCGAATAATCGATGCCCAGGCACGTGTGGCCCAGGCGGGCGAGCCGGCTGGAGTAGAGCCCCGGGCCGCAGGCCAGGTCCAGGAGGGGCGTGGGCCGGCCGCCGAGGAGCGAGCCGTGGATCCACTCCACGTGGCGGTCGATGATCTCGGCGCGCCGGCTGGCGGCGTCATGTTCCTGAGAGAGGTGTTCGCGGAGCATGCGCTCGCTGAAGGCCGGGTCGCTCCAGGGGATGTTGTCGCCCTCGCGCCAGGGCTCGGGCGCCGGGTCACGGTGCAGCAGGCCCAGCAGATTCAAGGCTTGACCTCATCTCTCGCTATGGCGGCCTTGGCCAGCTCGCTCAGCTTGTGGCCTAGCTCACCCTCATCCACAAATGTGTCCACAACAATGTGGCCTATCCTCGCATTGGGCGTCGCGAGGGAATTCCTGAGCAGGCTCAGTTGTCGCTGCAGGTAGGCCGTACGCCGGCCATGCGCCTGCTTCCCGACGCGGGCAAGGATGGCCAGCGTCGTCGCCGGCCCCACCTGCAGATCGCACCGGCCCTGGAAAGTGAGGTGTGCACCGAGCAGGGTGCCCAGTGCGTCGCCCAGCAGCGTCTTGGGGTTGTCGCTGCTCTCCTCAACCTCGACGAGCAGCAGGGCCTCCTGCGTCCGCGGTGAGACCAGCGCGATGTCCACCATGGCCAGCTCGGACTCCTGCGTATGCGCGCTACCGAACCAAGAGACGGTGCGCCCCAAGCGGTCGGGGGCGTCCTGGACCTTGTCGCCATGGTCGAAGAGAACGTCGAACTTGCTGCCCGCGAGCACTTCCAACCGGCGCGCCGCGCGCGCGGTCATCTCCCCTGCAGCCATCACTCGCCCTCCGGGATGCCGTGCTCACAGGGCACGCCCGTCTGGCAGAGGCCGCAGCCGTAGCCGTCAAAGCCGTAGTGGGCCTTGACGTAGGGCGAGGTGACCTTGGCCACATGCTCGCGGCAGCGGCGCTTGTCGTGCCCCTTTTCGCTGATCGCACCCACTGGGCAGCGCTCGATGCAGCGCCTGCAGGTGCCCCGGCTGTAGTAGAGGCAGTAGGCGTGGTGGTCGGCGTACGGCCTGGGCATCGGCGGGATGGCCAGCCGGGCGATGACCGAGCCGATGCGCACCGCCTTGCCGACCGGGGTAATCAGACCGTCGCAGAGGCCAAAGGTGCCCAGGCCCGAGGCGTAGGCCGCGTGCCGCTCGGACCAGTTGGAGGCGTAGACAAAGCGTTCTGAGGGCACGCTCTCCCATTGGGGCAGGAGCACGGGGGCCAGCGCCCGGTAACCGGCCGCTTGCAGGGCCTGCACCAGGTGTGCGCGCAGTTGGTCGTTGAACTGCTCGCCAAAGATGCGCGAGCGCGCCCAGCGCTCGGCGGGGTAGAACGTCTCTCGGCGGTTGGCCTGCAGGGTGGCCTGGGTGTGCGGCAGCACCCAGCAGATGACGGTCAGCTCCGCCGCGTCGACCTCCAGCCCCGGATAGGCCAGGGCAAAGGCCTCGGCGGGAGTCCAGTGGAAGGGGCCGACGTGCTCCTTGTACTGCCGGTAGAGGGGGTCGTCGCCGCGCGAGTAGCCCACGATGGGGTCATCCCAGGCACGCTCGCCCGCTTCATCCTGTAATGAGTTGGCCGGCGTATGGCAGCAGGCGCGCAAGACGCCCTCCACCCAGGCCGCGCGCTCGTCCGGTCTCTCGGGCAGTTCCATATGCACTCCTTTGCTTGGCAGCACTTACGCGGCCGGACCCTCCCGCAGGTTCCGCGACCTGTTCTGTTGGCGGTTTCGCTGCCTCCGAGGCAGGCCCATCGTCGCTGCAGGCTCCCGAAACCTGCGGGAGGGTGCCACCGCACAAGTGCTGTTACTTGATCCCTTCGAACGGCCCCAGGAAGGTGGGCAGCGGATGGGTCACGTGCACCTCTACCAGCGCCTTGAGAATGGCCAGCCCCTCGCGTAGGGTGTACCAGACCCTCTCGTAGCGGTTGAAGTGTATGGTCCAGTGTTCCTCGGGCCAGGTCCAGTCGGGCGTGCCCAGGCCGGTGGCGTCGATGCCCAGCCGGCGCGCCGTATAGACCGCCCGCGGCAGGTGATAGCTCTGAGTGACGATGATGACCCGGCGGACGCCGAAAATGTCTCGTGCGCGGTAGCAGCTCTCGTAGGTGCTGAAACCGGCATAGTCGAGGGTGATGTCTTCCGCGGGCACGTCGAGCGTCACGGCATAGTCTTTCATGGCCGTGACTTCGTCATAGTCCTTGCGGCTGTTGTCGCCGCTAAAGAGCAGCTTCTGCACCGTGCCCCTGTGGTAGAGGCCGGCAGCGGCGGCGACGCGCTCGCGGAGCGCCGGCGTGGGCGCGCCGTTGACCACCCCCGCGCCCAGCACGAGCGCCACCCGCTGCGGAGGGATCTGCGCCGGGTCGACGTAGCGGTAGGGCTGGGTTGTGCGGACGACGTAGGCCGGCGACACGGCCAGGGCGCACAGCCCGAGCAGAGCGAGCGCGGGCAGGCACCACAGCCAACCGCGGCGGCTGCGCACCCGGTTTCCGCCAGTTCTGGAAGGCACGACTTGCTCCTATGACGATGGCTGTGCCGGTTTTTCAGGCGATCCGGTAAAAGTAGACCTGATCAAAGGCCCGGCCGCTCCAGGGCTCGACAATGCCCCGCGGCAGGCGGCCGTACTCGATGAACCCCAGGCGCCGATAGACCTCTTCGGCTGGGGTGCCGGCGCGGCAGGAGGTCTCGAGTATCTCTACATCCATAGCCCGCGCTTGGTTGCAGCAGTCCTCCAGCAGGCGACGGGCGATGCCCCGGCGTTGGTGGTCCCCCTGCACCACCACATCCTCCAACTGCGCCCGGTGGGCAAAGAGGGCGTGGGCTTTGCGCGTCAGCAGGGCCGTGCCGACGACGCGGCCACCAACCTCAGCCACAAGGCGGACGCCGCTTTTCTGCTCGTAGAGCCGGATGCTCTCCGCGAGCCGCGCCTCGACCTCCTCAAGAGTGTTCATGGGGAAGCAGTGCTCGCGCAGGTCCGCCGCATCGCTGGGGCGTGCCGGGCGAATGATGACGGCATCAGCAGCCATGCTGGGCTCCTTTGCTCATACAGTCTGAGTATAGCACAAAAGCAGCCGCTAAATGTGCGGTATTCCATGTGCTAGCCCCCCTGTGCCTGCCAGGCGCTGAGGGATGCGGGCTGCCTCACCCAGCGTCTACCCCCTTCTTACGGTCCATCCTCTCCAGCTTTTTGCGGGCGACCTCGCCCAGGTCCAGCCCCAGCAGGTCGAGGGCGATGCAGCCCATCATGATGGCGTCAAAGACCTCGGTGCCGATTTCCTCGGCGGAGGGGGCCGGCTCGGCGTGGTTGCGAACGTAGCCGGGCGAGATGCGCAGGCGCTTGTCGATGGCCTCAGCGACCTCGGTGGCCATAAAGTCGAGGCAGTCGGTCAGGTTGGGGTCCTGCCATTGCCCCCGGTCGATCCACTTGCGGCGGTGCTCGCGTACGAGGGTCTGGATGGCGGATAGGCTTTGCTTCTCCGATAGTGTGTCGCTCACGATTCCTCCAACGATGCGACGTGCAATCCCTTTCAAGTGCTGCCCGTCCATCCGAGCGCCGCCCTGCCCTCCGGCAATCCGTTGGCGAGTGCGGCTGTGGAACCGGCCCAATGCGGCTCGAACAAGCTTGGGCAGTTGCCCGAAGCAGAGAGACAAGCGCATCACTTTGACGAGTAGTGTCGTCTGGGCCTATAATGCATATGTGGCCCATATTCCAAAGCTTGGGCACTTTTAGCAAGGCCACCTTGTCGCACTAGCAGTCGGGTCGACACCAACAGACAGGAGCAAATACCACAATGGCAAGCACTATGGAGCAAATGACCACTCACCTGCAGTTCCTAGGATACGAGACCTCCCAGGCCGGCGATGCGACCGGAGCAAGGCATCCTCGCAAGCTCAACCTGCTGATGAAGCCCCTCGCAGGCGGAGTGCTGTTCACGGCCATCATCGGGGGAAACCGCAACGCCAAGAACAAGAGATCCCAGTATCTCGATCTGATCAACTCGCTCAACAACAAGGCGGCCGTCGCCCGGTTCTATGCGGACGACGATTCCGACCTCTTTGTGGAAGCGTGGCATCCGGATTGGTACGAGCGAGGCGCTTTCGGCACGTTCATGGAGATATGGGATCACGACTGCTCCATACTGCTGGGAGATTCCGAAGCCGTCAAGTACCTGGAGTAGGCTCCGGCGGGCGCCATGCCGCAACGGCCATGGGAGGGCTAGACAAGATAGCCCTCGCAGACCGTCGACAGTCGTGCTATTCCTCTGATCGGTGGTCTCCGCCGGCGCCGCAGCGGCCCTCCGCCCAACGCTCGATCTGCGCCCGATGGTTGGCATAGTCGGCAGACAGGGCCTGCACCGAGTTGCGGATCGTAACGCGGTGCGGCCCGTGCTCTACCCCGGCCTCCCATTCATCCTCCGAGAGGGTGCGCAGGTACTGCTCCAGTTCTTGCAGCGAGGCTTCGAGCTCGGCCAACAGCGCGCGTCGCTCGCGCGAGGCGTACTTTAGCACCGAAACGGCATTCACGGCGGCGAAATCGTCGCCGGCATCAACATAGAAGGGCGGCATCTCGCCGCGCAGCAACATCCGCGACCCCTCCACCGTGTAGCGGTTCCAACCGATCAAGTGTGCCAACACATCGCGTGGTGCCCAGGCATCCATCGGCGCCAGGAACAGTTCCTGGGGCAGAGAAGCGATGCATGCCGCGAACTCGACAGCGCATGCTGCGAGCCCGCCGATATCCTTCTCGACGGTCATGGTCTCCCTCCACCGGCGCAACAGGGCAAGGTAGACTCGGCCGCTGCCGCATCCACCCGGCGGCAGCGATACCCACACCTCGAGCATTGTACAGTGAGCGCATACAGACGGCAAATGCGCGGGCTGCCGCTCCTATTGACGGGGCGCCTAATCTGAGGAAGAACTCGTGGCGCTCCGTGGCGCCATCCGGGGGTCACCCGAGACGCGATGGCGGCCGGCGGTCGGGCCTCGGAGCGGGACCTGTTCGATAGGCCCGGCGGCTTTGTCTCGCGAGACGGAGGGCAAACCGTGCCCCGTGTGCGGCACGGCGATCGAAGCGATCAATATGGGGGGCGCGGGCAAGTATTACATCTGTCCCGGCTGCCAGGCAGTGTAGGCGGGGCCGTGCGTCCGGCTACCGGCTCGCCTCGACCAGCGCTCGCTCCAACAGGTCGCTGACGCCAAGCGCCGGCGCCCATTGATGCAGATAGCGCAGGTCGAGCCGTTCGCTCTGCGCTTTGATCACGCCCAGCACGTCGCGCCACTGGCGCTCCGACGCCTCGCCGCCCAGGCGGTACCACTCGAGCTTGGTGAGGATGGTATCTTCAGCGCTGGCGACGCAAGCGGTGCGTTCCGGGGAGGTTGCCACCACCTGCTCACTGCGGCGGGCAAGCTGAGCGCGGTCGTAGGGCCGTTCCTTGCGCACAAAGATGTCCACTTTGAACACTGTCTCTAGGTGGATGAGGTTAAAGCTGGCGCGGTTTCGGATGGCCTCGCGGATGGCGTCGAGATCGGCATAGAAGGAATCACCCAGGGCGCGGACCAGCGGCTCAGCGTGCTCTGGGCGCAGGTCGGCGACCAAATCCACGTCCAGCGTGCTTCGAGCGACGCCGTGCACCGCGCTGGCTAGCGATCCGCAGATCATGCAAGGCACACTGAGTGCCTCGAGGGCGTTGATGACGAGGAGGGCAGCATCGACTGGGCTATCAGACACAGTTGTCCCCCGATGGCTCGAGAGGTCCATACACCTGCGCCGCGAGTTCTGGCCCTAGGAGGATGTCGGCTAGCCGGCGCCGTAGTTCGCTGGGCGATGCGTCCGGGTAGCGCGCGCGCAGGCCGCTCAGGGCCAGTGTGCGCACAGTGTCGTTCATATGCCCGACCATCTCCAGCTTGCGCCAGGCTGGCGCCCGCCGCAGGAGATCAAGCAGTACCTCTTCGGCTTCTGTACTCGTGTCGGCGAACAGGGTGGACACGACGATATGCTCCTCTCGGCTGTGTTTTCCTCTCCAGCCCTATTATACACGCGATTGGGTTGGCTGTGAATCTCGGAGTGCTGGACAGATCGCTCACTTTACTGTAGGGTATCCAGAAGATCTCTTGTCAACCTACTGCTCACAAGGAGTCAGTGATGTCCGAAATCAAACATGTTACCACTCCTTATAGCTACTCGATCGCGGTCGCCTGCGGCGACTATGTCTTCTTGGGCCTGCACCGCGGATTCGGCGACAGCTTTGCCGCCCAGCTCGATGGAACCTTTGCTTACCTCAAGAGGACTCTCGGCGAGTTGGGCCTGTCCCTGGAGAGCCTGGTCAAGGTCAACGTCTGGCTCAAGGATATCCGCGACCTGCCCGAGATGGAGCAACGCTTCAGGGACTATTTTGCAGAGGGCCGCTTCCCGGCGCGGATGACCTCGACCACCGAGTTCATCGATGACGACTGCTTGCTGATGATTGACGGAGTCGCTTACAGAGGTGGCCATGAGCCGAGCAGTGGATGACCAGGTCGCGCTCCTCATGCAGGGCGCCGAGTTCGGCGATCCGCAGATCCAGGAGATGATGGCCCAGGAGCTGCGCGAGCGGCTCTTGGAGGGGCGGCCCTTGCGCGTCTACTGCGGCTACGACGCCACCCGGCCGGACCTGCACCTCGGGCACACGGTGACCATGGGCAAGCTGCGCCAGTTTCAAGAGCTGGGGCACGAGGTCACCTTTCTGATCGGCGACTTTACCACGCGCATCGGCGACCCCAGCGACAAGAACGCGCTGCGCCCGCAGGTGCCGGAGGAAGAGATCGCCGAAAACGCGCGCACCTACGCCGAGCAGGCCTGGCGCGTTTTGGACCCCCAGCTCACGCACGTGCGCTACAACAGCGAGTGGCTGGACCGGCTCAGCTTTGCCGACGTCATCCGCCTGGCCGGCCACTTTACCGTGCAACAGTTCCTCGTGCGGGACAACTTTGCCGCGCGCATGGCCCGGAACGAGCCCCTCTGGCTGCACGAGTTCATGTACGCCCTGGCCCAGGGCTATGATGCCGTGGCCCTGCAGGCAGACGTCCAACTCGGTGGGACGGAGCAACTCTTCAGCCTGCTGGCGGGCCGCCGGCTGCAGGAGGCCCTGGGGCAGAGGCCGCAGGTCTGTATCACCTTCCCCATCCTCGTGGGCACCGACGGCCGCACGCGCATGTCCAAGAGCGCGGGCAACTATATCGGCCTGCGCGAACCCCCCGAGGACATGTACGGCAAGGTGATGAGCATTCCCGACGAGGCGATGGCCAACTACTGCCGGCTCGTCACCCGTTGGGCGCCGGACCGCGTGAACCAGTTCCTGGCCGACCTGAGGGCGGGGCGCCGGCACCCCATGGCAGCCAAGAAGGCGCTGGCCTGGGAGATTGTGGACCGCTTCCATGGCAGCGAGGCGGCGGACCGCGCTGCCGCCCACTTTCAGCGGGTGCATCAGGCGCGCGAGTTGCCCCAGGAGATGGCCGAGTTCGCCCTGGCCCAGGCGCTGCCGCTGGTGGAGGTGCTGGTAGCCGCCGGGCTGTGCGGCAGCAAAAGCGAGGCCCGGCGCCTGGTGGCGCAAGGTGGCGTGCGGCTGGACGGCCGGGTGATGCACTCCATCGACCGCCTCGTGCCGCCAGACGGGGCGGTGCTGCAGGTGGGCAAGCACCGCTTCCTGCGCTTGGTGAAGCGGTAGAGGTTCGCGTAGGAGGTGGGTTTTGTGATGGCCTGCCGGAGGGCAGGCCATCACAAAACCCATAGCAAGAGTCTATCTACCACGGCCGGCAGGCGCTATGGTAGCGCGTCGCCCAGTACGGCAGGCTCAGTGCATCGGTGGTCACACCATGCTCGGGGCTGGAGGCGTGGATGAACTGGCCGCTCCCCACATAGATGGTGGCGTGCGACAGCCCGGCGTTCCAGGTGTTCTGGAAAAAGACCAGGTCCCCGGGCAAGAGCGCATCCTGCGAGACGGCCGGGCCGGCGGCGACCTGGCCGGAGAGGCCGCGGGGAATGCTGAGCCCGGCCTGGGCGTAGACGAACTGGGTAAAGCCGCTGCAGTCAAAGCCTAGGGCAATCGCATCTAAAATGAGGAGAGCTTGGTGACAAGGGGCTGATGAGGTATCCTTCGGAGAGGAAGGGAGGGTACTCATGAAGGAACAGCCCATTGCATCGATCGAGCATCACTTCTCAGGATTAGAAGACCCTCGGATTGACCGCACCAAGCTCCACAA
>DAOUGZ010000080.1:0-8801 GCA_034428955.1 Anaerolineae bacterium | reverse complement strand
CTGCCGGCCCACTGGCGATGCAGAAACGCCTGCGCCCAGTCATCGCCCACCCCCCAACGCCCTGGCGATGGCCCGCGCGCCGTCGTCCTGGCCGGGCAGGGCATGCGCATACACGGTCGCCGTTACCTGGGTGTTGGCATGGCCCAGCCGGGCCGACACTGCTGGCAGCGGCAGGCCCTCGGCCAGGAGCAGCGACGCATGCAGGTGGCGCAGGCCGTGGGGTGTCACGCGCGGCAGGCCCAGGCGGTCACATTCTCTCGCCAGAGCGTGCTCAACCGTAGAGATGTGCAAGGGGTGGCCGGCCAGGTTGGGGAAGACAAGCTCGCTGGCCAGACCACCCAACAGCTGCCGGCCCCGCTGCTGCCGTAGCACCTGTACGGCCTCAGCCGGCAGCGTCACGGTCCGCATACCGGATGCCGTTTTGGGCTCACCTATGACCCATTCGCCGCCGATGCGCTGCAGGGTCTTGCTGATGTGGATAACTGCCATGTCCAAGTCCACGTCCTGCCAGGTCAGGGCCAGCAGTTCACCGAGACGGCAGCCTGTGGCTAGCAGGGTGTGCCACAGAGGAAACAGCCGGTGCTCACGGGCGCCAATGAGGAAGGTGTGTAGCTGGTCCTGCGTCCATACGGTCTTGCGCGGTGCTCGCCACTGGGGTTTCTGCACTCGGGTACACGGGTTCTCGGGCAGCCAGCGCCAGCGCACAGCAAACACGCCGGCACGGTGCAGAATGGCATAGGTCAGCGACGCTGTCCGCCTGTGGCCCTTGGCCTGGATGCCGGCTAGCAATCGCTCAATCTGGACGGGCTCCAGCCGGGATAGCTTCACTTCGCCCAGAGTGGGGAGGATGTACAGCCGGGAACAGCGCTGATACTGGTCGAAGGTTGCGGGTCTGAGGGTCGGCTCTGCTGTTTCTAGCCAGGCCGTGAGCAAGTCCGAGACGGTGCGCCGGCCAGGGTCGGGCATGCCGCCGGTAGCCTGGCGCTTGAGTTCGTGCAGCTTGCCGGCCACCTCAGAGCGAGTCTTGCCATAGACGGCGCGCCGCACGCCGGCCACCTGGAGACTTGCCTGCCATCTGCCGTCTTTGCGCCGAATGATAGAGCCTTCACCACGGGTTCGGCGAGACATGAAAACACCCTCCTCGTGTTGTACTCGTGTTGTACAGCACGGGAGGGCGTCTTGTGGCCCACATGTAGTGGTCTAGTGCCGCCTGACACACTACATGTAGTATTAGGTGAGCCGTGAGGGAATCGAACCCCCAACCCAGTGATTAAGAGTCACTTGCTCTGCCAATTGAGCTAACGGCCCACACAGACGATCATCAACCTTGGCTGATGACGGTGCCCATTATACTCATACGGCGTGAGGCTGTCAAATCCGGGAGCGCAGGCAATTGGACGGCGGGGGGCGACTAGAGTACAATAACAGCAGGTCGCTTTAGGTGCAGATGGGAGACGGACGCGAGATGAACCTGAACAAGTTCTTTGAGCTGGGTGGGCTGAACCTGTGGATTGTGGCGTCGGGGAACGGCCTCAACCTTATCCTGCAAGGGGCGGTGGTCTTGGGTGCCGGGATGCTCGGCGCGGGCGGCAACCCGCTGTCGCAGGTGGTGCTGATGCTGGGCACTTTTCTTGGCCCCCTGTTGGTTGCCTTCCTCTGCGGGCGAATGGAAGGGGAGCGTTACCAGTCGTATGCCCTCTACACCCTGCCCGGGGCGCTGATCCTCTGCCTGCTGGCCGTGCTGGCGAATCCCTTGTTTGGCTTGATGCTGGCCATTGTAGCTGTGATGGGAGCGATCAATGGGGGAAGGCTGGCCGCGATGACTGGGCGGCGACACGTTCGCTAAGGCCTGAGTGTCTGGGCGACCAGGGAGCATGGCGATGGCTAGTAACGGGTGGCAGATCATGGATAAGCCCGAGTTCAAGTTGGAGACGGCGGATGACCTGCGAGAGCTGATCACCCAGGCCGAGCTGATTGTGGCCAATCTGCGCGGCGCCGGGCCACGGGCGCAGACTCTGCTGTACTTGCTGGACACGATCAAGAACTTTTTCTCCTCATTGGAGGAGCGCGGGGTTGACCTGCGCGCGGAGGCCTCGCGGGTTGAGGACGTCGAGCGGCTGTTGCAGGCCAAGGACTCTATTCTGGTGCGCGAGATGGGCGCCGTCGGCGGACTGGCGGCAGCGCGCGAGGCAACCAAGCCGAGTCCGGAGCAATGGTGGTGGTACCTCGACGAGCGCGTCGCCGAGCGCCAGCGGCAGCAGATGCGGCGCTGGCTGACGATCGGCGGTGTGGTGGCGGCTGTACTGCTCGTCTTTTCGCTGCTGTACACGTATGTATTCCCGCCGGACCCGAAGCGTACCGCGGTGATGGATCTGACAAGCCAGGCCGAGAATGCGATAATGGAAGGCGACGTCGCTACGGCCCTGGCCCTCTACCGGCAGGCGCTGGAGGTCAGCCCCGACGACGCGGAACTGCAGACATGGGTAGGCGTCTTGGCAGAGATGCAGGGCAATGAAGCGCTCGCCCGCGAGGCCTATGCTGCAGCGGAGCCTATCGCCGGTGACCGTGCTACGTTCCTGCGGCTGCGAGGGATGGTTTACCTCAGGCTGGGCAACCTGGACCGGGCTGAGGCCGACGCGATCCAGTCCATCGAGGATGACCCCGATTCGGTCGAGGCCCATTTCGTCCTGGCCAGCGTCTATGAGGGGCGGGGCGATACGCCCAGGGCCATTGAGGCGTTCGAAAGAACCGCTGCTTTGGCCGAGAAGGATGGCAATAGCGCGATGGTGGTCATGGCCAAGATGCGCCTGGGCATGCTGCTGCAGTCTGCGCCCATGATGGGGCCGGCTGAGGGCACGCCCAATCCACCATCCTCATAGTGTAGGCTACCGGGTTGGAGCATGGATTGCTAGAGCTGGTTGCGCGCCACCGCAGCGCCTGCCGCTTTGGAGATCACGGCACCGGTTGATTGCTCCACATGCAGCAGGGGCCGCCCCCTCGGCCCCAAGGTATGCATTCGGGGAGGCAGCGCCCATGACGACGCCATCGGAGAAGCTGTCTCGTCGTTCACGCCTGCTCTATGGCATGGGCGACTGGGGCTTTAGCATGACCAGCACCATCCTGTCGGTCTACTTTGCCATCTTTCTCTCGGACATCGTGCATCTGGACCTGCGCCTGGCCGCGGCAGCCGTGTTCCTCGGGCGGAGCTGGGATTGGATCAACGATCCCCTGATCGGCTATCTCAGCGACCGTACAAGGACACGTTGGGGGCGGCGGCGTCCCTTCCTGCTCTTTGGCTTGGCGCCGTACGCTCTATGCTTTGCCATGTTGTGGTGGATCCCGCCGTTTCGTGAACCCGTCGCGCTGGCCGTTTACTATGGGCTGGCCTATCTGCTTTTTGATACAGCGGCAACCCTTGTCTACATGCCCTACTTCGCCCTTACGCCCGAGCTGACGCTGGACTATGACGAGCGCACCTCACTCACGGCATATCGCATGTTCTTCTCCATCGTCGCGGGGCTTGTGGCTTTCACCGTGCCCGGAATGCTCATCGGTTCCTTTGAGCCCGGCAACGCCGGGAGGGTGATGACAATGGGCCTTGTCTTTGGCGTGACCAGCGCCTTGCCCCTGCTGGGCACCTTTCTGGGGACGCGCGAACGCTCCGAGTTCCAGAAGCAGCCACGCACTACCGTGCGCGGCTCGCTACGCTCGGTGCTGCGCAACCGGCCGTTCCTCTTTGCCGTCGGCATCTACTTGCTGACCTGGATGACTGTAGATCTCTTGCAGCCCATGCTCCCCTACTTTCTCAAATACTGGCTGAACCTCGAGGAGCAGCGTGACTTGATCCTGGGGACCGTGTTTATCGTGGCGGCGCTCGCCCTGCCCCTTTGGGATTGGGCGGCCCATCACTGGAGCAAGCGCCATGCTTATGTGGCTGGGCTTGGGTTCCTGGCGGTGGTGATGATCGTGTTGGCGCTTATGCAGCCGGGGGCGCCACTGGTGGGCATCCTGGCGTTGGCGGCGCTGGCCGGCGTGGGCATTTCGGCGGCCCATGTGCTGCCCTGGGCGATGATTCCCGATGCTATCGAATGGGATGAACTGCAGACGGGGCAGCGCCACGAAGGGGCTTTTTACAGCCTGATCACCCTGTCCAACAAGGTTGGCGCGTCTGTGGTGCTGCCGGCAGCGCTCTTGCTCCTGGATTGGAGCGGCTATCAGCCCAACGCGACCTCTCAGGCACCGCGGGTGCTGCTGGTGGTCCGTGCTCTGGTGGGGCTGGCGCCGGCGCTCTTGCTGATGGGTGGGATCGCCTTTGCGCTGACGTATCCGCTAAGCCGGGAGCGGCACCGGGCTGTACGCGAGGAACTGGCACGGCGCCGGGCGAGCTTGGCCGCTGCCGAGGGGCAGAGCACAGCAGAGAACTGATCAACCTGCTGTGGGTCGGAGATTAGCGCCTCTCTGGGCTGCGCTCGATCGGGTACTTGCGCGCGTTGGCGGCCATCTTGCGACGTAGGATGGTTGAGACGTCGTAGCCGGCTACACTGGCCAGGCTGAGGCAATAGGCCAGCACATCGGCCAGTTCCTCGGCCACGGCATCGCGCGAGTTCGGATCCTCGACCAGGACACGCGACTGAGGGACGTCGATCCACTGAAAGTGTTCCATCAGCTCGGCGGCCTCGATGGCGATGGACATGGCCAGGTTCTTGGGAGCGTGGAATTGGGCCCAGCCCCTTTCGTCGCGGAAGGTGGCGACGAGGTCCACGAGTTCCCGGACGGTGGTATCAGAATCAAGTTGCTCCATGGCCTCTCCGTTGCCTGCAAGTTGTGCTGGGGTAAGCAAAGAGCCCGAGTCCAAGACTCGGGCTCTACCTCTGGTAGCGCATGGGGGATTCGAACCCCCGATCTCCTCCTTGAGAGGGAGGTGTCCTAGGCCGCTAGACGAATGCGCCACACCAAACGGAAGTGAGGCTATTGTACCAGACCTCGGCGTCTTTGTCAAATTGACTTCCCTGAGCCCCAGGACTTTTTCCAGACCAACGGAAGGGGCGCCATCGCGCCTGAGGAGCCTTGGTGGCCCGGATTCGCTACGATGAGGTGGTTGCGTCACCCGTTCGGACGGAAATGCCGGTTGAAGCATCGATTGCCAGAGCTGGTTGTGGGCCAATGGAGCGCCTGCAGCTTTGGCAATCAGCGCACCGGTTGATGACGCTGACCAGGCGAGGCCCCGGCTGGGCGCGGAGATTGTGTTGACTGCGCATGCCGGCGATGATAGAATGGCCGCAGCGGCACTGGCGGGGATATCCGCCTGGGGTGCAGTGTGACGTTATCTCTTGAGCAGCGGAGTCTGCCGGGAGGGTCTTTTTGTCGGAGCGATTGCGCTTACGCGAGGGTTGGCTGACCCTCGTTTTGTTTCTCCTCCTGCTGTTGACTGTTGCCTGGTCTTTTGAGGCGGGCGATCTGGCCGAGGGGCTCGAAATCCTGAGCAATGTGGTGCTGCTTGGGCTGTTGGCAGGGTTTCTGAGCGCCAAGTCGCGCCTGCCCGGCGTGCTGGCGCATCCCCTGGGGGTGATCGTCGGCGCCGTCTGCTGCTTGCTCTTGCTGTCTTCTCTAATTGTGCTGCCGGCGCATCTGCAGACCAGCGAGACCGGCCTATCGGGGGCCTTGGCGGAGTTGCAACTGAAGAGTGGGGCCGTGCTGGAACGCCTGCAGACCTGGATGACGGCAGCGTGGCAGGGGCAGATCAGCGCCGACCCATTGCCCTTCGTAGCCCAGATGTCGGTCGTCTGCTGGCTGCTGGCCTTTTGCGGCGCGTGGTTCCTTTTTCGCAGCCACTGGGTTTGGGGGGCCGTGCTCCCCGGTGGCCTGACGGTGTTCCTGAGCGTCTACTACGCACCGCCGCGCCTGCTCGTCTACTTTGTCGTCTACCTGTTCTTGGCTTTGGTGCTGGTCGTACGCGCGAATGTGTTCAGACGCGAGCACGAGTGGCAGCGGCAGCATGTCGTCTATGACCAGTACATTGGGCTCGAGTTCTTGCGCGATGGGGTTGTGCTTTCGCTGATCGTGGTTGCGCTGGTCTGGTTCATCCCGCGGCCGAACGCCCCCGGCCGTCTGGGCGCCTACCTTCAGCGGCTCGAAGGCCCGATGCGTACGATTCAGCAGGAGTGGAATCGGCTGTACGCCTCGCTGGGCTACAAGGAGCAGGCGAGCCTGACCAGCTTTGGCCGCACGCTGATCCTGGGTGGTGCCATCAACCTCGGCTCTACAGTGGTCATGGAGGTGCAGAGCGACGAACCCCACTATTGGCGGGCGATGACCATGGACCGCTATACCGGCACGGGGTGGGTCGATACCAGCGGGACATCCCTCAGGCTCGGTGCCGGGGCGCCACTCGTCGACTGGGCCGCCTATGCTGGGCGTAAGGCGCTGCGCCAGATCGTCACTCTGGAGCGCAACTCCGGCGGTCTGCTCTTTGCGGCTGCCGAGCCGGTGCAGGTGCAGGTGCCGGTCCGCGCCCTGGGGGCGGTGCCCTCGGAGGGGCGGGAGCCGCTGGCGGGGGGCGGGTTTGACCTATCGGCCGTCTATGCCCAGCGCCTGGGGCGCGATAACCGCTACCAGGTCCTCTCGCTGGTCTCCACAGCCACGGTACGCGATTTGCGTGCCGCCGGCACCGGCTATCCCTCGTGGGTTTCCGAGCGTTACTTGCAGCTCCCAGAGAGCGTGCCGGAGCTGATTCGCGACCTGGCGGAGCGTGTGGCGGGCACGGAGCCTACACCCTTCGACAAGGCTATTGCGCTCGAGACCTACCTGCGCGGTTTTGCCTACAACCAGTCTATCGAGGCGCCGCCTGCCGGGCAGGACCCTGTGTACTGGTTCCTCTTTCACAGTGAGGAAGGGTATTGTACCTATTTCGCCTCGGCCCTGGCTGTGATGTGCCGGTCAGTGGGGGTGCCCGCGCGCTTGGTGCAGGGGTACGCTCCGGGCGAGTACGACTCATCGCGCCTGGCCTTTGTCGTGCGCGAGTCCGATACGCACGCCTGGGTGGAGGTGTTTTTCCCTGGTTATGGCTGGATCGAGTTCGAGCCGACGCCCTCGCAGCCGCCAATCTATCGGTCTTCCGGTGCGGAGGCGCCTTCGGGAGATGGTCCGTTGCCCCTACCCCCGGGCATGAATCCACTGGAGGGGCTGAATGAGGGCCCCCTTCTGCCGCCGGAGGCGGGCAGGGAGGATGTGCCGGTGTTCATCCCCCAGCCGCGCCAAGCAAGGGCCTGCGGGCTGCAATTGGCTTTGTTGGGCATTCTGGGGGCGGTGTTGGCCTGGGGAGGCTGGCGCCTGCGGAGGCGCTGGCAGGCCCTGCGGCCAGCCGAGCGCCTGTACGTGCGCCTGCTGTGGAGTTCGCGGGCCGTTGGCGTGAGCGCACACGAGAGGCAGACGCCGTTCGAGTTTGGGCAGGCGCTAGCTAAAGCCTTGGGGGCGGCCGGCGAGCCCGCGCAGCAGATCGTGGGCCTGTATGTTCGAGACCGGTTTGGCCCATGCCGAGCGAGCGACGAGCAGATCGATGCGGCGCGGTTGGCCTGGCGCAGCCTACAGCCGGCTATCGCTCTGGAGGCACTGCGACGGCTGGGCCGCGCCCTGCGCCGGCGGTTCCCCGGTGGCTGATGCGTGCGCTACTCGAAGTAAGCCTCAATACCCTCCAGGTAGCCGCGGGCTATGGCTTCCTGGATACTCTCCTCCTTCAGAGCGGCGGCGTCCTGGTCGTTGGTCAGGAAGAGAGATTCGCCGATGATGCCGGGCATCTGGCTGGTCCTGGCAAAGTGCGGCCCGATGACGGCGAAGTGGCCCATCGGGCGGTCATCCTTGATGCCGCGGTTCACTGTCTCGTAGCCAGCAGCGCGCAGATTGCGCAGTAACGCCTGCTGAACCAGGCCAGCGAGCCGGGCATTCTCACCGCCGAAGGCGCGGTCGCTGCAGTACCAGACCTCGGTGCCCCGCACTGACGGCGCCTCGATACCATTGTTGTGGATGCAGATATAGAGGTCGGCGCCCGCCTCGTTGGCCATGTCCACGCGCTTTTGCAGCTCTACAGGTGTACTGGCACTGGGGATGACAAAGCTATCGGTGCTGCGGGCGAGCGCGACGTCGTAGCCGGCGGCGCGTAGCATGTCCGCCAGCTTGAGGGCGATGGACAGGTTGGCGGCCGCTTCGGTGATGTCCACCTCGCCTGAAGCGGTGGTGTGGATGGCACCTACGTCCCTGCCCCCGTGCCCGGCGTCGATGAAGATGAGCTTGTCTTTATGGGGCACAGGCGTGGACGGCTCGCTGTGCGGCGAGGGCATGGTGGTGGATGCTGTGAGCGCCAACTCGAAGCCAAGGCGGGCGGCCAGGGAGATGTCTTGTGCGGGGGCGGGGGTCTCTCTTGATGCCAAGGGCTGGGCGAACAGAAAGGCGGTGAGCAGGGCAACGGCCAGCCGGCAGGGTATCTGAAGCATGGGCTGGATACCTGTCTAGGGGGCAGAGGCCCCAATGTGACAACCGTACTCGACCATCGGACGAACAATGTAACTATCTTACCATGAAGCTAAAAGTTGTCAAAAAAGCAACAGCCCTCGCTCGTTCAGGAGCGAGGGCTGTTGCCTGCCTCGTTTACTTGTCGCCAAAGTAGGCCTTGATGCCCTGGAAGTAACCGCGGGCGATAGCCTCCTGGACCTCGGGGCGCTTGAGCTGCTCCGCATCCTGGTCGTTGGTCATAAAGAGCGCCTCGCCGATGATCGCCGGCATCGTGCTCGGGCGATCCATGTGGGTCG
>DAOUGZ010000079.1:0-39969 GCA_034428955.1 Anaerolineae bacterium | reverse complement strand
GTATAAGCCACCACGCGATGGGTCTCGGCCGGGTCTGCGCCGGCCACAACGATCACGTCGGCTGCAGCGAGGTCGGCCAGGGTCCCCGGCTGCCCATAGGCGAGCACAGGCGCCGGCCGGTCCCAGAGGCCCACCTCATCAAAAGTGCTGCGGAGGGCGCGATAGGTCTCGTTGAGGGCGCGGCCGGTCGCGATGCCGGCCATGGTCTTGGCCCGGCGGAAGCCGGCAGCCGCAGCCGCGATGGCCGTGTTCCAGTCCGTCTCGGCCAGCTTGCCGCCCTGGCGCACGCGGGGAGCCATGACTCGCGGGCGCGACTCGTCGAGCGGCTCGAAGCGGCCGGCCACGCAGAGCAAGCCATGGTTCGGCTCGGCCTCCCAATCGCTGGCCAGCCGCACCAGATGGTTAGCCCGGTGCACCACATCAACTGTGCAGCCAACCGCACAGGCGGGGCAGACCATTCGGGTGTGCTCCAGCTCACCCGCGCTCTCGCGGCCACGGTAGGCCGAGCGCGTGTCGATCAGGGCGCCGGTCGGGCAGACCTCCAGGCAGGTCCCACACATGACGCAACTGGACTCACCCAACGGCACATCGAGGTCTGCCGAGATCATGGTCTTGGCGCCGCGCTGGCGCAACCCCAGGGTCTGGTTTCCAACAATATCGGTGCACGCGCGGACACAGCGCCGGCAGAGCACGCAGCGATTGTGATCCAGCATAAAGTAGCGGCGAGACCCATCGACCGGTAGTGGGTCATTGGGCCGGTCATAGATCCACTGGTCCAGCCCGTAGCGGTAGGCCAGTGTCTGTAGCTCGCAATCGCCGCTCATCTGGCAGAACATACAGTAGTGGTTCCTCTCTGAGAAGAGAAGCTGCAACACGAACTTGCGAACTGCCACCACCCTGGGCGATTCCGTCTGCACCTGCATCCCCTCGCTAATGGGGAAGGTGCACGCAGGCTGCAGTGCGCGCTGCCCAGCGACCTCCACCAGGCATATGCGGCAGGCCCCGATATCCTGGACAGCGGGATGATGGCACAGAGTTGGAATATCCACTCCTGCTTGCTGCGCAGCCTGCAAGACCGTCAGGCCTGCTTCGGCGGCCAAGGGTCGGTCGTCGATGGTAATGTTGACCATCGCCACGATGACGTCCTCCTTGCGGGTTCCTATACTCCAGCGTCAGTTGGGAGCTACCAGCTCTTGCCATAGGCGGAACTCCCACGGTTGTCGGTGAGCCTGCCAGCTGGCAGAGGCCTCACCATCGTAACTAGTATAATACAGGGCCGGCGTGCTATCATAGCGCGCCGGCCTTGGCGGACGGTTTTCCGGATCGTGCTGCACATGCGGCGTGTGGCCAGAGGCCGCGCTTACTTCTTGGCGGTTGCCGGCTTGGCGGCCTGGGCCGCCTGCTTCGGCCGCAGGTAGATGTTCCAGTAGAGCAGCCCCACAAAGCCGGCGCCGCCGATGATGTTGCCGATGGTGACCGGCAGCAGGTTGGCCAGGATGAAATTGCCGACGGTCAGGTTCGTAACCGCCACGCCGGCCTGCTGCACGAACGCCGGGTCGAACCACTGGATGAACAGCCCTGCCGGGATGAAGTACATGTTGGCCACGCTGTGCTCAAACCCTGCCGCCACAAAGGCCGTGATGGGAAAGAGGATGGCCAGGATCTTGTCCGTCGTCGTCCGGCCGCTGAAGCACAGCCACACGGCCAGGCAGACCAAAAAGTTGCACATGATGCCCAGGGCCACTGCCTGGCCAAAGGCCAGCCCCGTCTTGGCATTGGCGATGCTCAGGACGTTCTTGCCCAGCTCGCCGCCGGCAAAGGTGTACTGCTTAGTGAAGAACATCAAGAGCGCCAGCACCACCGAGCCCACCAGGTTCCCCAGGTAGACGATACCCCAGTTGCGCAGCAGCTTGCTCAGGGTGACCTTGCCGGTCATGTAGGCGATGATGATCAGGTTGTTGCCGGTAAAGAGCTCGGCGCCGGCCACGACCACCAGAATGAGGCCGACGCAAAAGACCAGGCCGCCCACCAGCTTGGTCAGGCCGAAGGGCAAGAGTGCCCCGGCGCCCGTGGTGACCGTGGTCATAAAGATGGCGCCCAGCCCGATAAAGGCCCCGGCCAGCACGGCCAGCCAGAACATGGGCCCGGCGGCCAGGTTGCCTTTGGCCACGCCGGCCGCTTCGGCGCGCCCAGCCACCTCGGCCGGCGCAAAGCCGTCGACACGGATTGTGGGAGTGGCATCCGCCATGTCAGATTCCTCCTGTCTTCGATACCGATGAAAACGATCGAACTATTGCCGCAACAGGGGAGCGGTGCTCACCCGCCCCCCTGTCAGCAGCCACAAACACACGTCTGGGGCAAGCCCCGAGCTCGCTCAACGAGCCCGCTCACGCGCTTTGGCTGTGCTACGCTCGCGCGGGACTCCCCATTGGCACCAGTCCGGGAGTCCTCCGCGAGTGACGTGAACGGCCAATCCTCACAGGCGGCCAGGCAAGCGAGCTGAGGACTGCACCACGTCGTCGGCGCCTCTTGGGGCACGTCCCGAACTCGCTCAACGAGTCCGTTCACGCGCTCCGGCCGCTCTACGCTCGCGCGGGACTCCCCATTGGCACCAGCCCGGGAGTCCTCCGCGAGCGAAAGTTGAAACACCGTTACTCGCCGGCGGGTTCGACCCGCACGGCGCAGGCTTTGTACTCGGGGATCTTGGCCACCGGGTCCAACGCCGCGATGGTCAGCACGTTGGCCGCCGCCTCCGCAAAGTGGAAGGTCATGAACACCAGCCCGGGCTGCGTCCGCGGCGTGACCTCGGCCTTGGCCGTTACGCTGCCACGCCGCGAGGTGACGCGCACCAGCGCCCCCTCCGCGATGCCCAGCCGCCGGGCGTCCTCGGGATGCACCTCCACCTTGCCCTCCGGATAGTGCTCGGCCAGCCCCTGGGCACGGCGCGAGAGCGACCCGGTGTGGTAGTGGTAGAGCACACGCCCTGTCGTCAGCACCAACGGGTATTCCTCATCGGGCTGCTCCGCCGGCGGCAGCCAATCGGCCGGCATGAAGCGGCCCAACCCGCGCGAGAACTTGCCTACATGCAGGATCGGCGTGCCCGGGTGCTCGACCGTGGGGCACGGCCACTGCAGGCCCTGGCTGCCCAAGCGCTCGTGGCGGATGCCGCCGTAGCTGGGCGTCAGTGCCGCGATCTCTTCCATCACCTCCGCCGGCGAGGCATAGTCAAAGCCGGCGTACGGCGCGTCGGGCGCCTGGCCCTGGATCCGCTTGGCCACGTCGCAGAGGATCTCCCAGTCGGCCCGCGCCTCGCCGGGCGGGTCGATGACCGGCGTCACCCTCTGCACGCGCCGCTCGGTGTTGGTAAAGGTGCCCGTCCGCTCGACAAAGGACGAGCCTGGCAGAACGACGTCGGCCAGTTCGGCCGTCTCGGTCAGGAAGATGTCCTGCACGACCAAAAAGTCCAGGCTCTCCAGGCTGCGGCGGACGTGATTGACGTCGGGGTCCGAGAGCATGGGGTTCTCGCCCAGGATGTACATGGCCTTGATCTGGCCTTCCTCGGCCTTGTTCAGCATCTCGACCACGGTCAAGCCCGGCTTGTTCCCCAACGAGACGCCCCAGGCGTCCTCGAACTTTTTCCTGGCCGCGTCGTCGGCGACGTTCTGGTAGCCGGTGTAGACGTTCGGCAGCCCGCCCATGTCGCAGGCGCCCTGCACGTTGCTCTGGCCACGCAGCGGGTTCACGCCGCCGCCCGGCACGCCCATGTTCCCCAGGAGCATCTGCAGGTTGGCACAGGACATGACGTTCTGATGCCCGGTGGTGTGCTGCGTGATGCCCATGGCGTAGAGCAGGGCCGCCGGCTTGCAGCCGGCCAGGAGCCGCGCCGCCTCGCGCACCTGCTCCGACGGCACGCCGGTGATCTCGGCGGCCATCTCGGGCGTGTAGCGCGAGACCTTGGCCTTTAGGTCTTCAAAGCCCTCCGTGCGCTCGGCAACAAAGGTCTTGTCGTACAGCTCTTCGCTGATGATGACGTTCATCAACGAGTTGAGCAGGGCAATGTCCGACCCCGGTCGGTGCCGCAGGTGGATCGTAGCGAAATCGGCCAGCGGGATGCGCCGCGGGTCGGCGACGATCAGCTTGGCGCCCCGCCGTTTGACGGCCTGGCGGATGGCCATGCCGATGACGGGGTGCTGCTCGGTCGTGTTCGAGCCGATGACGAAAAAGCCCTCAGCTTGCTGGGTGATGTCGTCGATCGAGTTGGTCATAGCGCCGGAACCGAACGAAGTGACCAGACCGGTCACTGTGGCGCTGTGTCAAAGGCGAGCACAGTGATCGACATTATGGGTGCCCAACACCGCCCTTGTGAACTTTTGCAGCAAATAGTTCTCTTCGTTGGTACACTTGGCCGAGGTCAACGTGGCGATGGCATCGGCGCCGTGGGTGTCGCGGGTCTCCTTCAGGCGAGTCGCGACCAGGTCCAGGGCCTCATCCCAGGTGGCGGGCTCCAGCTTGCCGTCGCGCCGCACCAGGGGCTGGGTGAGCCGGTCGGGATGGTGCACATAGTCGTAGCCGTAGCGGCCCTTGACGCACATGGCGCCGTGGTTGGCGGGGCCGTCCCAGTTCGAGGTGACCTCGACGATCTTGCCGTCCACGAGATGCAGGTCGAGCCGGCAGCCTACGCCGCAGTAGGCACAGGTGGTGGTCACCGCCTGGCGCTCCCAACTGCGGCCCTTGCCCATGGCCATCTTGGAGACCAGGGCGCCCGTGGGGCAGACCTCCACACAGCTCCCACAGAACTCGCAGGGCGAGTCCTTGAGGTTGCCGTCCTCGGCGGTGCCGACTTTGGTGCGAAAACCGCGCCAGACGAGACCGATGGCTTCGACGCCGTTGATCTCTTCGCAGGCGCGCACGCAGCGGCGGCAGACGATGCACTTGTTGTAATCGCGATAGATAAAGGGGTTCGGATCCGTAACGGGGTAGTCGTGCACCTCCCCCGAGTACGAACTCGCCTTGACCCCATACTTGTAGGCCAGATCCTGCAGCTCGCAGGAGCCGTTGCGCTCGCAGGTGAGGCAGTCGAGCGGGTGGTCGGAGAGCAAGAGGTCGAGCACGAACTTGCGCACGGCGACGACCTTGGGCGATTCGGTCTCTATCTTCATGCCCTCACCGACCGGGAAGGTGCACGCCGGCTGGAGTGCACGTTGCCCGGCCACCTCCACCAGGCACATACGGCAGGCCCCGATGGGGGCCAGCGCCGGGTGGTGGCAGAGAGTCGGGATCTTGATGCCGGCCTGCTCAGCAGCCTGCAGCACGGTCGCCCCGAACTCTACTGTCACTTCCCGGCCGTTGATGGTGATGTGAGCCATACCCATCCCCAGAGTTCCTCCTTACATTCCCAACACCAAGGGCTTAATGCGCGTCGTCCGGGCCCTCTTCCAGGCTAGCCATGTACTCCTCGAACTCTAGGTCGCAACGCAGGCAGCGCTTGGCCTCCTCGCAAGCCGTTGCCTCGTCGAACCCCAGTTCGATCTCCTGGTAGGTGCGCGCCCGTTCCTCCGGCTCGCGGGTCGGCATCTCGGCGCGCGAGGCCTCGGCATAGTCGTCCAGGTTGTACGTCAGGTCTGTGGTGCGATAGGGCACCGCGTGGCGTGCCAGCGGAGCCGTCTTGCCGCGCAAGAAAGCATCCACCGAGAGGGCGACCTGGTTGCCCTGCGCCACCGCCTCGACCACCGTTGCCGGGCCGAGCACTGCATCGCCGGCGGCAAAGATGCCTGCGCGGCTGGTCTCCAGAGCGCGCCCCACGGCAAAGGTCGTATCGCGCTTGGTCTCTGGGGCATCGCCGTTCAGGCACGACAGGTCGATGCTCTGACCGATCGCCGGCACGACCACATCCGCCGGAATGACGAACTCGGAGCCCTCGATAGGCACCGGCCGCCGCCGCCCGCCGGAGTCGAACTCGCCCAGGTCCTGGGCCAGGCACTCGACGCCCGTGACCTGCCCCTCGCCGAGAATGCGGACGGGATTGACCAGGAAGTGGAACTGGACGCCCTCTTCCTCCGCCTCGCGGACCTCGAGTTCCTGCGCGGGCATCTCAGCGCGGGTACGCCGGTACACCACGTGTACCTGGCTGGCGCCCTGGCGCAACGCCGTGCGCGCCGCATCGATGGCCGTGTTGCCGCCACCGACAACGACCACACGCTTGCCCGTCAGGTCCTCGGGCTTGCCCAGGCCGACGTTGCGCAAAAAGTCGGTCGCATGCAACACACCGGCCAGCTCCTCACCGGGCACACCCAGGCGCCGGCTACGCTGTGCACCGATGGCCAGCACCACAGCCTTGTAGCCCATCTTGCCGGTCAGGTCGTCGAGGGTAAAGTCCCTGCCCAGAGCCGCGTTGGTGCGGATCTCGACGCCGGCACGGGCGATATCGTCGATCTCTTTTTGCAGCGTATCCTTGGGCAGGCGGTACTCGGGGATGCCGTACATCATCCAGCCGCCGGCCCGCGGGGCTGCTTCGAAGACGGTAACCTCGTAGCCCTGTTCGGCCAGGCGGAGTGCCGCTGTCAGGCCAGCCGGGCCGCCGCCGACCACCGCCACCTTCTCCGGCCACTTGTTCTCGGGGGTCTTGGGCGTCCACTCGACCTCCGCCTGCTTATCCGCCATAAAGCGCTTGAGCTGACGGATGGCCACGGGCTCGTCGATGTCGGCACGGCGGCATTTCTGTTCGCAGAAAGCGGGGCAGACGCGGCCGCAGGCCAGGGCGAAGGGGTTGCGCTCGCGATGGATGGCCAGGCCCTCAGCGTAACGGCCCTGCGCGATCATCGAGACATAGCTGGGCACATCCACGCCCGCCGGGCAAGAGTTGATGCAGCGCGCCCGTACAAGGGCCTTGCAGACGCCGGCCGGGCAGTACTTGTCTTCGATATGGGCCTTGTACTCGTCCATAAAGTAGCGCATCGTGGCGCGCACCGGGCCGGGCGTGAGCTGGCCCAGGGCACACAGCGAGCCGGCGGTCATGCCGTCGGCCAGTTCCTGGATCTTGTCCAGGTCCTCCAGGGTACCCTTCCCCTCGCAGACGCGCGTGAGGATCTCCAGCATGCGCTTGCCGCCGATGCGGCAGGGAACACACTTGCCGCAGGACTCGGCCTGGGCAAAAGTCAGGAAGAACTTGGCCAGCTCGACCATGCAGGTGTCTTCGTCGGCCACGATCATGCCGCCGGAGCCCATCGTCGCGCCCGCCTGAGTGAGCGACTCGTAATCGACCGGGGTGTTGAGCTGCGAAGCCGGCAAGCAGCCGCCGAGCGGGCCACCGGTCTGCACAGCCTTGAACTTTTTGCCGTTGGGGATGCCGCCGCCGATATCAAAGATGATTTCACCCAGGGTGATACCCATCGGCACCTCGAGCAGGCCGGTGTTGTTCACCTTGCCGGTGAGGGCAAAGACGGCCGTACCCTTGCTGCGCTCCGTGCCGCGCTCGGCGAACCATTCCGCGCCGCGCAGGATGAGGGGCGGCACGTTGGCATAGGACTTGACGTTGTTGATATTCGACGGCTTGCCCCAGAGGCCGGCTACCGCCGGGTAGGGTGGGCGCGGCCGCGGCTCACCACGGCGGCCCTCCACCGAGGCCATCAGAGCCGTCTCTTCGCCGCAGACAAAGGCGCCGGCGCCTTCCTTGATATGCAGGAAAAAGCTGTGATCGGTGCCGAGGATGTTCTCGCCCAGCAGGCCGTATTCCATGGCCTGCTGGATGGCAATCTCCAAGCGCTCAATGGCCAGCGGGTACTCGGCACGGCAGTAGATGTAACCCTCCTGGCAGCCGATGGCATAGCTGGCGATGACCATGCCCTCGATGAGGCTGTGGGGATCACCCTCAAGAATCGAGCGGTCCATAAAAGCGCCGGGGTCGCCCTCGTCGGCGTTGCAGAGCAGATACTTGATGTTGCCTGGCGACTTGCGGCAGAGTTCCCACTTGAGGCCGACCGGGAAGCCAGCGCCGCCGCGGCCGCGCAGGCCGCCCCGCTTGACGGTATCGATGACCTCTTCGGGGGTCATCTCGGTCACCGCCTTGGCCAGGGCGGCATAGCCGTCGCGAGCGATGTACTCGTCGATAACCTCGGGGTTGATCAGGCCACAGTTGCGCAGGGCGATGCGGAACTGCTTGCCGTAGAAGGGGATATCCTTGTACAGCGGGATGGCCTTGTGCGATACGGGCTCCTTGTAGGTAAGCCGCTCGACAACGCGCCCCTTGACGAGGGTCTCTTCCACAATCTCCGGCACATCGGCCGCCTGCACCTGGCAGTAAAAGATGCCCTCGGGGTAGATAATCATCACCGGGCCCTGGGCACAAAAGCCGCGGCAGCCCGTCTCCACCAGCCGCACTTCTTGCTCCAGACCACGTCGCTTCAGCTCTTCGGCCATGGTCTGGCGCACCTCACCAGAGCCTGAGGCCGTGCAGCCTGTGCCGCCGCAGACCAGGACATTGGCCCGGTACAAAGGTTCCGCCATGTTAGGTCCTCCTGATGTCGATTCTCGGCGGTGGATAGTGTCAGTGGTCAGTAGACAGTCGCCAGTTCACAAGGCCGAGGGCCTTGTAAAAGCTGCCGTCTGCCGTCTACTGTCCACTATTCACTGTCCACTGTTCACTGTCCACTCGTCGGCAGGCGGCCTACGGCCCACTCCTCGACCACTCGCCCATTGATCAAGTGCTCCTCAATAAGGCGAGAGACCATCTCGGGCGTGATCTTGCCGTAGGTGATGCGCGGCTGGCCGGCCTGCTCGATATCGACAAGGGGCTCGTGCGCACACATGCCGATGCACCCTACCGTCTCGACGTGAGCATCGATATGGCGTTTGTCCAGCTCTTCGAGGATGGCATGCATCACATCGCGCGCGCCTGCGGCGATCCCACAGGTCCCCATTCCTACGATTATGCGGGTTCCCGTCTCCAGGCGCACCTTGAGGGTCTCCTGCGCCTCCTGACGAATCCTGCGCAGATCCTCGATGCTCTTTAGCTTGGGCATAGCATTCGTACCTCCTGTACGTGCTAGTACTGCAACGTCACTTCCGAGATGGCGATTGGAAATCGCCCCTGAGGGGCGCTGCGGCGCCGGGCGCCCGCCTACGCGGGCTGGTCGCCACGACTCCGTCGGCGCAGGCCAATGGCCGGCCGCAGGCCTCCAGAGCCCGATTTCTAATCGGATGGGCTCTCTATGTAAGAAAGTGTCGTTGCAGTACTAGCAGTCTATCAAAGTGAGCCCACTTCATGACCACTTTCGTTCAAGGCCGGCGAGGCCTTGCACCAGATACTCGCGCAGCCACGTTCGCACCTTGGGGTGCGAAAGGGGCACATCCTCGCCCAGGGCCTGGCGCAGCTCGGCCGTGTCCAGCCGAAACTCGCGCCCGTCGACCCGATGCGTGTAGACCAGTTCCACCGCTCCCTGGCCGAGCAAGACGGCCAGAAGTGTGCTGGGGAGATCACCGAGAGGGGCCCGGTCCCAGTGGCGCAGGCTAAAGATAGCCGTCACCATCGTGCCCTCCCCTGGGGTAGAGCGCACCTCCACCCCGCCAGCACAGCGCTCGGCAGCCGCCGCTAACAGCGGCAAGCCCAGGCCCACGTGACGCGTCTGCCGGGTGGTGACGAATGGGTCCAGCACGCAGCCGGCGAGTTCGGGCGACATACCGCGGCCGTTGTCCTGGACGGTGATGGTCATCCGGTCGCGGGTGCTGTCTTCTTCAACGGTTAAGGTGATGCGCGTCGCTCCGGCCTCGATGGCGTTCTGCAGCATATCCAGAATGTGCAGCGCAAGCTCGCGCATACAGCAGTGCTACTCCTTGCGCAGGTCGCGGACGAGTTGCACCATCTTCTCGGGCACAAGCCGGCCCACAACCTGCTCGTCAATCACAGCCACCGGAGACAGACTGCAGGAGCCAAGGCAGTAGACGACTTCCAGGGTGAACTGGTAGTCGGGGGTCGTCTCGCCGGGTGCTACACCCAGCTCGCGCTGCAGGGCGTCGATGAGCTTGGGTGCGCCACGCACGTGGCAGGCCGTCCCATCACAGATGCGAATGACATGCTTGCCGCGCCGGGTCAGGTAGAACTGGGAGTAAAAGGTTACCACGCCATAAACCTGGCTGAGGGGCACGCCCAGCCCATCGGCGATGGCCCGCAGCACCTCGGCCGGTAGATAGCCGTAGGCCTCCTGAGCACGCTGCAATACCTGGATCAGGACCCCGCGCTGCCCTTTGTACTCGTCGATGATCTGCAGGAGAGGCGCCAGGTCGAGCGTCTCTTCCACCATTACGTCACTCACGTCTTGCCTCCTTGACTCCGATACGAGTAAGCAACTACCAGGCTGTGCCTGCAAACTAGCCGCGGCGGCTCTAGCGCCAACCGTCCGGCGGATTAGGTCACCACGACGCAGAGATCACCCTCGCCACGCAATGCCTGCGCCAGTTCGGCCACCAGCGGCCGGCGCGATACCACCATCGTCCGTCGCACCATCTCGCTCAGGCGATGGGCATCACCCGAGCAGAGCAAACCCAAGTGCGCCAGTTCGGGGTGCGCCTGCCGGAATTGGGCGCCCGACGTGCGAGCCGAGATCTCCAGCCCGGCGATATCGAGCCCCACCGGCACGAACCCCAGGTTCACCAGCAGGCTGTTTGCCGGCCGGTCCACATGGGCCGGAATAGCCAGGCCACCGAGCGCGGCCACCCCCCGCACAATCTCTTCAACAGAGAGGTCCACAGAGGTCTGCAACAGCCGCTCCTCGCTGCGCACGTAATCCCCCGTCGCATCCACCACAAACTGGGCACCGAAATGGCGCTCGTCGTTGCGGAGGGGTGGCAAGTGCTGCGAGATCACTTCGGCCCAGGCCTCCGCCTGTTCCGCTGCATCAAAGAGGCACACGATGTGCACCTCCTCGCGGCTCTCCACCTCCAAACCCGGAGAGATGGCGAGCCCACTACCCTCCGCCGCAGCGCACACCGCACGCACATTGGCGGCGCTGTTGTGGTCGGTCACCGCCAGCCAATCCAGGCCCAATTCCAGCGCCCGGCGCACGATCAGCGGCGGGATCATCTCTACCTCGGCACAGGCTGAGAGCACCGTGTGCAGGTGCAGGTCGGCCCAGCGCCCGCGCAGCATGGCCCGCCCCGCTGCCCCGACTTATTCGGCGGCCGGCACGCCTAGGCCGGCCAACTCGGCCACTATGGCATAGGTGGACTTTTCTGACGAGAGCAACACAATTCCTTCGGCGGCCGCCCTCTCGCAGGTCGCCTCATCGGCGCGAATGCCCTCGGTGATAATCACCGCCGCCAGCCCAAGCAGGCTGGCCACCGCCACCACATTGGCATGGGCTTGCAGAGTCACCCACACGTTCCCCGCTCGTGCACGGGCCATGACGCAACTGAGCAAGTCCGAGGCATAGCCGCCGGTGACATTGCGGCCCAGCGCCGCCTCCCCGGTGAGCACCGTCAAGCCCAGCGCCGATACCAGGTCGTCAACCTTCACGCAGCCTCCTTTTTGCCGTCGCTGCCGAGGTAAAAGATCGCCTCCAGCCGGGTGCCGATTTTGAGGCGCGATTCCAGCCGCATCTCGTCGGCACAGGAGCGGATGTTGCTCAACCCCATACCGGCGCCAAAGCCCAGCTCGCGGATCCAGTCAGGCGCCGTGGAAAACCCCGGCTGCAGAGCCTGCTCAACATCCATAATGCCGGGGCCTGTATCCAGGGCGGTGATGCGAATGCGAGTGGGCTGAATCTCGGCGACGAGTTCGCCGCCGACATCGGCGTGAATCATGAGGTTCGTCTCCGCCTCGTAGGCGGCCACCGCTACACGGCGGACAGTCGGCGGTTGAGCGCCCAGGCGCTCCAGTGCTCTCTTGAGCTTGCTCGAAGCCGTGCCGCCGTGCACGAAATCCCTGGCCGCCACCTTGTAGCGTAAGACCAGGGCCGTCTGGTCGGATTCGATGTCTTCAAAGATATGGCTGGCGCGGTAGCGGTGGATCTCTTCCTCTTGCCACTGCACCTCGAGCTGGCGCAGCAGCCCACGGACAATATCGCCCTGGGTGACAATCCCAACCAGGCGGCCATCGCGATCCACCACGGGGAGCCGGCCAAAGCCATAGCGGGCGAACTTGGTCACAGCCTGGACGACCGACTCGTCAGCGTGCACCACCTGCACTTGGCGGGTCATCTTGTCGCCGACCTGAGCGGCCAGATCGCCTTCGGCCAGGGCTTTGATGAGGTCCTCGATGCTGATGATACCGACCAGCACACCGTCCTGCACCACGGGCAAACCCGAGATGCGCCGGACACGCAGGATCTCTTTGAGTTCACTGAGCGAGCAGCCGGGGCTGACCGTGATCGGCTCACGAGTCATGATCTCGCCGATGCGCAACTCGTAGACGAGCTCCTGACTCTTGGTGACCGGCGACAGGCCGTCAGGCATCAGCGCCTTAGCCATGCGCCATCCACCGCCCGCAACACCTGCTATCGCATAGACCCGCTGCGTATTGGCTCACCGCAGCCTCCCATCGTGTAGCCCAGTCAGTTGATGTCAAAGAAGCCGCAACTGACCAGCCCCGCTTGGTATAGCCGCCCACACGCTTCATAGAGAGTAACACGGGTGCTGAGCAGGGGTATACCCATCTCCTCGGCTAGGGAAACGGTTTCTGGGGGAGGAATCTTGCCTCGGACAAAGACGATTGCGCAAATGCCAGCCATCTCGGCTGTGCGCACAACCTGAGGATTGGTAAGACCAGTCAGGAGGAGCGTGCCGGCGTGCGTGAAAGCAAGAACATCGCTCATGAGATCCGCGCCACAGGCCATCACGACCTGGGTGGAAAGATCAACATTCCGTGACACGGCTCTGCCTTCGACGACGTTCAGGACTTGCTCTAAGGTCATCGGAAACCTTCCAAGCGCACCACTGGCAAGCGCGGCACAATCCTCGGCACACAAACTCGGAGTACCCAGGCCCATCAGGCCGGCCTGCACGGTATGTGTCTTTACGCGAGCCAGCGCCGGTTCGTGCGCCAAGCAGCAACCAGCCAGAACAAGGCATCACACGCCCTGTCGACGAACTATGATTAGTAACCGTAATGAGGATCGTAGTCCAGACCCTGTGAATTGTATCACTATTGATGGGGCTTGTCAATTGCACTACGTGGCGGCCCCGGGCGTCCTCCGAGCTGCGGGGTGTGAAGCACCGCTAGCCCCCCGTAAAGATCTCGACGCGGAAGAACGTCTCAAACCCCAGGCGCCGGTAGAGGCGCACGGCCCCCGGCGGCGCCTGCAACACGGCCGTGCGAAAACCGAGGGCGCTGGCGTCAAAGATGGCTCTGAGCATCAGGCTCGTCCCCACCCCACGGCCCCGACACTCGGGGATCGTCCCCAGGCCATAGAGACCGGCTACTCCCACCTTGAGCACCATCATCAGGCTACCGGCGGGCATCCCCTGCAGCCGTGCCAGGTAGATGTACACCGCGGGGTCATAGAGCCCGGTCATCATGACCGAGCGCATATACTCGCCGGCACCGGGCGGCAGGTGGTAGGCGTCGGCGTACACCTCGGCCGCTTTGAGCAGCGTGCCGGCGTCGCGGGCTACCTCGACCTGCACATCGTGGCTCCCGCGCACCTTGGGGTCCAGCCGCTGCAGGGCCATCCCCTCCTGAACGCCCCAATGCCGCAGACCGCAGCGTTCCAGCAGGTCGCCCAGGTTCCTGGGCGTGGCTGAAGGGTGGACGTAGATGAGGTAGGGCGTCTGCCGGGCGGCAAAATAGCGCGCGATGGCTTCGATGCGGCTGTGGGCCCGGCGATGGTCGAACCGTGGCCGAGCCACGAAATTGAGCAGCGGATAGGAGATGCCGGAAGCAACGCGGATCATCTCGGCGTTGACCAGCAACTCGGATTGATCCCCCTGAGCGAACTCGCGAAGAGCGGCAAAATGGTTCAGCTCGATGGCAGCCGCGATCTGCTCGACCTTCGACATGGTTGGGCTCTCCTTCCAGCACATGTCTCACCGTGCGCCACACTGCGCACGGCACTGCCTCACCGATGGCCTCTTGAACCTGGGGGGGCGAATGGACCGGAGGTGGAGCGGGCGCCGGCCGAGCGCGTAGCCACCCTGGCTGCCGCGACGATGATGCCGATATGTCCTGGGGCCTGCCCAGTTTTCAGCGCGCCGGCCAGAGAGCGCAAGGGACCAACGCCAAATGCACTACTATTATCCGATACTTTGCAGCGGCTGTCAATGCCTCTGCGCCGGCACCTCACAAACAAGAACCTGGCCGCGATAGTCCAGGAAGCAGAGGCGCAGGCGAGGTTCAATGCGCAGCAGCCGGCGCAGGGCAGCGCCGTAGCGCAAGAGCTGCTGCCGGTACTGCCGCTGTGCACCGGCGAGAGCGCCCTGGGTGCGCAGTTGATGCGTCTTAAAGTCGATGACCTGCCATTCCCCGCCGGCGCTGCGGCAGAGGAGATCGATCCGCCCCCAAGAACCGGCGCCGGAGCGAACGGCGTAGGGCAGCTCGTGCCAGCGCTCGGCGGCGCCGGCCAGCTCGCGGTAGAGGTCGCTCTTTTGGAAGCGCTCCAGCAGGCCCAGTGCCTCCTCGACCGTCGCCTGCACCTGCTGGGGAGCGGTGAGCCCCGCTCCGCGCGCCGTCGCAGCCAGCGCCTCGTTCAGTGCCGGATCGGGTGGGAAGCGCCAGAGAGCCAGCCCAACGTGTGCCAGCCGGCCGACGAGCCAGCGTGGGCCACGCTGCCGTGGCCGGGTGGGGATAACACGCCAGACGAGGTTCGGCCCGGAGGGCTCCTCCCGGCCGGCCGAGGGTGCCGGGCGGCAGGGGGCGAGGAAGGCCGTGGGCAGGATGAGATCGGGAGCCGCCTCCACCACGCGCTCGGGGAGTGCCGGCATTGCCGCCGCGACGGGCGCGGCCTCTTCCTCTACCGTCTCGGGTGCAGCATAGAGCGTGCAGCGCACCCGCCCACCCCAGCAAGTCAGCTCAGCCCGGCCGCCGGGGTCCGGCGCCGCCCAAGCGCTGACCTCGGGCTCATCCAGCGCCTCCACCAAGCGCTTGCCCCAGCCCAGGTAGCTGATGCCATCCTTTTTGCGCCGCACGTGGCCGCTGACGAGCAGTTTGTCTTTGGCACGCGTCGCAGCGACATAGAGCAGCCGGCGCTCTTCAGCGTCCTGCATCGCTTCTTCGAGGGCACACCCCAGGCCGTGAGCCAGCCCCTGGCGCCTCTCATCGCCGCTCCCGCGAGTCACACGCAGCAGCAGGCCCCAATCGGGGTGGATGAGGATCGGCGGGATACGCGGCCGGTCGTCGTGACCGGCATCGGCGATGACCACCACGCCAAACTCGAGGCCCTTGGATTTATGCACGGTCATGAGCTGGACGGCCTCGCCGGCCTCGGGCGGCGCCTCCCCCTCGCGCGCCGCCGTGTCGCTGAGCATCTGCACGTAGGAGTCAAAGTCCCCCACGCCGACCAGGCCGCTGCGATGCGCATCGGCCAGCAGCTTGTCCACATTGCGCCCGGCGCGCTCCGTCTGCGGGCAGAGGCGCAGAATAGCCCGGTAGCCCGTCAGGTCCAGAAAGCGCTTGAGCACGGCGGCCACCGGCTGCCGGCCGACCATGGCCGCCACCTCGCCAATGATCTCCACCGCTCGCTCGGCGCGCTCGCGCTCGGCGGGCTCGAGCGCCCCTAGGTCGCCCTGCAGCGCGGCCCAGAGGGGCCGAGGCCGGTCGCCATCCCCCCAGCGCAAGTGGTACAGGCTGGCATCGGCCAGGCCGATTGCCGGCGAGCGCAAGAGCCCGGCCAGCGCCAGATCGTCGTTCGGGTTGGCCACGGCGTTCAGCGCGTTCAGCAGGTCGCGCACCTCGGGCCGCCCGTAAAAACCGGCCCCGGCCACGGTGACGTAGGGCACGCCGGCCGCCTCGAACGCCTCCTCGTACACGGAAAAGCCCGAGCTGGCCCGGAAGAGGCAGGCCATCTCGCGCCAGGGGGCGCCTTCCTGGTGCAGCTCGCGCAGCCGCCCGGCCAGTGCCGCGGCGGCCGCCGCGCGGCCCTCGTCTGCAGAGGACCCTACGCCCAGGTGCAGCTCGATGTAGGGAGGGGGCAGGGGTGATGGGCGCTGCCTCCCCGGCTGCAGCGCGGCAAAAGGCACCCGGTAGGCTTGCCCTGGCCCGCCGGCCGCGCCCAGCACCCGGGCCAACAGGTCGTTTTGGACCTCGATCAGGCCCGCATGAGCGCGATAGGTCCGGTCGAGGTGATGCGTTTGCCCGCCGGCCTGGTTGATCTCCCGCTCCACATGACGGAACACGGTCACGTCGGCGCCGCGGAAGCGGTAGATGGACTGCTTGGCATCGCCAACGATAAAGAGGCGGCCGCCCTGACCCGCCGGCGCGCCCAGTAGAGCTTCAAAGAGGCGGCGCTGGCGGTCGTTGGTATCCTGGAACTCGTCGACCAGCAGAGCCTTGATGCGTTCCCGCTCGTAGGCGGCAACCTCGGGGCAGCCCTGCAGCAGGCGCAGCGCACCGGCCTCCAGGTCATCAAAGTCCAACGCCTGCGCCTTGAGTGCCCTGTAATCGTCCACGGCCTGGCGAAAGAGGGCCACAAGTCCGGGCCAGACGGCCGCGAGTTCCTCGTCCAGCGCGGGGTCGGCATTCGCGGCCACTGCGGCGACGTGGCTCCGGTAGAGGTCGCAGAGGGTGCTCAGCGCGGCGCGCACCACCGGCGCCCTGTCGCCCCAATTCTCCTGCCGGCCGGCTCTGCCCGGCTTGCGCAGACCGGCGAGGTGGCCGAGGGCCGCGGGCCAGTCGCCGCCGGCCAGTGCCCGGCGCGCGGCCTGCACGGCGGCAAGCGCCTCGCAGCGGCAGGCATCGAGGGCATCACCGGGGCGGAGCGGCTCCATCGCCTCCAGGTCGGCCAGGCAATCGCACCACTCCTGCCCCTCCAGAATCTGCGCCAGCCACTGGTGAGCAGCCCGGCGCCAGCAGGCCAGGACGTCGGGGCCCGTAGCCGCCAGCGCCTCCTGCACCTCCAGACGCCGGGTGAGCATGCGCGACAAGAGATCGCGCAGGCCGGAGGGTCCGCCCAGCAGAGGGAAACAGGCCGCGGCCTGCCGGTCCTGCGTGGCCCAGACCAGGGCACGCTCCACCGCCTCGGCCCGCAGCACCGCCGCCTGGTTTTCGTCGAGGACAGCCGCGTCGGGATCCAGCCCGGCCTCGGCGGGATGGGCGCGCAAGAGGCGAGCGCAAAAGCTGTGGATGGTGCCGATGGGTGCGGCATCGAGGGCTATATAGTGCGCCAGCCAGAGCGGCTCATCGACCGGGGCGCCGGCCAGGTAGTCGCGCAGGTGGCGGCGGATGCGCACCCGCATCTCTTGGCCGGCACGCTCGGTAAAGGTAATGGCCACAATCTCCTCAGGCGACAGCCCCTCGCTGAGGAGATAGAGATAACGGCTCACCAGGGTCGAGGTCTTGCCGCAACCCGCGCCGGCCAGCACAGCCGTATCACAGCCCGTCTGGAAGGCGGCCTGCCGCTGCTCGTCGGATAGGCGCAGATGCGAGAGAATGGTGTCTGGCATGGACAGCTCCTGGGCTCAGTCCTAGAGGACTCTGAACTCCAGTGTCGTGGTCCGGGAGTTGTGCTTCGCGCACACCCGGATGGGGCCTCTTGAGGGCGGCCCCACCTCCGGCTGACCCAACAAAACCTACCAAGTTCGAGCCGGGCGATAGCGCCAGCAAAAGGCCGCGCCCGGACAATAGGGCCGGCAGCCGGGCTGCCCCGGCGTGGGCTCAAAGCGCCCGGCGCGCACACCCTGGATGGCCTCCCAGGCCAGCTCGGCGGCCAGGCGCATGGCCTGCGCCGCCCCCCCATCAAACCTTTCCAGGGTCAGGCTGCTACGCTTGGCCGGGCGGACGTGCCAGTAAAAGCCGCTGGCGACGCGCCCGGCCAGCGCCCGCTGAGCCGCCCAGGCGTAGAGGGCTAGCTGCAGCCGGCGCCCCGCCAGCAGGTCGCCGCTGGAGATGGAATCGCTCCCCGCCTTGTAATCGATCAGCCTGAGTTCGCCGGCGTCGTTTATGTCGACCCGATCGATGACCCCACGCAGGTGGAACTCACCCTGCCCCTCCACCGGCACATGCACGGGCTGGGTCCCGCCCCCTAGCCCAAAGAACAGCTCAAAAGCGCGCGGCCGCCACCCCTCGCTGATCCCAGCCAAAGCGCGCAAGGTGTTCGCACAATCCTCCACGATACGCGCCTTCTCCTGTTCCCACAGCAGGCTGGGGCGAAAGCCGTACTCCTCCGGCGCCCGGCGGAGGACATCGCCGGCCACCGCTGGCAGGGCGCTGAGCAGCGCCTCCAGCTCGCTACCGGCCTGGGCATAGACCTGCTCCAGGATGGCGTGATAGATGCGGCCAAGTTGGGCTGCGTCAAAGCCGGCCTTGGGCGGCTCGCGGCGCTCCAGAGCCAGCGCATAGCCCAGGTAGAATCCGAGCGGGCAAGCGCGGTACGCCTCCAAACGGCTGGCGCTCCAGGGCCGCTGCGGCGCGTAGCGGGCGGCCAGGGGGGAGGCAAGGGCGGTGCAATCGCCCTCAAAGGGGCCGGCCGGCACACGCTGCAGGCGGGCAGCCAGCAAACGGGCGCCATGCTCCACCGCACGCCATGGCGCCCCGAACTGGGGCGATGCGATCACCGCGGTAGCTACCCCTTGCGCCGCAGGCTCCTCAGCTCGCAGCCGCTGTGCCAGGGCTGCCGCCAGCTCGGGCCAGGAGGCCGCCTGCTCCAAAGGCAGAGCATCCGCTGCGCGCATGCGCCCAACCAGCGCCCGGCACGCATCGGCATCGTGCCCGGCAAAGAGGCGCAGCGTTTCCTCCCAAAAGGGCGAAGGCTCCCAGGGCTGGCCGGCCTCATCCAGGCTGGGGCGTGTGAGGAGCAGCCGTTGCGAAGCGCGAGTGACCGCCTCATAGAAAAGGCTGAACTCGGCCCCCGGCGCCGGCGGGGCCAGCTCGAGCCCCTGGGCGGCCAGCCAGCTCCGGTCGCTCTCGCGCAGGAGGACACGCACGGGCGCCGCCCGTGGGAACTCGCCCTCGCTCAGGCCCAACAGCGCCACCGCGCGGAAAGAGAGCCCGCGCGCCTCCTCCACCGAGGCCACGCAGACGGCCGCACCCGCCTGCCCGGCATCCCAAGTGTAGCGAGCCGCGGAGACGACACCGGCCAACTCATCCAGAAAGCGCTCGTAGGGCACGCGCTGCGAGCCATCGACGAGTTCCGTTGCCCGTACCAGGCCCAGCAGCGCGGCCTTGAGCCGGCGCAAGGCTTCCAGGTCACGCTCAACCAGCTCGGGCGGGCCGTCGCGCACATTGGCCAGCACCTGCAAGCTGGAGCGGTCGTCGCTGTGGAGGCCACCGGCGACGAACCCATCGTCACCGATCAGCCCCTCCACAAAAGCCGTATAGCCGGCAACCGTGTCCTCAGCGGGCGGCGTCAGCCGCCGCACAAAGCGCTCAAAGCGTAGCGCCAACCCCTGCCAGGCCTCGCGGGGCGGTGCGGGGGTCTCCGCAGGCGGCGCCTCATCGTGCGCCTCATCCGCCTCGGCGGCCTGGGATGCGCGCAGCGCCAGCGCCTGGCGCCACTGCTCCGGCCCGGCGATGGCCTGAGCCGCCCAGGCTGCTTGCTCCAGGAGGTCCGCATCCTCGTCGCTCAGGCCTACGGGTTCGCCGTCCACCTCGGCCTGTTTCCAGGAGAAATAGGGGCTGCGCAGGGCCTCCAACGTCTGGCGCAGCGGGAAGCGCCCGTCGAGCACCGAAGCGCTGGCGCGGTCGCGCCGGGCCAGCGAAAGGAGGTCCAGGAGCGCCGCCACCAGGGGGTTGCCGGCCAGGGGCGAGCCGCCAGCCACAGCCAGCGGCAGTCCAAACTCGGCGGCCGTCTCCAGAAGCAGCGGGATGTAGGCCGCGAGGTTGCGGGCCAGGAGTGCGACCTCGCCCGGCGGAATGCCGTCACGGACGATGCGCTCCTTGGCCCAGCGCAGCGCGGCGCGCGCCTCCACGGCGCGATTGGGCGCTTCGAGCCACTGCAGCGCCTCACCCGGCGGATCTGCGCTCCTTACCAGGGGCTCGAACAGCCCGGCCTCCAGGCGGGCCAGCACCGGCGTCGCGTGGGAGCGCGCCTCAGCAAGCGGCTCAGCCGTGACACCCAGGCGTTCCTGAAGCTGATCCAGTGCCTGGGCGAAACGTCGCTGAGCCAGGCGCCCGGGGCGCGGCCCATAGGTCAGGGTGATGACGAGCTCACCCACCTGGGCGCCGAGAGCAGCCAGAAAGGCCAGTTGGGTGGGGTTGAACTCGTCAAAGCCGTCCACGACGGCGAGACGCCAGGGGGAGAAACAGCGGGGATTGCGTTCGAGAGCGAGAGTGGCCAGCCAGCCCAGCCCTTCGCGGTCCATGCGGTCCTCAGCCAGGAGCCGGCTCTGGTAGGCTGCGTACAGCGCGGCCAGCTCTTCCAGGCGGGGGCCGCAGCCGCGCAGGAGTTGCTGCAGGCGCACCGGCTCGACCCGCGCTCGCTTGAGGTCCTCGATCAAATCGCGGAGTACGCGCACAAAGCCCGGCTTGCCCTGCAGGGGCAGGTAGTGGCGGAGGGCGCCGTCATCCGCGGCCCGATCGACCACATCGCGCAACAGGTGGAGCTGGAGCGTCTCGTCCAGCTCCGCATAGAGCCGGCCGCACGAGCGTAGGGCCTCGCGATAGAGGTCGAAGAAGGTGCCTGTCTCTACGCCCAGGGCGCCGCCTGCTGCGGCCAGCCGGCGGCGGAACGCGCGCACCTGCGCGCGGGTGGGCAGGCAGGCCCATACGCGCGGTAGCGGCAGGCCCCGGCTCGCGGCCAGAACGCGCTTGATACAAGCCTCGGTTTTCCCGGCTCCGGCGGGGGCGACGTAGAGGTGGATGGTCATCGATGCATCAGGATTGCCGGGCCGTGCGTTGCGGCCCGTGCGGTCCGCGCAAGAGGCGCGCCGCGGATGGGATGGTTCCGGATTGCTGGCGCTGATTATAGCAGCAGTGCCGGCTGCCCGCAATGTTGCCGGGCTAACGGGTGCCGTTCGGCCCCATGGCAGGAGACCGTAGCGAACCGTTACCCGCAAAAGGCCCCGGCGCGCGATGGCGGCCCCGGCTTGTACGCGGAATGTCCGATTCTGTAGTATAATGCAGGTATGTTCCTACACCGGTTGCTCGCCTGCCGACACATCCAGGAGGTACTGCCCCATGCTGCAGATTCCCGTCCGGCTGGATATCGAGGGCCTCATGCGCAACCTGCGCCGTGAGGGAACCCCGGAACGCATCTATCCCATCGAACTGTTTCTGGACCGTGAGATCGAGGATGCCATCATTGCCCGCTACGACCTCCTGGCGGACATCAAGCCAGACGATCCCCACTGGGCATTCAAACGCGCCATCGCCCTCTATCGCTTCCTCGGCTACGAGTGCATCAACTATTCCATCCCTGGGTTCGTCTTTCCGCGCGACAACTATAGCTCCACCTCCGACACGGCCGAATTGGCGCGCTCTACAGGCCGCCACTGGGTCGACGAGGCGCACGGGGTGATTACCTCCTGGGAGGACATGGAGCGCTACCCCTGGCCGGATGCCCGCAACTATGATCTTTCGGGCATGGAGTGGCTGGAGCGTAACCTGCCGGACGACATGGGCGTGGCGGCGCGCTGCCATTCCATCTTTGAGGAGGTCACCTGGCTCATGAGCTATGAGGGCCTCTGCTACGCCCTCTACGACCAGCCGGACCTGGTGGATGCCATGTTCCGCCGCGTCGGCGAGCTGCACGCACAGGCCGCCGAGATCTATGTCCAGTTCGAGCGTATCCGGCTGCTCTTCGGCGGCGACGACATGGGCTTCAAGACGAGCACCATGATCCCAGCTCAGGTGCTGATCGAGAAGAGCTTTCCCTGGCATGCGCGTATGGCCCGGCTGGCCCACGAGCGCGGCAAGCTCTACCTGCTGCATGCCTGCGGCAACCTGACGGAGGTCATGCCCGCCCTGCTCGACCAGGTGCAGCTCGATGGGCGCCACTCCTTTGAGGATGCTATCGAGCCGGTAACCGAGGCCAAGAAGCGCTGGGGGAGCCGCGTGGCCCTCCTGGGCGGCATCGACATGGACTTTATCTGCCGGGCCAGCGAAGACCAGGTGCGCCAACGCGTGCGCGAGACGCTGGACGTGTGCCTGCCCGGCGGGGGCTACTGCCTGGGCACCGGCAACACGGTGGCGAACTATGTGCCGGTCGACAACTATTTGGCCATGCTGGATGAGGGACGCAAGTACGCGGCCTGATCGCGGAGGAACAGGCAGATGATGAGGTGGATGCAGGGCCTCCATGCCGACCCCATTCCCTGGCTTCTTGAGAGCGACGATGCCGCTCTGCGCTACCGGGTGTTGGTAGACCTGCTGGGCCGCCCTCCCCACCACCGGGAGGTGCGCGCGGCGCGCGCGGGCATCCCGGCCTCTCCGGTGGTGGCAGCCATCCTCGCAGCGCAAAAGCCCGCTGGGCACTGGGCCGAGGCCAAGAGCACCTACTGGCCCAAGTACACGGCCACGCACTGGCAGCTCTACCTGCTGGCCGAGTTCGGCCTGAGCCCTCGGCATCCCGCCGTGCCTCTGGGCCTGAAATCCATGGCAGAGAGCCTAGCCGCCATCGGCGCCCCGGATGCCGTCGCCCAGAAGGAAGTGGTGTGGTGCTACACCGGGCTCGTGCTGCGCTACTATGCGCTCTTTGGGCGTGGAGCGACGGCAGTTGTCGTCTCGGCCGCTGAACGCCTGGTGGAGCTGGCAGAGCGCGAGCCTCACTGGGCCTGCCCATACAACGATGGCAGGACGTGCCTGTGGGGTGCCGTCAAGGCTCTGCGCGGGCTGGTCGCCATGACCGTCCGCCCGGCAGGCGCGGCTGAGGTCATCGACAGCGCCGCCCGCCACCTCCTTGCTCACGATTACGGGCCCAGCATCCCCTGCGCCAGCACCGAGAACGGCTGGGAGACGGACTGGCGCCGCTTCGGCTTTCCGTCGTTCTACGAGAGCGACCTGCTGGAGGCGCTGGATGCCCTGGCCGAGGCCGGCTACGGCCGCGATCCGGCCTACGCCCGTCTGACGGAAATCGTGCTGCAAAAGCAGGACTCACAGGGCCGCTGGATCCTGGAGAACAGCCTCAACGGCCGCATGCACGCAGATGTAGAGGTCAAAGGCGAGCCCAGCCGCTGGCTCACCCTGCGCGCCCTGCGCGTGCTCAAAGCCAGAGTTCTCTGAGGGGCGCAGCGGGCCGGCCGCTACAGGGCGTCTAAAGACTCGGGAGCTTCAAGTGCCCTGGCCCGGCCGGCCCGCTGCATCCTCCGCTTACTGCCGCGCCTGAGCGACGCGCTCGGCCACCCAGGCAAAGGCATCGAGGGTACGCGCCAGGTCCTCCTCACTGTGGGCCGCGGAGACGGCGCCCAACCCGTGGCTGACGTGCACGTCGCGCAACAGGAGCCCGACCTTGAGGATATCCTCGCGCATGACCGTGTCGCAGAGTTCGGGGTTCCAGAGCAAATCGGGCGTATCGAGTTCGCGGCCGTTGCAGAGTGGAAAGTGCACCTGAGCCAGCGAGCTACCCGGTACTGCCGCGTTGCCCCGGCCGGTGCAACGGGCCTCGATGCCGCGCTCGGCGAATACACGCTCGATCCCCCGTCGCAGCTTCTCCCCGGCCTCGGCGATCTGCGGATAGAGAGTCGACTCGTGCTCGGCCAGATACTGCAGCATGGCCTTGCCTGCGGCCATCGAAGCGGGGTGCGCCGAGAACGTACCGCCGTCGAACAGGACGCGACGCCCCGCCTCCTTACTGGCCAGGCTCAGGATATCGGCTCGCCCGGCCACTGCCGATACGGGCATCCCCCCACCCACAATCTTGCCATAGGTGGAGAGATCAGCCTTGACGCCGTAGAGCTTTTGCATGCCGCCCGCGCAGAAGCGAAAACCGCTGATGACCTCATCGAGGATCAAGAGTGCGCCATGTTTCTCTGTCAGCGCACGTGCCTCGCGCAGGTACTCGGGGTGGGCGGGGATAAAGCCGGAGGAGCCCAGGCAAGGCTCCAGGATGAAGCAGGCCAGTTGGTCGCCGTAGCGGTCAAAGGTCGCGCGCAGGTCATCGAGATCGTTATAGCTGGTGACCAGGGTTTGGGCGGCGGCCTCTTCGGGCAGCCCCTGGGTGTCAAAGCCGGCAAAGCCCTGGCCACCATAGCGCGTGCCCCGCAGAGCCAGCGGCTGCGAGCCGTGCCAGCCCCCCGCTGCCTTGAGGGCCAGCGTGCGACCGGTAAAGGCACGGGCCAGCATGATCGAGTACATGGTAGCCAGGCTGCCGGCGGTAGTAAAGCGCACACGCTCGTCGCCCGTCTGCCGCAAGAGCACCTCGGCCAGCTCCACCTGGCCCTCATCGGCAATGCCCGTCTGCAGGCCCCAGCGCTGCTCCAGCCCCTCGGCCAGAACGGCTGTGACCAGGGGCGGGTTGTGGCCCAGGATGTTGGCATAGTGCCCCTGCCAATAGTCCACAATCTCGTGGCCGTCCAGATCGCGAACGCGTGCGCCCTGCGCTGAATTCACGCGGAAGGGAAAGGGCTCAAAGAGCCGGAGCGTGTGGCTGCCGCCATCAATGAGAACGCGCTCGGCCCTGGCCTGAGCCTGCGCCGAGCGTGCAAAGCGCTCTGCATATTCCGCGCGGAGCTGAGCCGCCAGCACAGCAGCCCAGCCCTCTGCTCGCTCAACCATGTCGACTATCCTCCATAAACGATATGCTTGTGCATATCAGTCTGTCCGAGTTCCTGCCGCAGGAGCCCAGGCAGCGCAACCGCCCGGCCCGGGCTTGGGATAGGGGGAAGCGCATGGCCCGGTTGCTGCTCCGGCAGGCTACCGGCACCAGCCCATTATAGAGCAGCCGGGCGTTTTGGCCCAATCGTTCCCACTGCGAGGGCTTGGGGATGAGGATGGGGTCTGTACCGGCATAGCACAAAACCGGCCGCTATGCGGTTGCAGAGCCAGAGCGGTCAGTTGGGGGCAGGTCGCGCTACAAGCCGCAGATAAGCTTCGCCGACGCTAAAAAGCGACACCTGCACGATACGCCATTGCCGCGAGGGGCGATAACATTGTAGGGTACGCCGCAGTTGTTCCTTTGCACCGCCCGTGCACCATTCCTCGCGGCTCAACACGTGGCCGCGGGCTGCCGGCCCAATGGCCGTGACCTTGGGCGGCTCGCGCAATGCCAGGTCTTTGTGCATGGCCGGGCCATCCATGGCCCGCCGGGCGACGAGATAGGCCACTTCGTCGGCGCCATCGCGGCGCGCTCCCCAAGCGCTGACGGTGATCATAAACTCGCCGATGCCCAGCGGCGCCGGCAGCCGCAGGACCTCGCGATGCACCTGGTTCACCACGTCATCGATATCCTCATCGGTGGCGTCCTGGCCCAACCAAATCCAGGCCCAGCGGTATTCACCGGCCCCATTCGCCCTGGCCCTGTGCTCGTCGCGCAGCCACATCCGTTCCACCCATTCCGCACCCAGATCCAGCCACCGCCGTACTCCCGACCAACAAGCTCGTAGACCCACAGCTCGCTCCCTCCAGGGCAATACGCCGTCGCCATCCGCTCCGCAAATTAGTCGCTGCCGGCCGGCGCTACACTTCGCCGCGCTACCGGTGTTGGGAGAAGTTCAAGCGGCCAGTGATTGACAAATGTGGGTGAAAGTGTTACAGTATCAAGGAAAGTAGTCAACCCGCGACTATGCAGAGTGACTGACGGGACGAAGGATCCTCATCGATTCTCGGGCATCGCAAGCCCACAGGCCCATGCTGGCCCAGTAGTCTGAGCCATCCTGCCACTACACCTGGGCATCCACCCGCAAGCTCCCGCTGTCTGACTCAAGGGCGAAGGCACGTGACGACAACGGTAGAATTCCTTGGATTGGCTCGGCGTTTGGCTGGTTGTGAGCACACCCAGCTAGAACTCTGTGAAAACGCGTCACTCCGCGACGTCGTCAGGGCTCTGGCGGTGCAGTACCCTTCCTTCCTGGGCCAAATCATCGATCCTCAGACCTATGACCTCATCAGCCCCTACTTCTTTTGTATTGGCGGTCGCTTTGTGGCGACTGATCTCGACGCACGGGTTGATATTGGCGAACCTCTGGTTCTCATGTTCCTAGATGCAGGAGGTTGACCTTGTACGCCTACACCGGACGTATACTGCACATCGACCTGACCCGGCGTACCAGCCGGGTCGCCCGCGTCGACGAGGACTATCTAAAGACCTACGTCGGCGGCGTGACTCTGGCCACGCGCTTGCTCTACGAGGCGGCCAAGCCAGGCGCGGACCCCCTGGGGCCTGAGAACGCGCTCACCCTTGCTACGAGCGTTTTTGCAGGCACCATCGTCCCCGTAGGCACCAAGCACGGAGTCGCCAGTAAGTCGCCGCTCACCGGTTTCATCGGTGACTCGCTGGCCTCCAGCTACTTTTCGCATGCCATCAAGCATGCCGGCTACGACGGGATCGTCATCACCGGTCGGGCCGAGCGGCCGACCTATCTCTTTATCGATGACGATCTGGTCGAGTTCCGCGATGCAACCGCTCTCTGGGGCAAGGGCTGTTTCGAGACGGAAGAAGCCATCCGCGCTGCCACGGGCGACCAGAACGTGCGCGTGTGCAGCATCGGCCTTGGCGGCGAAAAGATGGTTCGCTTTGCCTGTATCAGCAACGACCGCGGCCGCCAAGCCGGGCGCACAGGCAACGGCGCGACGATGGGCTCCAAGAACCTAAAGGCCATCGCCATCCGCGGCAGCAAGCCGATTCAGGTGGCAGACCTGGCCGGCCTGCAGGAACGTTGCTTGCCGCTCATCAAGCTGGCCCAGGGCCCGGCCACCGAAAAGTACCGCATTCTCGGCACCCCGTCGAATGTGTTGGCCATGAACCGCATCGGCGTTCTGCCGACGCGCAACTTTCAGCAAACCACCTTCGAGGCGGCCGAGAAGGTCAGCGGCGAGGTGATGCACGCCAACTATACGCAAAAGGCCGTCGGCTGTGCCGGCTGCGTCATCGCCTGCGAGCAGGTGACCGCCGTGAACCAGGGGCCCTACGCCGGCGCGCGCGTGTCGGTGGACTATGAGTCGCTGTACGCCCTCGGGCCGAACCTGGGTATCGATTACTTCCCGGCCATCATCAAACTGGCCGACGAGTGCGACCGCCTGGGCCTGGACACGATGAGCACCGGCGTGTGCATCGGCTGGGCCATGGAGGCCTACGAGCGGGGCATCCTGAGCACCGCCGAGTGCGACGGGCTGGAGCTGCGCTTTGGGAACCACGAGGCCGCTGTGGCGCTCGTGTCCAAGATCGCCGAGCGCGAGGGGCTGGGTGACTTGCTGGCCGACGGCGTCAAGCGCGCCTCGGAAAAGCTCGGCCGCGGCAGCGAGCGCTTTGCCATGCACATCAAGGGGCTGGAGATGCCGGGCTATGACCCGCGCAGCCTCAAGACCTTCGCGGCCAGCCTGGCCATAGGCACCCGCGGCGGCTGCCACAACCGCTCGCTGGCCTACGAGGCAGACGTCAAGGGCCAGGTCGACCGCTTCACGGTCGAAAAAGGCCGGGGCAAGATCATCAAGGAAAAGGAAGAGCTTGCCGCGGTCTATGATACCCTGGTACTCTGCAAGTTCCTGCGCGGCTGCTTCAAGGATTTCTACAAGGAGGCGGCCGAGCTCTATACCCTGGCCACAGGCATCGACATGACGCCGGAAGACCTGGTGACCCTGGGCGAGCGGGCCTGCACCCTGAAGAAAGCCTTCAACATCCGTGAGGGTTGGACCAAGGCCGACGATACGCTACCTCCGCGCCTGACAAGCGAGCCCATTCCCGACGGACCGGCCAAGGGGCATTTTATCACGCCTGAGGAACTGCAACTGGAGATCGATGATTACTATGAAGCCCGTGGCTGGACGGCCGAAGGGCTGATTCCTCGTCGCAAGCTCGAAGAACTGGGCATGCCGGATATCGCCGCAGAGATTGGTGTTGACGAGGCGGGGAGGTAGGAGTCATGACACACCGGTACATCGTCTGCGATCCCGACAAGTGCATGGGCTGCCAGATGTGCGAGTTCATCTGTTCAGCCACCAAAGAGGGCGAATTCAACCCTCTGCTCTCGCGCATCCGCAACGTGCGCATCGAGCCGGTGGTCATGCTCTCTGTGAGCTGCCGCAACTGCGAAGACCCCGCCTGCGTCATCGCCTGCCCACGCAATGCGCTGAGCCAGAACCCCGAGACAGGCACCATCCAGATCGATGAAGAGGCCTGCAACGGCTGCGGCTGGTGCGTGGGCGCCTGCGAGTTCGGCGCCATCCTCCTCAACCCCGTGACCAAAAAGGTTGCCATCTGCGACCTCTGCGCCGACAAGGATGAACCCCAGTGCGTGCGGTTCTGCCCACGCGAGGCGCTGTCGCTCAGCACGCCAGAAAAAGTCGGGCAAAAGTCCAGGCGGGAGGCAGTCGCCAAGCTGCTGAAGGAGCTAACTTGAGCATGGTACAGGCAGAGACAGAGCCCGTCCGCATCGGCGTCTACGTCTGCCACTGTGGCTCAAACATCGCCGGCGTGATCGACCCTGCCGAGGTGGCGGCGTTCGCCACCACCTTGCCTGGGGTGGTGCTGGCCCGTGAGAACCTCTACATGTGCGGTGACCCGGGCCAGAACCTGATCAAGCGGGATATCATCCAGCACAAGCTGAACCGCGTGGTGGTAGCCGCCTGCAGCGTGCGCATGCACGAACCGACTTTCCGCGCCTGCGTGGCCGAGGCGGGTCTCAACCCCTTCCTCATGGAGATGACCAACATCCGCGAGCAGGATACCTGGGTCCACGCTCACGACCCCCAGGGCGCCTTGCTCAAGGCCAAAGAGATGGTCGCCGCGGCGATAGCCAAGGTCCGCCACCTGCAGCCCCTGGAGACCATCACGGTGCCCGTCACCAATAAAGCGATGGTCATCGGCGGCGGAGTCGCCGGCATCAGTGCCGCGCTGGACCTGGCCGACATGGGCATCCATACGTACCTGGTAGAGAAGGAGCTTAGCATCGGGGGAACGATGGCCCAGTTGAACAAAACGTTCCCCACGATGGACTGTTCCATTTGAATACTTGCCCCCAAGATGGTTGACGCGGCGCGTCATCCTCAGGTCGAAATCCTGGCCTATTCCGAAGTGGAAAAGGTCGACGGTTACATCGGCAACTTTCGGGCGCAGGTATACAAAAAACCCCGCTACGTTCTGGCGGATCGCTGCAACGGCTGCGGCGAGTGTGCGCAGGCTTGCCCCATCGAGGTGCCCAACGGCTTTGAGATGGGCATCGCTCCGCGCAAGGCCATCGACGTGCCGCACGGGCAGGCGGTGCCGCTTGTCTATGCCATCGACATGGACAACTGTATCCACTGCTACAAGTGCGTCGAGGCCTGCGGCAAGCTGGATGCCATCGACTTTAATCAGCAGGGCGAGACGGTAGAGCTGGACGTGGGCTCGATCATCGTGGCTACCGGGTTCGACAGCTTTGACCCCAGCGTGATCCCCGAGTACGGCTATGGCGTCTACCCCAACGTGATCACGGCGATGGAGCTGGAACGCCTGGCGAACTCGGCGGGGCCAACCATCGGCCAACTCCTTCGCCCCTCCGACGGCAAGCCGCCCAAGAGCATGGCGATCATCCAGTGCGTGGGTTCGCGAGACAGCCGCTTCAACGAGTACTGCTCGGGCTTTTGCTGCATGTACAGCATCAAGAACGCCCTATTGTTGAAGCAGACCTACCACGACATGGATATCACCATCTTTTACATGGATATCCGCACGCCGGCCAAGGGATACGAAGAGTTCTACAACCGCGCTCGGGAGATGGGCATTCGCTTCATCCAGGGGCGCCCCTCACAGATCACGCAAGACCCGGAGACGGGCAACCTGTTCGTGACCGCTGAGGACCAGGCGCTGGGTCAGGTAGTCGAACTGGAGACCGAGATGGTCACCCTCTCGGCCGCAGCCATTCCGCGCCTGGATACGGAGCAGGTGGCTTCGACGCTGACCCTTTCGCGCAGCCCCGGCGGCTTTTTCATGGAATACCACCCCAAGCTGCGGCCGGTGGATTCGCCTACCGACGGCGTCTTCCTGGCCGGCGCCGCGCAGGGACCCAAGGATATCCCCGCTAGCGTGGCTCAGGGCAGTGCGGCCGCCTCGCGCGCGGCGCGCGTGCTCTCGTCGGAAACGTGGGAGATCGAGCCGATCATCGCCAAGGCCTGGGCGGATCGCTGTATCAGCGCCCAGGGCAAGAAATGCGGCATCTGCGCCAAGGCTTGCCCCTACGGTGCGATCACCGTCGTGCCCGGGCAGCCGGCTCAGATCACCCAGGCCAAGTGCCACGGCTGCGGCGGCTGCGCGGCCGAGTGCCCGCACGACGCCATCACGCAGGATCACTTTACTGATGCTCAGATCGTGGCGCAGCTCCGCGAGCTGCTGCGAGACAAGCCCGAGGAAAAGGTCCTGGCCTTTATGTGCCACTGGTGCTCCTACGGTGGCGCGGACAATGCCGGTACGAGCCACTTTGAGTACCCGGCCGTCTCGCGCGGTATCCGCGTGATGTGTTCGGCGCGCATGGATCAGGACTTTATCCTCGAGGCATTCCGCCGCGGCGCCGGCATGGTGCTGGTTTCGGGGTGCCACCCACAGGACTGCCACTACATCACCGGCCAGCAGGTCGCGGCCAAGCGCTTCTCGCGCATTCCTCGCCTGCTGGAGCGCATGGGCATTGACCCCGAGCGCTTCCGCGTAGAGTGGATCTCGGCCGCCGAGGGGCAAAAGTACGCACAGGTGATCACCGCGATGGCCGACAAGCTCGACTCCATGGACAAGGAGGACCTCAAAACGCAGAACGCCAAGGCCCAGCCCGAGCTCGCCAAGCGCCTCGCGCGCTGGAAGGGCGTTTCTCACATGGCCGAGCTGATGGCAGAAGAAGCGCGCGAGGAGGCTCCGGCATGATCCGGTCGGACCAATTCGATCAACACTTTGTACAAGAGATTCTGGCCGAGCCCGGAGGAGAGCACCTGCGCACCTGCTGGTCGTGCGGAACCTGTGCGGCCACCTGCCTGGTGCGCCGCTACGAGCCGTCGTTCAACCCGCGGCTGACGCTGCACAAGGCGGGGTTGGGCCTGCGCAAGGAGGTGCTCTCCAGCCCCGAGATCTGGCAATGCTCGGCCTGCGATGCCTGCTACCCTCGCTGCCCCAAAGGGATTCACATCTCTGACGTCATGAAGGCGATCCGCAACATCGCCATCCGTGAGGGGCACGAGCCGCCCGGTCCGTTCGCCACCGTCGACGAGCAAGTCTGCTCTGGATGTGCCGTGTGCACACGGGCCTGCCCTTACGGCGCCATCAGCCGGGTGACCCGCTTACGCGACGGCGATGAGCGCATGATGGCCGAGGTCGACAAGATGCTCTGCCTACACTGCGGCATCTGTGTGGCTGCCTGCCCTTCCGGCGCCATGAGCTTGGAGGTGTTCAGCGACCGCGAGTTGGTGTCGCGCCTGGGCGAAGGCGGCTGGCTCAATGGTCAGGGATACCTGGCGGGCTGCTCTGAGGTGCCGCGCATCGCCATCTTTGTGTGCCAGTGGAGCATCCATTCGGACACGGAATGGGCGCAACTGCGCACGCTGGAGAGCGACCACCTGCGGCTGGTCAACCTGCCCTGTTCGGGACGCGTGGACCCTGAGATGATCTTGCTGGCGCTTACTCGGGGGGCGGACGGCGTGCTGGTAGTCGGGTGTAAGGAGGGGGAGTGCCACTACCAGCGCGGCACCTACCTGGGGCGCGGCAAGGTGGCGCTCTTGGAGCAGGTCCTGGCGCAGATGAACATCTCCCGAGTGCGTGTGGGCTTTGCCGAACTGGGCGCGCTGGACCGGCGCGTGCTGCCAGAGTTAGTCCAGCGCATGTCCGATGAGATCGTCGCCTCCGTGACGGCCACGGCCTAAGAAGTGTGCGAGGAGAAAGATGACCAAGCTCAAACTAGCCGTGTACTGGGCCGCAAGCTGCGGGGGATGCGACATCGCCATTGTCGAGCTGAACGAACGTCTGCTCGAGCTCGCCAAGGTTGCGGACATTGTCTTCTGGCCTTGCGCCATGGATTTCAAGTACCACGACGTCGAGGAAATGCCCGACGGCTTTATCGATGTGACACTCTTCAACGGTGGCATTCGCACCGATGAGGACGCCCACATTGCCCAGCTACTGCGCAACAAGAGCAAGCTCCTGGTGGCCTTTGGCGCCTGCGCCACAGAGGGCTCCATCCCTGGGCTGAGCAATATCAAGGGAGCGGACCATGCCCTCTATCGAGCGCTGCAAGAAAGCCCATCTACCGAGAATCCCGACGGAGTGCTGCCGCAGGCCCGCTATGATATGCCGGAGGGCGAGCTGACGCTGCCCATCCTCTGCAAGCAGGTGCGCACGCTGGAGCAGGTCGTGCCCGTGGATTACAAGATTCCAGGCTGCCCGCCGCACTATGAGCAGATCTGGAAGGCCATGAGCGCCGTCATCGAGAACAGGCTGCCGCCAGCGGGTAGAGGTGGGGCGACCCCGCCCCTACTGGGTGTCGACCGGCGCACAGTGTGCGACCAGTGCTCGCGCACCCGCGAGGGCAAGATCCGGGTCGACAGCTTCCGCCGGCCGCACGAGATCATCCCCGCCCCTGAGCGCTGCCTGCTGGAGCAGGGCCTGATCTGTGCGGGTCCGGCTACGCACGCCGGCTGTGGGGCGCTGTGCGTCGGCGCCAACATGCCCTGCCGGGGCTGCTACGGCCCGCCCGATGGAGTCGCCGACCAGGGCGCGGCGCTCCTGGATGCCATCGTGGCCAGTTTCGACGGGCAGAGCGACGCCGAGATTCGGCAGGTGCTCTCGACGATCGTCGATCCCGTGGGCACCTTTTATCGCTTTGGCCTGGGTTCATCGTTCCTGCACAAACTCAAGATGGATGCCGAGTCCTCGGGCCAGGCCTGTGCCTCACAGACGAACGGGGGCGACGGAGAGGAGGTCGCAGAGTGAAGCGCATCACCATCGACCCTGTGACGCGGCTGGAGGGGCACGGGAAGATCACCCTCTTTCTGGACGACCACGGAGACGTAGCCAACGCCTACTTCCAGGTGCCCGAGTTCCGCGGCTTTGAGGCCTTTTGCGAGGGGCGCCCCGTGGAGGAGATGCCACGCATCACGCAACGCATCTGCGGCGTATGCCCCACTGCGCACCACATGGCCGCCGCCAAGGCGGGCGATGCTCTATATGGCGTAGAGCCCCCACCCGCGGCGCGCAAGATCCGCGAAATGGTACACAACGCCTTCTTTGCCGGTGACCACGGCACCCACTTTTATGCCCTAGGTGGGCCGGACTTTATTGTGGGCCCCGACGCCGACCCGGCGGAGCGCAATATCCTGGGCGTGGTCGGCAAGGTCGGCCTGACCCTGGGGCGACGGGTGCTGAGGCACCTCAAGGAATCGCACGAGGTGGTCTCCATCCTGGGTGGCCGCTTCGTCCACCCCGTGCTGGCCCTGCCCGGCGGCGTGGCGAAGGCGGTGACGCCCGAGATGCAGACGCGGCTGATCGAAATCGGCGAGGGTTTTGTCGAGTTTGGCCGTCTCTCGCTGCAGATTTGGCGCGACGCCGTTCTCGGCAGCGCCGAGTACAAAGAGATGCTGTTGAGCAGCGCCTACCTGCACCAGACGCACAGTATGGGGCTGGTAGACGAGCACAACCGGGTCAACTTTTACGATGGGCACGTGCGCGTGGTCGATGTGCAAGGAAATGAGGTCCTGCGCTACCACCCGGCGGAATACCGGCAACACATCGCCGAGCGCGTCGAGCCCTGGACCTATGCCAAGTTCCCCTACCTCAAAACGTTCGGCTGGAAGGGATTTGTGGACGGCATGGAGAGTGGTGTGTACCGTGCCACCCCTCTGGGCCGGCTGAACGCCGCCGAGGGCATGGCCACGCCGCTGGCGCAGGAGGCCTACGATGAGTTCTATGACTATATGGGCGGCAAGCCCGTGCACGCCACGCTGGCCACCCACTGGGCGCGGCTGATCGAGATGCTCTACTCCGGCGAGCGCGTGCTCGAGTTGGCGCGTGACCCCGAGATCACCGACCCGAACGTGCGCACCATCCCCACGGGAATCCCGACCGAGGGCGTGGGCACGGTGGAGGCGCCGCGCGGCACGCTGACGCACCACTATATCACCGACGAGCGCGGCATGCTGCGCAAGGTCAACCTGATCGTGGGCACAACCAACAACCACGCCGCTATCTGCATGTCAATCAAAAAGGCCGCCCAGGAACTCATCGGCGGCGGCAAGGAGATCACGCAGGGACTGCTGGACCGGGTTGAGATGGCCTTCCGCGCCTACGACCCCTGCTTCAGTTGCGCCACCCACGCGCTACCAGGTGAGATGGCTCTGGAAGTGCTGGTCGTGGGGCCTCAGGGCGAGACAGTGGCCCGGCTGCGCCGCGGTGAGAATGTGGGCGGGTGAGAGGGGGAAGCGATGACCACACGAGGAACCACTACCAAGCGTGACACGCCCAAGGCGCTGACCCTGCTGCGCCCCATGATCACCCGCCGCTACGAGCTCACGGCGGACCACGACCTGTGCTGCGGGTGCCGGACCTGTGAGACGCTCTGCCCCGCCAAGGCGATCACCGTATCTGCCGCCGAACTGCAAGATGGGCGCGTCGTCGTCCGCGCGCGCGTGGATATCGACCCCGCCAAGTGCAACTTTTGCGGCGAGTGTGTGGCCATGTGCCCCACCCACTCGCTGTCTATGACGGTCAATAGAGTTCCTGAAGTACCTGTGATCAAGGGCGAGGTTTTTCCGTTGCTCATCCGCACCATGCACGTCGAGCAGGAGCCCTGCGCCGCCACAACCGACACCTCGTACATCGACAACTGTCCGGCGGGCGCGATCAGCGCCGAGATCCGGCGCGACGAGGCCGGGCAGGTCATCGCGGTCAGTAACGTAGCGGTGGACCAGTCCTTGTGCTTCAACTGCACGCGCTGTATGGAGGAGGGCCCCGCCGGCGCCTTTACGGTGACCAAGCCGTACCGGGGCCGCGCCCGACTGAACGTGGCCCTCTGCCCGGCGGGCTGCCAGGCCTGCGCGGACGTCTGCCCCACCCACGCCATCACCTACGACGGCGCTCAGGTGGCGCTCGACGAACGCTTTTGCCTGTACTGCGGCGCCTGCGAGCACGTCTGTCCGGCGGAAGGTGCCCTGACCATCGAGCTTGCCGGAGTGCGACATGCCCCCATTCGCTCCGGGGCTTGGTTCGAGGCTCTGGAAAAGCTCGTCTCTCCCCAGGCCGTCGCTGCCGAGCTGGATGCCGCCGCCCAGGCCCGCCGCCGGCAGGCGACTGCGTTCTTGCCCGGCTGTGGCACGTAGTAGCAAGGCCGCCCGGGGCCGAGGCCACCGGGCTATCAAACGGCAAAGCCCTTCGGGCTGGTCTCTCCACTACGCTCCAGGCGAGGCCACAGCCCCGAAGGGACTTTGTCTTTCCTGGCCCGACGGCTTCAGTGCGCCCAGGGCTGGGTCTCGGTCCGGACCGGCTCGCCGCTTTCGATCGCGCGAGCCATCATCAGGCTGAGGTAATGGTCCTGGCAGGCCTCGGCCAGGGGATAGACCTCGGGGCCGCCGGCGACGTGGGCGGACATGCCGGCCAGCAGGGAAGCGACGGCCACTTCGTCGTCGGTGAGGCGGCCGGGCGCGAAGGGGTTGCGGTAGACCCACTGCTCGCCGGCGACGATCCCCTTGAGATAGTGCCCCTCCAGGTTGCCGTTGGGTCCGGCCACCATGCGCCGGAACTCGATCTCTATCGGCGTGCGATGGTCGACGAGGTAGGCGGCGCGTTGATCGATAATCTCGCCGCGCTCGCCCCGCACCAGCAGACGCTGCCCCCGCACCCAGGAGAAGTACTGGTCGCCGCTAAAGTCATAGACGCCCAGCCTGTCGCCGAAATCGAGCCAGGCCATATCCTGCGGCGAGTCGACGATGCGCTCCTCAGCCGGTGGGCCGTCGCGCCCGGGCCCGGCGACAATCGGCGACACAAACCGCCGCGCCGTGATGCGCGCATTCTCAAAGCCGACGCCCAGAAAGTGGCGGATGAGGCTCATGCCGTGATAGCCGTGGCAGGCGGAGACCTGCGCCTGCGTCACTCGCCCCAGCGCGCCGGATGCGGCAAAGGCCAGGCGGGCGGCGTGATGGGGCTGGTAGATGTACTGCTCGGCCACCTGAATGCGCGCGCCCTGCTCTACCAACTGCCAGACCTCCCACAGGCGCGCCATGTCGGGCGCGGGCGGCGTCTCCGAGAGCACGGGCAGGCCGCGCGCCGCCAGGTCCTTTAGAAACAGCGGGTTGGCCTCCCAGGGGACGCACGTGACCGCAAACTCGGGCGCGGTCGCCCCAAGCAGGTCATCCAGCGTGCGGTAGGTCGGTACACCCCAGGCCGCCTCCATCGCCCGGCCTTTGGCTGGGTTGCGGACCAGGAGCGCCTCCACCCGAAAGCGCTCAGGCAGTGCCCGCGCCACGCGCAAGTAGAACTCGCTCCGCCAGCCGCCGCCGCCGACGATCACCAAACGGATCGGTGCCATGTCAGCCTCTCCTCTCAGCCCAGCTTGCGTCCGTCGCGCCCGCCCTGCCCATCGTAGGGCCGGCCGGGGTGCCAGGCCGGCTCCGGTGGGGCCTGGAAGCCGGACAACGGCAGGGTCACTTTGCAGCGATGCGCGCTCGACAGATAGGCCCCCTCACAGAGCTCGAGCGCAACGAGCGAGCTTTTGGGAATGGCATAGTCGGGGGCGCCGCGGTCGATGGCATCCGCCATCGCTTCCAGGTGGCGCTGGTGCGCCGACTCGGGGTAGCTCGGCGGCTCGAAGAGTTGCCCCTCCGGGTAGGCAGGGTTGGTGAGGCGATAGGCGCTCTCCCAGGCCCAGAACTCGAGCACTCCTCGCGTCCCGACCAGGCGAAAGATGCAGTCCTTGCCCGGCCGCCGGATGAGGACCTCGTCGCCTGTGTGCATGACGGCGCGCACGCCTCCCACGGTCTGCACATAGGTAACGGCAGTCGTCTCCACCTGCATGCCGTCGCGAAAGGTCCGGGTCGAGGCCTCAGCGAGGGCCATCACCCAGGCCGGCGGATCATCCGGCAGGAGGTTGACGAAAAAGTTGAGCCAGTGAATACCCGCGTTGATAATATCCCAGCGATGGCATTCGATCTCGACCAACTCGAGTTCGCCGATCTCGCCGCCATGCACCCGCGCCAGAATCTCTTCGCCGTGACGGGTCTTGAGCAGCCCGTGGGGCACAGCCATCGGCAGCCCGCGCGCCCGGATGGCCTCCAGGATCCCGCGCCCGGCCGCGGCCGTATCGCCCAGCGGTTTCTCGCAGAGGATGCCCCGCAAGTCCATCTGCAGCGCATCCAGCACGACCTGGCGATGTGAGGGTGGCCAGGTCGAGACGCAAACCACATCGGTGGGACATTCAGCAAACATGGAGAGATGGTCGGCAAAGAGGCGGATGCCGGGGTAGCGGACGGCCAGTTCCTGCCGGACGTCCTCACGCAGGTCAGCCGCCGCCACAAGGTTGTAGCGCTCCGAGGCGACAAGGGCATTCATGCTCAGCTTGCCGCCGGCGCCTCCGCCGACAACCGAAGCCGTGTAGCGCGTTGGAATTGCCATATCGGGGCCTCCGGGGAGCGAATGAGGCGCGGCCCTGAGCACACCGGGGCGCTTGGCCAACCCTCAGCGACGGAGCCGGCCGCGCAGGAAGCGAGCGAGCGTTAGTGCTCGAACATGGAGCGGAAATTGAGCGTATAGAGGAAGGCGCTGCCGTGCTGCTCGACGAGTTCAAAGCCGACCGTCTGCGCCCAACCGACGACCTCGCCCTGGAGCATGAAATCGGCGTCGGCCATGGCCTCGGTGATCGAGAGGCGGCCGTTCGGCTTGAGCACGCGCCGGATCTCGCGCAGGGCGCGGCCCTTGTCCGGCAGGGCGCCAAGCACGGCGGCCATGAAGACGAGGTCATAGCTGCTGTCGGGCATGGGCAGGTTCCTGACATCGGCCACCTGCAGATCCACATTGGTCAGCCCGGCACGATCCACCTTTTCCGCAAGCGTCGCAATCAACGCCGGCTGGATATCCACCGCAGTGAGGTGCCCGTCCGGCCCTACCTTGCGCGCCGCCTCGATAGTAAGATAACCCGGCCCGGCGCCCAGTTCGAGAACGCGTAGATCCGGCTTCAGACCAATGCGCTCCAACGTCTCCTCGCGGGGGTAGGAGAGGTCACGCAAGGGCGAATCGAGTAACGGGCTCATAAAGGACGGCACCGGGAAGGGAAAGAGCCGCCGGAACAGGCGTATCAGAACCTGCATGGCGACATACAGGCCCAGGGCCATTAGAACGATCTTGAGCGCGCGTGTCAGTAGCCGCATATACCCGGCCTCCACCAGAGAGGTATAGTGCCTGGCGGCGGGAATAGCCGCACAGGCGTCAGGAGACTAGTACAGCCATTTTACCACAGTGGACGGGGAAAGGTCCAATCCGCATTGGCCAAGGGGCCGGGGCTCTTTCAGGAGCAGGCTTGTGTCGCCCCAAACGCCACCTACGAGTGCCACCTACGAGTCACTTGGACTATCACACAAAACATGTATACTTGTGGGATGCTGGAGCTCATCAGCGGGAGCGGTGCTTGGCTGCAGCCGCAACCAAGCCCGCACAAGCACGTCACCTATGTAGACCTTGCCGGGCTCCAGGCCGAGCCCCAGCGAGACGTGGCCCGGCCGGGCAAGTTGCCCGCCGGCCGGCGGAGCCCTGGAACCCGACAGGATTGTAAAGCCGCTTTCGCAGAGTCCATTGAGGAGAGAACGTGCAGCGCAACAGACAATTGATCCTTTTCGGCTTCGCGGGGCTGGGCCTCTTGGCCTTGCTCGCCGGGGCCTCGATATGCCTATCTGTGTTGATCGTGAGACGGCCGTCACCGACGCCAACGGCGACCCTACCGGCCGCCTCGCCTGCACCCACCTCAACAGAAACGGGAACGATGACGCCGAGCCCCACTGCGGCGCCCGACGCCACAGCTACACCCAAACCGACGGCCAAGCCCACCAAAACACCACGCCCGGCCAGACCGATCAAAAAGATCGGGCCGGAGATACGTGAGGGCACGCACGTCGAGCTGGGGCAGCCCCCTGTGGTCAAGCTGCGCAACGTCACCGTCGAGTACGTCGGCCAGGTGCGCTCAATGCTCGGTCCCGATAGCCTTATCGTCATCCGCTTCGAGTTCGACGAGCCGGATACAGGCATGGAGCCGCTCCAGGCCGCCCGCGAGTGGTTTGGCCGTCGCCGGCAAGACATGCTGGCCATGAAGGCTGCCGGCGGGCCCAACATCGCCTTTGAGACGGCCGTCAACGAGCCCACCGATGATCAACTGGACTGGTACGTGCCCTTCTCGCTGGAGCTGATCTCACTGATGCACGCCGACGGGCTGCGCTGTGTAGCCGGCAACCCCGCCGTCGGCTGCTGGCGGGTGGAGAACTGGCCCAAGTTCAAGCCCGTGCTGGATGCGCTCAATCCGGACGACTTTTTGGGGCTGCACGAGTACTGGGTCGACTTTAACGACATCGCCAACCCCTGGCACTGCGGGCGCTGGACCATCCCCGAGATCGCCGCTGTGCTGGGAGATGTAAAGATCGTGGTGACCGAGTGCGGGCGCGACCAGGTGGAGGGAGTCGGCAAGCCCGGCTGGAAGAAGACCTGTAACGCCGAGGATTTTCTGTGGGACCTGGAGGAATACGACCGTCTGCTGCGGCGCTATCCGAACGTCGTCGGCGCCACGGCCTTTACCATCGACCGCAACTGGCCCGACTTTGAC